>JAITQC010000128.1 GCA_031289115.1 Planctomycetota bacterium
TGCTGTAAAACGCCGTCTATTTGGTTATAGGTGGAGATAAACTGGGACATCACGGTCTGGGCTTCGGTTGGACTCCAGTTGGCGGGAGCCGAGCCGATCACCTTGATCTGGGTTTTGCCTAAGAGCTCTTCATGGACGGCGATACGCGCCTGGTCGGCCGGGTTGCCCACTAGACCAGTGATTTCAACAATATTGCCCTTGCCACCTAATTTATCGATTAGCCAGGAACAGTTGACAGAGGCGAAGGCCTGGTTGTCATGGGTGTAATTGATGGTGTTTTCGTAAGCGGCGGGGGCGGAGACCACCAGCACCAGAATGCCTTCGTCAATCGCCCGTTGGATGCCAGCCCCGAGGGCGGTAACCGAGGACGGGTCGACCAGCATACAGTCAACATGCTGGTTAATCATGTTGTTCATCTGGTTAAGCTGCTGTGACACATCGTTGTTGCAGGTGGCGATGATCAATTCCTTAAGTCGGCCTTTCTCCTGGTATATCTTCTGCGCCAACTCAGCCTGCTCCAGATATTGGGCGCGCCAGGTGTTGCCGATGTAAGGGTTGAGGAGGCCGATGGTGTAGGCCTTCTCTCCGGCTGCAAGTAGACCGGCGGTGGTGACCAGGACTAGCAGGGCCACCCAAGACAGTTTTTTCAACATTTCAATTCCTCCAGAAAATCACCTATTCTTACCTATTCCGCCATGCATCGACAGGACGGAAAAAAACGAGCAAAGTCCCCCAGTGTTCAGTCATAGTAGGCGTTAGGCGCCAGTTTCAAAGTACGGAACTGTTCGATATCGTGGCCAAAGAGAATCGTGGCGTTGTGCTTCTTGGCGTAGGCGTCGATAAATTTGGCGGTGCGGAAAAACCCCAGCGAATCGTGGATGATGCCGGGCACCTGGATGGGGGGTCCAAGATTGTCGCGCATATAGAGGGCGTCAGCCACCATCAGGAAGGACCCGCTTTTAGGGAGGTCCACCCGCATGGCCAGCATGCCCCAGGAATGGCCGGAACCCAGGTTTACCACTGTCACCCCGGGGGCGATCGTCACCTCCGACTCTTCCGCCAGAACCGGGCGCCAATGCAGTTTTGCCGCCAGGAAAGTCTCAATGTCCAAGGGGGTGTGGACGTTAAGTCCTTCTCCCAGGGCGTACTGGCGTAGGGTAGTGGTGAGTTCGGCGTCGTTCACAAAGATTTCGGCGCCGCGGAAGAGGCCGAGGTTGCCGGCGTGGTCGACATGGAGGTGGGACATCACGACATACTTCACTTCCTCTGGCTTGACGTTAAGTTGCTGGAGACGGCTGGTGAATACCTGTTCTTCACTAGCGATGTAGGGTGATTGATTCAGGATAAACTCCGGCCACTTGCTGGCGAAATAAGGGCTACAGGCGGTGTCAAACACCACCTGGCCAGCGTCGGTTTCCACCAGGAAGGAGTGGATAGGGATGTCCTGCCAGATGGTGGCGGGATTGGGGTTGTCAAGGGTGGCGTTGGTGCAGCCAGCCACCAGGAAAGATTTGTCCAGCCGCTGGATACCGTTGTCCAAGACATACAGTTTCATATTAGTCTCCTATTCCGTTGCCCAAATGATCCGGATTGCCACTTGCCGCTCCGACCGCGCGCCTGGATGGTTTTGACTCACCTCCTTTCCCTATCCTAGGCCAGTAAGCATTGTCCCCGGCCTGTCCCTAAACCCGTGGCCGTCCCTATGCCTCGCTGAGGCGTCCGGCGCCGCTACCCCTGGCCTTGCCTTGCCTCCAGGGTTAACGCCGTTGGCGCCGCCAATAGACCAGGCCCCCGGTTGCCAAAAGCGCCAGCGGCAAACCGAAGAGTCCGGCATATACGGAAAAATAGAGAAGCGGCAATTTGCCGCTGGTGATGACCAGGGCGTAGCTTGGTAATCCTTTGGCGTAAATGCTCCGGGTGTATCCGGTTTCCGCGTTGGTGGAAAACCAGCCAAGGAGCTTCTGGATAAAACCCCGGTGGGTCGGGGAATAAGACCCCATGTTTTCCATTACCGGGTCCTGGAAGGATTCACCACTTCCAATAACTGCCAGCCGGGTGGCTGGCGTTCCCATTTTCTCCACCGCCACCCCCAGGATGTGGATAGCCGGTTTTTCCCCCGCGCTAGGCTGAGCGTTTGGCTCCGCCACCACTCCGTTACTGCTTTGCAGGAGGTTACGGCGAACCAGGCCAGCCGGCGCTTGTTCGGGCCAACTTATTTCCCGGGGCATCACCGCCAGCATCGCCTGGGTGCCCTGGCGAAAATCGCTCTCCGGGGACACCGCGACAAAGCTGTAGGGATCGTCGGCTAACCTGAGCTCCGGGTGGGTTTCCCGTAGCCGGTTAGGAGTTATTTCCACCCCCCAGGTTCGGAGGGAGGCGTTAAGGTTGGTGAAGCGGGCGGGGTTGAAACCAGCCAAAACCAGGAGGCTGCCGCCGCTCGCCAAATATTTACCCAGGCGTTCCCCCACTTCCGGGTTAGGGTCAAGGGTGGGGGAGAGCATAAGAAGGAGGTCAGCGTCGGAAGGAATGTCGCTTCCTAGCGCCAGGTCAAAAATCTCCTCCCGATAACCCGCCCAGGCAAGTTCACGCCGGAGTTGGCCATAAGCCGGCCGGGACGCTTCCTCGCCGTGTCCGCGGAGGACATAGGCGGTCCGTAACGCCGTCGCTGTCACCTGGTGGATAGCCCCGGTGAAGGCCTGTTCCACCCGGAGCAGGGGCATGGCTTCCCCGGATTGGTCCGGACGGCTGACCAGAAGATCCTGGCTTTTTACCTGGCGGTAATTGCCACTACGGCGGTTGACCACCAGAAAGACCGTGTCTTGCAGGTCGAGGTCGTCGGGAAGGCCAAGTTCAGCCAGTTTACCCCGGTCCGTCTCGGGATTGGCGTAGAGTAGCGTTAGTTTGTCGCCGCCCTCCCGGGCGTATTGCTCCAGAAAAAGCACAGTGTCGTTTTCCTGGTTTTCCGGGTCGGCGTCAAAAAGTCCCCAGATGACAATGGGGTCGTTTAAAGTGGACAGCGTTTCCTTTGTCTCGTTGTTAATCGAATAAATACCAGAGAAAGTTAAATCCCAACGTAGGTCGCGGTCAAATTTTAATTCAAGGAGGAAATTCGCCGAAATAAGGAGGCAGGCAAGGATGCCTAAACGCAACCATTCCTTCCCTCGTCTAGCTTGGCCCCGGCGCACCACCAGGCAAGTGAGGCCGAGGGTGAGGAGGGTAAAGGAGAGGAAGTAAATCACCGGAGTAAGGCGGAAAATACCCCGGCCAAACAGGGTTAACCTGGAGGCCGGGTTAAGCCAGACCAGGGCGTTAGTTAAAACCTGTCCCGAGCCGATGGTCACCGCGTTTTCCCCCAGGCCAAGAGCCAGGAGAGTTTTCGTCAGGGCGTTACCCGCCACCCGGGCGAAACTGTTCCCCAGGCCTTGGAGGAAAAAAATGGCCAGGAAACTGGCGATAGCGGCAATGCTCTGGCTTTCAGCGCCGGCGGAAAAAAGCACCCCCAGCCCGATATAAGCCAGACCCAGGAGGAAAAAGGCCAGATAGGCGAAAAACACCTTGGCGTCGACATTTCCCCCCAGCAGGTGCCCCGCCAGGGGATAGATCAGGGTCAGGATGAGCATGGCGAGGAAAAGCGTCGCCACCGCCAGGAACTTTCCCCCCACCACCGACCAGGCGGAAATGGGTGTAACCCGGTAAAGAACATCCACTCCGGTTCGCTCGCTCCCGGCGAAACAGCGCATGGTG
>JAITQC010000037.1 GCA_031289115.1 Planctomycetota bacterium
TCGACCTGTCCCCGCCCCAGGCTGACCCCGACCCCGATCCCGACTTCGGAGAGATTTTCCCCTCCGAGGACGGGGAGTGGCAGGGTCAGCGGGTACCCCTCGCCCCTCCCGCCTCCTTCTCAAGTAAACCCCTGGCGAAGCCGAGTTATTTCCGGGTGGGTGACCTGGTGCGCCACCCGGAGTTAGGTTCTGGCAAGGTGTTTATGGTTGATAAAAAAAAGATTCTTGTGCAGTTTTTCGCCAGTGGGATAAAAATGCTTCTCCTGGACCAGTGCAACCTGACTCGCGAGTAGCGGCGGGGTGCGTCGGGGAAGGGTGGTTAGGGGTTTTTCCGGGAAAACTCTTCCCCAGGTCGTCGGGTAAACCCGCCCGGTGGCCTGGGGGAAGAGGGAGAGAGTGGGGGTGACGTGGTTGGCTAGCTAATCGATTCACTCTTGATCCTAGACAACACCCCTTGGTTTGTCAATAAAAAACCCCGGGCCCAGGCGAAAGCGTCGCCAACCGGAGTAAAGGACAGCTAAACCGGGAGACGCCCCCACTGAGAAAAAAAAACGCCAGAAAAAATATTCCTTGACAGCGGAGGTGGAAATCGGCAAATAGATAACGTTATCACTTTCATGTTTTTGTCTTCCCCTGCCCCAATTGATTAAAACTCCTTGCCTTGTTACGCGCTGTTTTCCCCTGGTGTACCGGTTCGCCCGCGTTTTTAAATTCGCCAAAAATCTGCCATCCTGGATTCACCCGCGTAAGGTGACGCTTGTTTTGTCAATCGTGCGCTAATGGCTGAGTGTTTTTTGCTACCCGTGCCCTTTGCCAGCCGGCGTTTTCCCCTAAACGCCCAGTTGTTCCGGGCAAAAGGGCACCGACTGGGTCGCCATAGGGGATCGCATGGCCTCCATCAAGGATGTGGCGAAAAGGGCTGGTGTCTCGGGGATGACCGCCTCCCGGGTTATCAACTTCAGTGGAGCGGTGTCGGCCCGGACGCGTTCTCTGGTGTCAGCGGCGGTGAAAGAGCTGGACTACCGTCCTAACCTCACCGCCCGGAGCCTGCGTTCGCAACGTAGCAACTTGTTTGGGCTTCTTCTTCCCGATATCCAGAACCCGGTCTTCGCTGCTCTGGCCAAGCATATTGAAGAAGAAGCGCAGTGCCTCGGTTACAACGTGGTCCTGGGTAACACCTGGGAAAGCCCGGAGCGTGAGGCCCAGTATTTGGAACTGATGCTGGCCCGGCAGATGGACGGGATAATAGTTGCGCCGGTGTCACCGGAAAACGACCGTTTGTTCAGTCAGTGCCTGGTCCCGGTGGTGGTTCTAGACCGGACGTTAAGTTCCGACTCGCCCCTGCGGACAGTGACGGTGGACAATCTGCAAGTGGGGCGGCTGGCGGCCCGGCATTTTCTTTCCCTTGGCCACCGGGCTTTCGCCTGCATGCCAGGTCCGCAGAACATCGCCCTTTTTGCTGACCGCCTGCTAGGTTTCCAAGAGGTGGTTGAGGCGGCTGGCTTTAGTCTGGAGCTGGTGATTGGCGCCCCCACGGTGGGAGAATTCGCCATCGGCTCGGAAATCTGCGCCAGTATTGTCAGCCAGTGCCGCAAACGCCCTCTCGCCCTCTTCTGCGCCAACGACCTCACCGCCATTGGCGCCATGCGGGAGGCGCAGCGGCGGGGACTGGATGTCCCAGGCGACCTTTCCATTATCGGGGTGGACGATATTCCATCAGCGCGGATGACCATGCCCGCCCTTACCACCATCCGGCAGCCTTTTCCGGAAATCGCCGCCGCCGGGGTGCGCCTTCTGGTGGAAATGCTCCGGGACCGCGGGCAGCGGCCGAAAAACATACGTCTTAAGCCGAGCCTGGTGGTGCGCGAGTCAACCGCCCCGGTGGCGGCGGTCGGTCGCTCTCGGCCACTCGCCCCGCTTGCCAGTCCCAGGCTGTTGAGGGTGCTGGAGGCGGGGGACTAAAGGAAAGCCACCGCCTAGACCCGGGGGTATGCCAGACGCCTGGCGCCCAGGGGAAGCAAAAGCGCCACATGACAAACAGGGAACAGGTGCTTATGGGTATGCTTCTTGAAATGACTGACATTGACAAGTCCTTCTTCGGGGTGAAAATCCTCAAGAAGGTGAATTTCAACCTCCAGTCCGGGGAGGTGCACGCCTTCCTCGGAGCCAACGGGGCGGGAAAGTCCACCCTGATCAAAATCCTTTCCGGCGCCTACACCCTGGACTCCGGGGTGGTCAAGATGGGTGGCCAAGAACTCGATATGGCCCACCATACTCCGGAGACGGCCTTCGCCAATGGCATTTTCACCATCTACCAGAATTTCCACCTCATCCCCCACCTGTCGGTGGCGGAAAACATCAGTCTCACCGAGTTTTCCACCGGCCGGCGGCGCCTGGTAAACTGGCGCTGGCTACACCAGCGGGCGGAGGAGGTGCTTTCGGAAGTGGGGTTACGGGTCGACCCCGGCCTGCCGGTCCGGAAACTCACCGTCAGCCAGCAGCAGATGCTGGAGATCGCTATCGCTTTGTCCCAGAAGGCCAAGGTGATCATCATGGACGAGCCGACGGCGGCGCTAAGCCAGTCCGAGGCTGAGCGCCTGTTTAACCTGATCCGGGAGATACGCAAGGGCGATGTTGGTATTATCTATATTTCCCACCGCTTGGAAGAGATACAGCATATAGCCGACCGGGTCACTGTCCTCCGGGACGGCATGAACGTGGGTTCCCTGGTGGTTGGCGACAACCTTAACCTGGCCCAGATGGTGGAAATGATCGCCGGGCGGGAAGTAAAGTCGGGGCGCCGAGCCCGGGTCACCCGCCCAGAGGGCGAGTACGCCCGGGTGGAGAATCTGGTAGTGCCAGGTTTTGGCGCCGCCAATTCCTTCGCAGTCCGCCGGGGTGAAATTCTTGGCCTCACCGGCCTGGTGGGGGCGGGGAAGTCCGAGTTCGCCCGCGCTCTCTTCGGGGCCGACCGTTCCCTTGGCGGGACGGTGTTTGTCGAGGGGCAGCCGGTCAATGTCAGTTCCCCCGGCCGGTCGATCGAGGGCGGGATTGGCTTCCTTCCCGAGGACCGCGATACCTCGGGGCTATGTATGTCTCTATCCCTCAAGGACAACATCTCCTTAACTTCGCTCGCCAAAACCTCTTCGTCTCTTTTCTCGGTGGCGCACGAGCGCCAGCTCACCGGGCGTTTCCGTAAAAACCTCACCATCCGCTCGGTAAACCTAGACCAGCAGGTACGCTACCTTACTGGTGGCAACAAGCAAAAGGTGATTTTCGCCAAGTGGCTCTTCGCCCACTGCCGCTTCCTGATCCTGGACGAGCCAACCA
>JAITQC010000039.1 GCA_031289115.1 Planctomycetota bacterium
GGGGCGCGCCCAGGCAGGTCGCCTGCGGGTTTTTTTGGTCGGTAAAGGCTAAAAAAGTTGGGTTGGGGAGCTGAGGCGAAAAGGGAGTTTTCCGAAGAAGGAAGGTAAAAATGCCAGCCGCCGGTTGGTCAACCTGGGGTTTAGGAGGAAGGCGGGAAATAAAGAGGGGGGGGGTAATCAAGGCGCGCCTGGGTAGCCTCGCCAGTGACTAAATGCCGGGAGGGACAGATAGAACCATCCCGACCCTCAGACCATTCTGGGCCGTCGGGTTGGCGTTAAAAATCTCACGCCAGCGTTTGGCGCTCCCCAGGGTGCGTTCCGCCACCTTGACCCAGGTGTCGCCATTCTCCACCCGGTAGGTCTTGCCTTCCGGACGGTTGTATTCTCCCGCCGGCTCGAGGGGGGTGACTAGGTCGCTAATATCTAGCGCCCCTCCCTCCTCTATTTGCCGGGAAGGTGCCTCGCCCGCCGGGAAGGGAATGGAAAGCGGGGGTGGAGGTAGCTCCCGGCCAGCGCCAGCCACCGCCTCCAGACCCACACCCTGGCGCTGTGGCGGCAGGGGGTTAGGGTCAAGGGTGAAGCCAGAGGGGGGCGCCTCCTCCCGGCGAACCGGGACACTGCCGATCATCACGGCGGTGCGGGTTCTTTCCTCCTCCTGGCGGATACGCCTCTCCGCCTGGCGGTCCAAACCCAGGAACGCGTCGGAGGTAGCCTCAATCCGCCCCACTTGGCTGGCAGCTCCGAAAAGGAGAAGGAGGGACAGAGCGATAGTAAACAGCGACCCGAAACGGGGGGTGGAGGAGCGCCCCGTTGTCCGGGTGGATGTCAACACGCTTTCCTGGGTAAAAACCGCTTTGTTGTCCATGCCCAGCAACCCCTGTCTTTACCGTCAAGTAGCCTTATAAACTAACCAAGTCTTTTTATGGGAAGGACTTGGCCCCAACAAGCGCAGCGGGGACGGTTTACACCGTACCCGGGGCGCCGGGAAGGCTCCTAAGCTTGATATCGACCTACTTTCCCTGTTTAGCCCAGTCCTTTTAAAAAAAGGACGCCCGATAATACTTTTTTTTTCGCCACCCGCCTAAGCCGCTCCCAAACCTGGGATGTAAATCTCCAGTTTCCAGCCCAGTTGCTCCATCAGGGAATACACCTCCTCCGGCAGGATATCGTACTGTTCCTTTTCGGCGTACTCCATGAGGGCGAGTATAATCTCCCGCTCGTCACCGCTTTGCGAATTAAGCACATACCAATGTCCGTCTTTTCTCAGGACAAGGGTCTTCTCATACATTCCCCGCTCCTCCCTGGCCTACGGCCTAACTGCCCGCAGTAAAGTCAACTCCCGGGAAAATCCCCTTTTCCCGCCCCCCGGGAATCTCCTGGTCCCGGACGGGAAGCACCAATCACTTTCCCCGCCCAGCCTTTTCCTTTCGCGAAAACCGGATATTTCCTGGAAAAACCACCCGCCTGGCAGAGAAACAAAACGCCCCCGGTCAGCCGTGGCGACCGGGGGCGGGTAATTTAACTTGGCTTGCCTGTCTAGGGTAAGAAAAAAACGGTCCTGGCGCCTCAGAGGGTCAGGCGTTCCACCATTAAACGCGCCAGGTCAACCTCGCCTAACCCCGCGCCGTAGGCCATTCCAACATAGGGAAAATCTTCCGGGGCCCGGCCGAGGATTCGGGAGGCCGCCGCGTCCACCGCCACGATGTCAGTGGAGATAAGCTGCATCCCGACCAACTTAATATCAGCTGCCGAACCACCCTTGGGGCCGTTACGGGTCATCACCCGGTAGCAGTCGAGAATGTTCAGGTCAGGCTGGCGCAAGGTCAGGAAGTCGGCTATGCACTGGTTCAGGTTGTTGGCGTGGTAGAAGCGCCGGTCCCAGACCGCCCCCATCAGGTTTTTCATGCCAGCGGTCATGCCGGCTCCGCCATGGTGCTTGAGGATGGGGATGTTGATGAAAACGTCGGCCGCCAGAATTGCCTCGTGCACCGAGGCCCGCTTCAGGGACTTCCCAGGAACCGTCGTCGCCTGGTAATAGCGTTCCGCCTCGGCTGGTGCCACCACCGCCCCGGAGGAGGTGGCGGCATCGGCGATGCCACTGGACTGATAGCAGCGTCGGCCGTTCTCGATATTATGGTCCACCACCGTCACCCGCCCGGCCCCGGCGTCCAGACAGTGCCGGACCACCTGGCTAACCAGCTGGGGATTGGTGTTGCCCCCGAGTTCCGGACTAGCGTCCCAGGAAACGTTTGGCTTCACCACCACCGTTTGCCCTGGCTTCACAAAGCGGCGCATGCCGCCAAGGGCGGCCATTCCCCGGTCAAACATAGCGGCCGGTTCGCCGTTACGGATCGCCACCAGGCCAGGAAAAGCAGCCTCAGCCGCCTGGGCTGCCCCGATTCGCAGTAAAGGGAGGCGGGGTAGGCTTACTGCCAAACCCGCTCCAGCCGCCGCCATGATGAAATCGCGTCTTTGCATTGGTGTATCCTCCCGTGGCGGGGTTGGCGCCACTGTCAGCCGGTTAAGCCAGCCCCACCCGCCGCCCTGGCCACCCGGGGTCAACTTGGATAATCGTTTAATTAATCCACGTTAAACCCAGTATAGATAAAAAACCGCCACCCGGCAATCTAATTAACGCTTGGGAGAGCAAGTTCGGCCAGCGTTTTCGCCTGGTCCAAATGAAAAGGACCAATCGCCCGGCGGCAGAGGTTGGTCAGGACCGCGCCGGTGGCGAGTTTTTCCCCCAGTTCATCCACCAGGGAGCGGACATAAAATCCGCTGGAGACGCTTAGCTCCATTTCCCCTTCCCAGCCGTCGAAGGAGAGGACTTCCAGGGAGTAGACCTGGACCGTGCGGGCGGGACGCTCCAGACTAAGGCCCTGGCGGGCCAGGCGGTAGAGCGGCACCCCATTTTTCTTCAGGGCGCTAAACATAGGCGGGATTTGCTGGATTTCGCCCCGGAAGGCCGGGAGGAGATCTGTCAACTCCGCCGCCGCCAGGGGAGGCGTGCGGCGGGGGAGCCAGCCCGGCAGGGGTTTACCCCCCCGGTCCTGGGTATCGGTGCGCTCCCCCAGGCGAAAGGCGGCCCGGTAGGTCTTGGGGAAAGCCTGGAAGGCGGAAAAGAGGCGGCTAGCCGTACCGGCCAGTAGCACCAGTAAACCCTGGGCCAGGGGGTCAAGGGTGCCGGCGTGGCCGATCCGGCGGATTCCCAGGTGGCGGCGTAAGCCAGTAACCAAGCTGTGGCTAGTAGGGCCGGGAGGCTTGATAAGCGGCCAGACCCCGGGGACGCGCCAGGCTAGGGACAAAGGGGAGTGGGTAAAAGCGGCCAGGAGTTCGGGAAAGCTGGCGGGAAGGGGCGAATCCATGCGGGGAATCCTTTCCGGGAGGAGTGGAAAAACCCGGACTGTTAAAAACCCCCTTCCCGGGGGAAGGGGGTTCTTCGGAAAAACTGGCTAAAGCCCCGGCCGAGGCAACGGGGGCGGGGTTACAATCCGTTAAGAAGCTGGAGGACGTTTTGCCGGTTCTGGTTATTGGCCTGCACGCCCTTAAGCCCGGCGCTTTGCAAAATCTTGGCCACCGTAAGCTGGGTCATCAATTCCGCCATGTCGGCGTCGCGGATGCTTGACTCCGAGGCGATCAGGTTTTCCATTTCCACCCGGAGGTTGTTGGCGTTGGTCTCCAGGTTGTTGGCCTGGTAGGCGCCGATATTGGCGCGCCCGGCGCTGACGTCACTGATGGCCTGCTCGATCACCTGGATGGCGATTTCAGGGTTACGGCTTAGCGACGCTTCGCCGCCGCCATAGAGGTCGTTAAGGCTGTAGATCTGGCCATTCACCTCCACCTGCCCCAGGTTGTAGGGTTGGTAGTTCCCGATCGCCATGGTTTCGCGGTTCTGGCCGCCCGCCCCCGCTCCCAACTGGAGTTGCATGCCGCCCTTGATATTGTTGACTTGGGCAGTCTGCGGGTCAGTGGCGTTATGCAGGAGGTCGCTGTCATAACCCGTCTGGGCAATCCCCAGCGTATCGGGGGAACCCGGGTTAAACGTGATGTCGCCTACCACCGAACCAGCCAGGTGGGCGGTGAGTCCGCTAGTGGTGATGCTTTCGCCATTGATGCTGAGGTTAGCGTTCTGCCCCCAGTCGCCAATGGTTTCTCCCTGGCGGGCGAAAGCGCTCCCTACCCGCTGTTCCACCTTGACCATGGCGTCAGAGCCGTAGTTTTCCGAAACCAGGCGAAGAACAGTGGCACCGTCCCCCTCGTTACGCACCGCGTAAGCCTCGACTCCCAGGGAGTCGGAGCGGCTGTTGATAGCTTTGGCCATATCCTCAACCGAGGTTCCGGCGGCGAAGGTGAAGGACCCAGCGCCACGGTTGCCAACCACGGTAAACTCCTGGCTTTGGTTGGCAGGCACGGTGTTTTTGAAATCAGCCTCAAGATAAGCCCGTTCCGCCTGGGTGGAGCCACCGTTGGTGGCGTTTTCCCCCATGGTGATCCCGTTGGTAAACAGGGCGTCCACTCCCGCCGTGCCAGAAGAGGATCCGGAGATGCTGATCTGGGCGGCCTGGCCAGTGCTGGCGGACTCCAGGCGAACTCCGCCGGTGGTGGCGTCGACCAGGGCGTTAACCCCGGCGATGCCGGAGGCATTGATTTGCTGCACTATGTCAGTCGCCGAGGAGCCGGCGGCGAAAGTGAAGGCGGTGCTGTTGATAGTCACGTTCTGGTCAGCCACCAGCTGCCCTTCGGCGTCCACCGCCGAGGCGGGGTCGAGTTCCCCGTAGGCGTCAGTCACCGCCGCGAAGTCTACGACCAGCTCGGCTGGCAGGGCTGGACCGGCACTACCGGCGTAACTGACGTTGATGTTGCCGTCCGACATGCCGTTGATGCTACGGATATTCACCCCCTCGTCACTGATGAGGGAGTTGGTGTCGTTCACCTGGTAGGTGAATTCCTGAGCGCTGTTAAGAAGATTGGTGCCGGCGTAGTTGGTGGTGTTGGCCACCCGGTTCATGGACATTAGGAGCGAGTTCATTTCCGCCTGGTCGGCGGCGACTTGGGAGTTGGAGGTTATGCCGCTGTTCAGGGCGTGGATAGCCAGGCCCTTCATCTTGGTCAGCATCGACTGCATGCTGCCCAAGCCCCCCTCGGCGACGGAGAGAAGGTTGTTAGCCTCCATGGTGTTGCGTATAGCCCGGTCGTAACCGCTGATCTGGGAACGCAACATCTCGGAAATAATCAAGCCCGAGGGGTCGTCAGCTCCGGTGTTGATACGAAATCCAGAGGACAACTTTTCGATCAGGCTCTTCTGCTTTTTGTCAGTCTGGAAAAGACTGTTAAGCGCTTGGAGCCCACTGGCTCCCGAATTAATTCCCAAGGCCATGGTTAACCCTCCTGCGGGTTGATCCGCGGTTTCCCGGTCAAAAACCGGAAAACCCGGACAATTATGGCGTTCACCTCATTGCGGATAGTATGTACAGATACCGCCGCATTAGTATTAGCGGCAGTTGCTGACTAAACTTTAGAGCGGGTTAAACTTTTTCTTAAATTTTCTTGACGCTAACTATTCTAACCCCAATATGTTGGAAAGTCAAGAAATTAAGGACGTTAACGCCAGAAAAAAAATCGCCCAGGCTTGGCCTCTCGGCCTTCCTGGGCGGCAAACAATTGTTAGTTTTAAACAGTTGTCAGTTATTTGTTAAAGACGGACGTTTGGCTTAGACATAACCAGCTTTTCCCCGTAGCGGCACAAACATCACCTTGAGAAGAGGAGTAAGGCTGACCGCCGCCTCGCCGGGCCGGGGAACCAGGGGCTTCTCCACCAGGCAAAGGGTTTGTCCCCCCTCTCTCTCCCCCACCGGTAGCACCATCCGCCCACCCGGAGCCAATTGGTCAAGCAAGGCCGGCGGCGGCCGGGGGCTAGCGGCGGTGACTATGATCCGGGGAAAAGGCGCTTCTTCTGGCCACCCCAGTCCCCCATCGTCGACCCGGAGGGTCACCCGTTCCCCCAGCCCCAACCGATCGAGCGTTTGTTCCGCCACCAGGGACAGGTCCTCCTCCACCTCCATGCTGAAAACCTCGGCCCCCAGGAGAGCCAGGACGGCGGTCTGGTATCCACTGCCAGTGCCGATTTCCAGCACCCGCATCCCCTCCTCCACCTGGAGGGCCTGGGTCATGAAGGCCACCACGTAGGGCTGGGAAATGGTTTGTCCCCGACCCAGGCGAAGCGCCCGGTCAGCGTAGGCGGCCGGGCGCTCCAGCCGGGGGACAAACTCCTCCCGGGGAAGTTCCCCCAGCACCTTTAACACCCGGGGGTCCTCTATGTCGCGACCCTGAAGGTCTTGGGTCAGCATGCGCCGGCGGCGGCTTTCCCAGGCTTCCGGCGTATCCCTCACTTGGCTTTCCCGCGGTCTTTCCCGATTTTCTCCAGGGCGATAAGGGCGGCGGCGCTTTCCGAATCCATCCCGCCCTTACGAACCACCGTCCGGAGTATGGTCTCGGCCTGGTCAAGTTCGCCTTTAAGCATGTAACAGATGCCGAGGTGGAGGATGGCGCGGCGGTTTTCCGGTTCCCGGGTCAGGGCTTTATTCTGGATAACCGCGATAGCGGCGTCGTAGTCCTTTTCCTCCAAAAGACTCAGCGCCTCGTCAATGGCGTGCTCGATCGGCCCCTTCTTGCGGCCTAGAAGCCAGGCCATCATATTGTCCATGCTTTCCTCCCTACCCCGGTTGACAGCCTAGGGGTGGCGTAGAGCCGCCACCACATCGTAGGCCGCGAGTAAAAGAACTGCCTCCGGCTTGACATTGCGGGTTATCCTTTCCCCCGCCTCCCAAAGGGCGGTGAGGGCCTGGCCGACCCGGGCGCCAGCGCCATTAGCGGCGCGTAGTCGCTGGCGTAGCGACAGAGCCACCAGGTCCAGGGCGGCCAGGGAGCGGCGGCGCCGGGCGCCACTGTCCTCGCCGCCGGCGGCGTAGTTAAGAATGGCGTTAGCCAGGGCCAGGGCGTCGCGGGGCTGGCTACCCGCCAGTCCCGGTCCCGCCAGCCAGCGCCAGAGTTCCAGAGTGTCAGGTCCGGCCAGGTTAAGGGCTAGCCCTAGCGACCCCTCGGCCGACTGGGCGAGGTCCCAGGCGTCCGGGCCGCTAGCCAGATCCCGGGCCGCCAACTCCGCGGCGATGACCTCGGTCGAGAGCGGCTGAAGCCCGAGACGCCGGCAACGGCTGACAATGGTGGCGGGGAGCCGGTCGCGCGAAAGGGTGGTGAGGATGAGGACCGCCCCTGGCGGTGGCTCCTCCAGGGTTTTCAACAGGGCGTTAGCCGCTTCCGGCCCCATGCGCTCCGCCTCCGGCACCACCGCGATACGCCGCGTCCCTTCCACCGGCCGCAGGTGGAAAAACGCCAGGAGCGGCGTCCCCCCCCCGGGGGGTTCGCCAGAGCGCTCGACAAACTGGGCGATGGAAAGCCTATCTCCCTCGCGGGGAAGTTCAAGATAGTCAGAATGGTTGGCGTGCGCCAACAGGCGGCAAGGCCGGCAGGCGCCGCAGGCCGAACCGTCCCGGCGGTCCAGGCAAAGAAGTTCCGCCGAGAGCGCCCGGGCCAGGGTGAGTTTGCCGCTACCCGCCGGCCCCTCGAAGAGGTAGGCGTGGGGAAAGCGGTTACTGGCTATTTCCTGGTTAAGCCGCGCCAGTACTGCCTCTTGTCCCTGTATCCCTGCGAAAGACCAGGCCACCCCAGGCATTACCCCTCCCCCTCGGCTAGGCCGAGGAAAGACTCCATGGCGTTATAACTGGAGCGGACAAAGGGGGCAGAGGCCACTGAGCGAAACCCCATTTCCCGCAGGCGCTGCCCCAGAGCGTCAAACTCCTCTGGCGGGACAAAGCGTTCCACCGCCAGAGTGTTGGGAGCGGCGGGACGGAGGTACTGCCCTACTGTCAGCATGTCTACCCCGGCGGCCAGTAAATCTTTTCCCGCCTGGAGCACCTCCGCCGTTTCCTCCCCAAGGCCCAGCATGATGCCGCTCTTGGTGGCGAGCCCGGGGGCCCGCTCCCGGGCAAAGGTAAGTAATTCAATGCTACGGCGATAATCAGCGCCTGGCCGCACCAAGGGGTAGAGCCGGGGAACTGTTTCCAGGTTGTGGTTAAACACATCTGGCGCCGCGTCCACCACCACCGCCCAGGCCTCAAGGTTGCCGGCGAAATCGGGAAC
>JAITQC010000070.1 GCA_031289115.1 Planctomycetota bacterium
GCCAAAGTGGTATTCAAGAAAACCCTGGCTGGCGTTTAAGGTAGAATCAATAAACCCCGGACCAGGCGCCACCCAGTAGCCAGCGAGCAAAAACCACCTAGCGGAAATATTCCACCCACCAGGGAAAACCTGGTCAAAATCATGGAGGCAAGCCATGGGAGAAAAGGCCAAACTCTCTTTTTCGGACAAGGAATACGAACTCGACCTTACCGTAGGAACCGAAAATGAAAAAGCCCTGAATATCCATGAACTCCGGAACCATACCGGACTAGTGACCCTGGATGAGTCCTTCGCTAACACCGCCGCCTGCCGCAGCGCCATTACCTACCTGGACGGGGAAAGGGGAATCCTCCGTTACCGGGGTTACCCCATTGAGGAACTGGCCACCCGCAGCCGTTTCGTCGAGGTTGCCTACCTCCTGATGTATGGCGACCTCCCCACCCCGAAACAACTGAACTCCTTCTCCGGGCACCTCAACCTGTCCTCGCTCATCCACGAGGACATGCGCCACTTTTTCCTAGCTTTCCCCAACTACGCCCACCCCATGGGCCTACTCACCACCATGGTGGCGTCCCTGGCCACCTTCTACCCGGTCCAGGAGGACCTTAGCGAGGAAGAGGAAAAGCAGGTCATCTCTAACCTGGTGTCCCAGGTGCGGACCATAGCCGCCTTCTCCTACAAGAAATTCGTTGGTGAACCAGTGGTCTACCCCTCGCATAAGCTCCGTTTTGTCGAGAATTTCCTCAACATGATGTTTTCCTCGCCAGTCAAGAACTACCAGCAGGATCCCGACATTGTGAAGGCGATTGACACTTTCCTCATACTCCACGCCGACCACGAGCAAAACTGCAGCACCTCCACCGTCCGCCTGGTAGGTTCTAGTCTCTCCAACGTCTACGCCGTTATCTCAGCCGGCATCGCCGCCCTCTGGGGCCGCCGCCATGGCGGCGCTAACCAGGAAGTAATCTCGATGCTCACCCGCATCCTCGACTCCGGAGACGATGGCGGCCGTTTCATCGAGGACGCCAAAAACAAACGGGCGCGGCTGATGGGCTTTGGCCACCGCATCTACAAGACTTTCGACCCCCGCGCCAAGATACTTAAGGAGCTTTGCCACAAGCTCCTTATTAAGCCCGGCATGACCAACCCCATGTTTGACATCGCGCTACGCCTGGAGGACAAGGCGCTTCATGACGACTACTTCCTTTCCCGCAACCTCTACCCCAACGTGGATTTCTATTCAGGCTTGATCCTGAAGGCGGCCAACATCCCCTATGACATGTTTACCGTCCTCTTCGCTATCGGCCGCACCCCGGGGTGGCTAGCCCACTGGCGGGAGATGCGCCACTCGGAAAACTACCGGATAGCCAGGCCACGCCAGATCTATGTCGGACCGGCCCTGCGGGACTATATCCCCATGGACAAACGTCCGGCTATGTCAGGAACCACCATCGTGCGGCGTTCACCAGTCT
Source organism: Planctomycetota bacterium (assembly GCA_031289115.1). Lineage (GTDB taxonomy): Bacteria > Planctomycetota > SZUA-567 > SZUA-567 > SZUA-567 > JAITQC01. Next base: position 1,473 of record JAITQC010000070.1, read on the forward strand.
CGGAACGGATAAGCAACTCCATGCTGGAAAAGACTTCCGATATAGACGATAACGATACCACCCGATTCGCCTGACCCCCCGGTGGGAAAGGGGTGGACCAACGGGCGGGGGAGGCCATGGATGTTCCTGGTGCTGGAAGGGATTGACGGGGCGGGAAAATCGCGCCAGATAGAACTACTGGTCCAACATTTCACCGCTAGCGGCCAGACGGTCCGGCGCTGCCACTTCCCCCGGACCGAGAGCGAGCCTTATGGCGGCCTGATAGCGGCGTTTTTACGCGGCGAATACGGAGAAAACCTCTCCCCCCGCCTGATCGCCCTGCTTTACGCCCTTGATCGCCGCGAAGCGGCTGGCGCCATCCGGGAATGGCTGGCGGCGGGTGAACTGGTCATTGTCGACCGCTACCTCCATTCCAACCTCGCCTACCAGGGCGCCAAGCTTTCCGATCCGGGGGAACGCCAGGAACTTCTCGCCTGGATTGAAAACCTGGAATACGTTTCCCACGCCATACCCCGCCCCGACCTAGCCATCTTTCTTGATGTCCCGCTGGACTTTGCCTGGTCCAACCTCTCCCGTCCCCGCCAGGGGCAGGACCGGGGTTATCTCCAGGGTGGCGAAGATATCCATGAGAAAGACAGCCACTTCCAGCGGCAGGTCAGGGATGTCTTCCTCGATCTCGTGCGGGAGGGAAAACTGGCGCGAGTCGACTGCGCCACCCCGGGAGGTGGAATGGCCAAGCCAGAGGCGGTGCACCAGGACATCATTAACCTCCTTCGCCAGTCAGACTTACTGGCGCGCTAGAAAACCCGGAAAACGCCGGCCCCGTTAAGGAGCCAAGCGTTAGGGATGGACCAGCCCGTGCCCAAGTCTTTCTTCTTCACCCTCCGCCAGGTCTATCTGGGGGAAGAGGCCGATCCGGCGGCCTTGCGGCGCCGGGCGGCTCGCCTTCTCGGCTGCCAACCCGGGGACATCCTCTCCTGCAGTCCAGTCCGCCGTTCCCGTGACGCCCGCCGCCGTAACCAGCATCCCCGCCTGGTCTATCACCTGCGTCTAGAAATGCCTCTCGCCTGGCGGGACCGCCTGCGCCAGCAGACAGACTTAGACATTGTGATCGAACCTAGCCACCTTCCGCTTTTCCCCCACCCTGGGACCCCCCGGCCCGATCCAGGTAAGCCACGTCCGCTGGTGGTAGGAGCGGGACCGGCTGGTCTCCTGGCGGCTCTACGGCTAGCCCAGGCGGGCTGGCGGCCTCTCCTTATCGAACGCGGCGACCACCTGGAAAAGCGCCGCCAGGTCACCGCCCGGTTTTGGCGCGAGGGTAGTCTCGACCCCGAGTCCAACCCACTTTTTGGCGCCGGGGGAGCCGGCCTCTTTTCCGACGGCAAACTGAACACCCGCCACAAGGACCGCGAGGGTATACAGGCGGTACTGGGGGAACTGGTGCGGGCAGGGGCGCCGGAGGACATCCTGCTTGACGCCCAACCCCATCTAGGTAGCGACCGCCTGGGCGAGGTGGTAAATAACCTGTTGAACCGTATCTGTGACCTCGGGGGGGAAATCCTCTTTCGCACCCGTCTTAGCCGCCTACGGGGAGAAAAGGGGCGACTCCTGGGGGTGGAATGGTGGGGGATCCAGGGCCAGGAGGAGCGCGAAGTTTCTTACTGCATCCTGGCGACTGGCCATAGCGCCCGTGACGTCTATTCCCTCCTCGCCCACGACCATATCGAGCTAGAGGCCAAACCCTTCGCCATGGGCCTGCGGCTAGAAATTCCCCAGGCCGCCATTAACGCCTCCCAGAGCCGGCGCCTGGGTGGCGGGGTCTGTGCCACCTTCCGCCTCGCCCTTCCACCCCTTGGGAACCAAGACGCCTGCTACAGTTTCTGTATGTGTCCGGGTGGCATGGTGATTGCCTGCGCCTCGGAACCTGAGTGCCTAGCAGTGAATGGAATGAGCCTAAGCGCCCGGGCAGGCGACTGGGGTAACGCCGCCTTTCTGGTGCCGGTGCAAGCGACTGACCTCGCCCCTTTTGAACCCGATCCCCTGGCCGGCCTCGCTTTCCAGCGCCACTGGGAAGGCAAAAACTACCAGGCCGGACTAGCGGGGGGCGAATACGCCATTCCCGCCTCCAGCCTCGCCGACTTTATGGCGGGAAGGGCCGGGGAACTGCCAGTCCGGCGGGGCGTATCCCGCGCCAGCGCCTCCAACCTACGCGACTTACTCCCGCCCCGTATCGGCGACACCCTGGCCGCCGCCCTACCCCAGCTTATCAGCCGCCTGCGTAAAGTCGACCCAGCCACCGCTGTCCTTTATGGCGTTGAAACACGTACCAGTAGCCCTCTACGCATCCGGCGTGACACCCAGGGCGCTTCCCTGAGCCTCAGTGGTCTCTACCCGGCTGGCGAAGGGTCCGGCTACGCCGGCGGGATAACCACCTCCGCCCTGGATGGCTGGAAGGCGGCCGGGCACCTGCTCCTGGCCCATAGCCACTAACCTCGTTTCTCCTTGGTAAATGCCTGGGGGATAAGGAAATTTACACCCCCCGCCAAAGTGGTCGACTTTTCCCGCTTTCCCGCCTGTCCCCGCCGTCCCCCCCAGTAACCCCGGCTGGACAGGAAAGGTGAAATAGCGTATGTTAAATTCTAGCCCGGGCGCGAAATAACCCGCCCCACCCCAAACCGGGACCAGGTTAAACCCGGCGGGGTGGCTTTCCACCCGCTTTCCGGATGGAAAAACCATCCGTCGCCCCACAACGCCAGGAGGAATGGCCCCCCATGCCCGACCCCAGTCACCCCAACCCTTGTCTTGCCGATCTACGGGAAGGAGAAAGCTTCGAAGGCTTCTACGTGGCGCGGGAGGCAAGTCTAAGCACCACCACCAATGGCAAGGGTTATATCCGCATTCTTCTGGCTGACGCCACCTCCCAACTCTCCGCCACTTACTGGGACGCTAGCCCAGAAGACTTTCGCCTCTGCCCTCCCGGGTCGGTGTTGAAAATCCAGGCCCAGGTGGAGATCTACCGCGGTCACCAGCAACTGAAAATAATCCGTTTCCGTCCCGCCCAGGCGCATGAAACCGCCGACCTCATCTTTATCCCAGTCTCCCGGGAAAACCTGGCGAGCCTCCGGACCGAGTTCCTGGACCAACTGGCGAGCCTTGCTGACCACGACTACCTGGCCCTTGCTCAGGCCTTTTTCCACGCTCCCGACCTCCTGGATGCCTTTTGCCGCTGGCCCGCCGCCCGCACCTTCCACCACGCTTGGCTCGGGGGATTACTCGAACACACGGTGTCGGTGGTCCGGGCCGCCAACCATTACGCCGCCCACGCCCGCCTGAACCGCGACCTTTTGCTTATCGGTTCCATCCTCCACGACATCGGTAAACTAGAGGAGCTTTGCGTCACCACCTCTATCGAGTATTCTGACCGGGGAAAACTCCTCGGCCACCTCTTCCTGGGGGCGGAAATGCTTTCCAAGCGGGCGGCAGGGTTGGGTGGTTTCCCTGACGCCAAGTTGCATCTGGTTCAGCACCTCATTCTCTCCCACCACGGCCGCCTGGAATATGGTTCACCAGTGTTACCGAAAATACCCGAGGCCTTCGTCCTCCACCATCTGGACAACCTGGACGCCAAGGTGGCTGGGGCCAACCGCCTACTGGAAAACCTTGACGACCCGGAGAAGCGTTGGACCGATTTTACCCGCCAGTTTGACAGCGCCCTCTTCCGGGCCGACCCCCCGGGGGGAAAGGCATGAAACCCGTTCCTCCCTGGCTCTGGCTATGGCGCCGCTACCGCCGCACCACCGGAGGGCGGATCGGTCTTTGTCTCATCAGCGTCTTCATCCTCACCGCCTTCCTCGCCCCCTTTCTCGCCCACCGTCTCCCCTTCCGTTGGGAAGAACCTGGTAGTGGCGCGGTAACCTATCCCTTGCTCCGGGAGTTTTTCGCCCCCTCCGACACCACCGAACCCATTTTGGAGCGTAGCCTTAATTTCGCCTTTCTTTTCCTTCCCCTGGCCGCCGGGGTCTGGTTGGTTTTACGGCGTTATCTTCCCGGTCTCTGGCGGCACGAGTCGCGTTTTGTCACCATCCTCTTCGCTCTCCTCCTGGCCCTAACGGTTTGGCTGGGCCTCGGGGGCATGATCTGGGAAGTGGGAGGGTCAGACTGGCTGGAACAAGAGAAACGACCTTTTCCCGACCTGGCGGATATGGATAATCCCGACCTAGCTATCCACCTTCTTAGCGGGGGGGTGGCGCCAGTGCCTTCCGACCCCGAATCGTCCCAGGTCCGCGAGGTTTTTTTCGCCCGGCTCCTCTCCTCCGGCTTACTTGTCCACGCTACCCCCGACTCGCCTCTCCAGTGGAGCAACCGGGAGCGTTTGCCAGGGGATTTGGGCGAGATCCTCCTCGAATCTCCCCTCCACGAGAGTGAGGTTCTTCCCGCCCCGGGGTTAGCCACGCTGCGTTTTAACCGACTCCTTCTGGACCAGGCGCTTCCTGGCTTCTTCACCCCCTATCGGGAGTTTCGTTCCGGATTCCTAATCCTGGCCGCTCTGACTTTACTCGCCCTGCTTGGCCTCAGCTATATCCTCCTGGCCGGGGCGAACCAGTTTCCCCTTAGTCCGGCTTGGCTGGTAATTCTCCTTCTCGCTCTTCTCCTCCACTTCCCGTTTCGCGCCGTCGCCCGTAACGACCAAACCCCTTACCGGGAGTTGGCGCGCTCCGGCCAGGGAAAAGGGTTTTTTCCTCCCCTGCCCTACGGCCCTAACGAACAGGGTTTTGGTCCACTCCTTCCCCCTGACTGGGCGGTGGAGGCGCCTGAACTTAGTTCCGCCGACATTCTGGACTGGCGTCTTCTAAAAACCACATTCGCCAATCCCCAAGCCGGTTTTCCCACTGAACTACAAGACCTGACTGAACCGGCGGACATTCTGGCCGCCCTTAACCAGCTTATCCAGGATAGCGCTTGGCCAGACCCTAGCTTAGCCCTGGACAACCCGGCTTCGACCCGGACACAACCCTATCTCCAGGCCCTTGCCAACGGACAGCGCCTCACCCCGCTTGAGCAGCGGCGCCTTAACCGCCTGCGTCTGGAAAACCTTGTTCCCGGCGCCTTCCGGCCGGTTCCCGCCAGCCACTGGAAACGCCCCCGCCACCTGGACGCCTACCATTGGCTAGGCACAGACGAAAGCGGCCGCGACGTCCTCACCCGCCTCCTCCACGGGGCGCGGGTATCACTGTCGGTCGGTTTTGTCTCAGTCGCCCTGGCTACCCTAATCGGCCTGGTGATAGGCTCCATCGCCGCCTATTACGGTGGCTGGACTGACCTACTCATATCCCGCTTCATGGAACTTATGCTCTGCTTCCCCTCCTTTTTCCTGATTCTGGCAGTTATCGCCGTGCTTGATCGCCGCTCCATCCTCAACATCATGCTGGTTATCGGCTTCACCAGCTGGACCGGGGTGGCCCGGCTTATCCGGGGCGAAATCCTCAAACTCAAGAAAATGGACTATGTCCTGGCCTCGATAACCCTTGGCGCCACTGATCAACGCACCATTTTCCGCCATATACTCCCCAACGCCATGGCCCCAGTCCTGGTGTCAATATCTTTCGGAATAACCGGCGCCATCCTTACCGAAGCCAGTCTTTCCTTTATTGGCTTCGGGGTAACCCCGCCCACCCCCACCTGGGGACAGCTCCTTTCTGAAACCCGCGATTCGCCTTTGGCCAATTGGTGGTTAGCGGTTTTTCCCGGCCTAGTGTTGTTTTTCGGGGTTTTTTCCTATAACCTGGTGGGCGAGGCGCTCCGGGACGCCCTGGACCCCCGCGCCACCCTCCGGGATTGACCCAGAGGGAAACCAGGGCCACCACCGACTGAAGAACCAGTCAGGCTGGGCTTGGGGGAGTTCCCCACCCGGTCCCGAAATAGCCACCCCAGTAGCCCCTAAAGGCGCCCCATGCTTAAACCCCTACCCACTGTCCGCGATGTAATAGCGGTTATGGAGCAAATCGCCCCGCCCGCCCTGGCCTTGGCGAGAGACCCAATTGGCCTCCAGGCTGGCGAAGTCCTCTAGCATTAGGTTAGGACAGTTCTTCTAGCCCTTGACGCCAGTCTGCCGGTCCTGGACGAGGCAAAACGCCGGGAAGCCGACTTGCTAGTGGTCCACCATCCTCGTTTCTACCACGGTCTTTCCCGGCTAAGCCCAGACGACCCCTCCGGGCGCCGGGCAATAGCGATTGCCCGTTCCGGCCTTGCCATCTACGCCGCCCACACTAACCTCGACTGCGCCCCAGGCGGTGTCAATGAAGTCCTGGCCGCCCGTTCCGGACTCCCACCGGAGGCGAAGGTGATAGAGGAGACCTACCAGGAGAAAATACTGAAACTGGCGGTGTTTGTCCCGGCGAGCCATGTCGATAAAGTTAGAGCCGCCCTGGG
>JAITQC010000152.1 GCA_031289115.1 Planctomycetota bacterium
CTGGGCGGCGGAACAGGTTCTTACTTCCGGCGATTCCACCGTCCGGGTACCTGGAGTGGCGGACTTGCTCCAGAAAATACTCACCGGAGACACGGGGGCGGTGGGTGGGGTGGCCCAGACTCTACCAACTCTTTCCGGGACCCCGCGTCTGGCCAAGGGGACCGGGGTGGTGGGAAGGGCCAACGCCCTTAAGGAAGCCGAAGCCGAGGCGGCCCCCCCGGCCGCGAGGGGAACGGCCTTCATCCAGGCTGATCCGCGGCTGAACGCGGTTTTAGTCTGGGATTACGAAGACAATTTACCCTTTATCCAAGAAATAGTGGAAAGCCTTGACCAACCCCTGCCGCTGGTGGAAATTCGGGCCGCCATCATTGACATTGAGGCGGGAAAAACCAGTGACCTGGGGATTTCCCTGCGTTACCAGGGTGACAAGGGGCGCTGGGAAAACACCGCTGGCAGTAACCTGGGGAGTTCCTCCTCCCCAGTGGATTTTTCCAACATCAGTGGCAATGGTTTCCAGTACGCCACCATTTACTCCTGGGGCCTGGACCAGTTGATGGCGCGGGTGAGCGCCATGGAGGAGGATGGCAACGCCAATATTCTTAGCCGTCCCTCAGTTCTTACCCAGGACAATATCCAGGCCACTCTGGAGCACACCGAGACCTTTTATGTGCGTCTCCAGGGGGAACGCGAGGTGGATCTCGCCGATATCACCACCGGCCTAACCCTCCGGGTGACCCCGCATGTGATTAACAACGGCGAGGGGGGAGTGCAGCTGGCGGTCTATATCACCGATGGCGACGACGCCAACTCCAATGTGGACGGCCTACCCCGGGTAAGGCAAAGTAGCATTTCCACCCAGGCCATAGTGCACGAGGGCGAGGCCCTGGTTATCGGGGGTTACTACAACGAGACCAGGCGCCTTACTGATACCGGGGTTCCCGGGTTGAAAAACATTCCGCTCTTTGGGGCGCTTTTCCGCAACAAGGAAAAGACCAACAACAAGAGCGAGCGGTTGTTCGTCCTTTCCCCCCGGATCATCACCCCGGGACAATCGCCTTATGCGCCTGGTAGCGAATCCGAGCGTTCGCTAGATTATAGCCCCGCCCGCGACCTGCTACAGGGCCCCGCCATGCCGGATCCGGTCCCGGAGAAAAAGCCGGGACGCGGAGGAAAGAAAAGATAAAAGCGCCAGTTTTCCGGCTTCGGCGTTGACCTCGCCCAATGCGTTTCGTCTTGGCCAAAGATTACCCCCGTCTTGGCTGGCTCAAGCTGTTTTTCATTTATCCCGTCCTGGAGAGGTATCTCTGGTCTTTACCAATCCGAAAAGGAAGTCTGGCGTGGCTAACGTGCTGGTAAAACTACTGAGCGGAGCACAGAACGGGGCGGAGTTTGTCCTGGAACCAGGTAACTACAGCCTGGGTTCCGGCGACGCCGACCTTGTTCTCGCCGACGCCCTGGTTCGCCCGCGGCACGCCCGGCTTATTATTGGGGAAGACGCCTGCGCCGTAGAACCCCTGGAGGGGGCGGAGGTATGGCTCTCCGGAGTGCTGGTGCGGGAAACCACACCGCTACCGCCTTACGCTGTCCTGACCCTTGGCGGCGTCAACCTCGCCCTGGGTCCGGAAGGCTTGTGGGAAAAGACGCCAGTGGTGGTGGCGCGTAGCGAGGCGCTTCCGCCCGTTCCTGTGGCGAATGGGGGAGCGGAAGCCACTCCGCCGCCTGCTAAAAGTGAAGCTCCCCTGCCACCGCCGATTCCGGAAACGCCTTTACTGGCGTCGCCCCGGCCCGGGCGGTCGCGCCTCGCCTGGTCCCTACTTTTACTACTCTTGACCCTGGTTGTCGTGGTGGCGGCGGGGTATTTTTATTTCCGCTACCGTCCCGCCCCGGATGAACCCCTGCATGAAGCCCTGGCTTTGTTACAGGCCTCTGGCTTTGTCGCCATTCCTAACGCCACCACCACCTCCGTCCCCCCGGGGACAGTGGCATTGTCTCGTAACCCGGCGGGAAGACTGGAAGCCAGGGGCATCCTGCTTACGGCTGGGGAGCGCCAAAAAGCCCTGGCTATTGTCGCGGGCGTGGAAGAGGTGGTAGCGACCCGGCTCCTGACCCTGGAGACAGAGGTGGCTAAACTGGCTGGCCCGGAGGGCCTTGGCAAGTTTCCCGGCGTCAGCTTGGCTACCGAACCCGGGCGCTTTTCCGCTTTTCTCAAAGGGTTGGTGGATCGGCCGGAAGACAGCCTGAATGTCTACCGCCTGGTCCGCGAACGTCTCCACCCGCAGATTAGTATCCGCCGCCAACTGGAATCCTGGAGCGAGACCCGCCGCGAAGCGGAACTGGCGGCCAAGCGAGTGGGAATACCGGGAGCACGTTTTGAACGCGGGCAGGACGGGGTGCGTCTTGACGTCCAACCCTGGCCCGAGGCGGCGCAATTGACTGACTTGGCGGAAGAACTGCGGGACCGGCTGGGGGAGGATATGGCAGCCCTTTTCCTGCCCGCCCTGACGCCCTTGCCGGAGACGCAGGATGAGGTGGCTTTTTTTCCTGAAGCGGACTTCTTCCCGGAGGTGGAGGTGAGGGCGCCCGTGGTTCAGGAAGCGCCGCCGCCAAGCGAAACAAACGGGTTTACGGATGACAGCGGCGTCTTAGCCGCGACGGCGGAAGGCGCCACGGTGCCGGAGACCATCCTCACGGTGAGCCGCATAACCCCAAAGGGTTTTTATGACCAAGCGCAAGAGTTTCACAGTATTGGCGACTATTTGGCACCTGACTTACGGCTAGTCGGCACTTGGCGGCATGGCGTGGTGCTGGCCCGGGGTGACGAGACAATCTTACTGATGGCGGTAGCGGGCAACTAAATTTATTATTTATATTGACAATATATTTATTATTATTACAATATTTTCCTAGGCGAGGTTTTTCCAGGACTGGCGGGGGAGGTAAGGCCATGGGACTAGAAACAGACATATTGGCAGACGAGTGGAGTCCGCTATCTTTATTGGCTGCCAATGACGCCGCTGGCTGGCGTACGCTACTGGATGTAATGCAGCAACGCCGGGCGGATTTTAAAACCCAGCTTGACCGAGGAGTCAGCCAGAGCGAGTTTAAGCAAGGCACGGCCTTGCTGGAAAGTTATGATGCAGCCTTAAAAGGACTGGAACTGGCGTGGAGTCGACGCCATTCCTGAATGGTCTACTTAAAGGAGGTGAAAAGACATGGACTTAAATATTCGTAACAGTGTGCTTAATAAAGGCCTTAATTCGATAGACGACACGCAGTCCAATATCGCCAAGGCGCTTGAGGGAAAAGAAACGCTGACCCAGACGGAATATATCCACCTGCAGCAGGACGTGCAGGCCTACACCAACATGATCTCCCTGATGTCCAATATCCTCAAGGGGCTTTCGGACACCGACAAGGAAGTTATCCGTAACACCTGACCACTCTGGCGTGAGAGAGGAGATAAGCATGGCCTTGTCCCAAGTGGATCGTAGTCTTTTGGCGCGCATTGGCTTTTTCCTCGCCCGGGACGGCGAGGTGCCGGAGGCGGAAAAACTTTTCCAGGGTTTAGCCGCTTCTGACCCGGCCAAGGATGGCCCGGTGGTTGGACTGGCGCTTTGCAGCATTATCAAGGGTCGTTTCGAAGACGCCATAAGTAAGCTAGACCAACGTCTAGAAATTGGTAGCGTCATCGGCTCCGCCCTTTCCCTCTACAAACTGGTGGCCTTGGGTATGTCAGGCCGCCTTTCCGAAGCGCGCCAGCTTAAAATAGAGATGCAGGAAAAGAACTGGGGCGAGGCAGTGGGGCTAGCGGAAACCCTCCTGGTTGACCTGGAAAAGCGGCAGCCATCCTAAGTGGCTGTAACGGGGGTAGGGGAAAGCTAGCCGAGGAAATGGGGACGAGGCGGTAACAACGCCCCCCAGGCCCTGGTTTTTTTAGCAGTGTTTTTCGGAGGAACTACCATGAGTCTAGGCATAGATCCCGCCAGTCAACAGGCTTTGCAAAAAACTAGCGTTGAAGCCACGCCTTCGGCCGGAGCGGCGAGTAAGACACCTGACGCGGCCGGTAGCGGTGAAGTCGAGCGGTTCCAGGCCGCCATGCGGCCTCCCGAGGCGCAACTAGCTACTAACCAACCCCCGGCGGCGGTGCCACCGGTGGCGGCGCCGGGAAGCGACCTCTCGGTTGGCGACCGTATAATCCAGGGGATAAGCCGGGTCAGTGACAAGATCCAGACCGACCGGGCGGCGGCGCTCGAGACCATTGGCAAAAATGACCTTACCCAGGCTGACCTCCTCAAGGCCAACTTCTCCATGATGGAATCCAGTAACCTGGTGTCCCTGACCAGCAAGGTGGGGGAAAAAATCAGCCAGGGCTTGAAAACACTGCAACAGGGATGAGGTGAAGCCGTGCTGCGTTCGCTTGCCACCACTGTTTTAGGGTTGATGCTTGGTTTGCTTTTAGCCGGCTGTCAGACCCAGCTTTTCGGCAACCTTAGCGAGAGCGAGGCCAACGCTGTCCTGGCCGCCCTCCTGGACGCTTCGCTTTCCGCCGAGAAGCGGCTAGGCGAAGAGAACACCTTCGCTGTTTTTGTCGAGGCGGACGAGTTTGCCCAGGCGGTGCGGGTGGTTGAAGACCAAGCCCTGCCGGGCCGGCGTTACGACGACATGGGCAATGTTTTTGGCAAGGAAGCCATGTTCTCCACCCCCTTGGAGGAAAAGGCGCGCTACCTTTACGCCATGCAGGAAGAGTTGGCCCACACGGTGGGGACTATTGACGGCGTGCTGCAGGCCAGGGTGCATTTGGTGCTGCAGGAAAAGGACCAGTTGGGCCGCGACGTTCAGACGCCCTCGGCGGCGGTGTTTGTCAAGTACCTGGATGACGAGCGCCACGACGCCACCACCCAGCGCCGGGAAATACGTCGCCTGGTGGCGGCGGCGATCGCCAACCTCGACGAGGAGCGGATAGTGGTGTCTTTCTTCCCTTCCCCGATCCGGAGGCTGCCACCGGTCGCCTTGTCCTGGCGCTCCATCCTGGGAGTCAGGGTGGAGGAGGATTCCCTCACCCGGCTAGGAGTTTTTCTGGGTTGTCTCCTGCTTCTTGTCTTAGTGCTGCTTGGCCTCCTGGTGCGTAGCCATAGCCGGAAAAACCGGCCATGACTCCCGCTATCCTAGTGGCTTTTCACCGCTGGCAGCCCCTGCTTTGCGACCTGGCGAATGAAATTCACCCCGAACGTTGGCGTCGCCTAGGGTTAGCCGAGCCGGCGGTGGCAAGGCTACTTTCCTCCCCTCGGGCGCGTCAGCGCCTGTCCAGTAACCTCGCCTGGATTCTTCCCGAAGGGATTGGACAGGAAACCGCTTTGGCCGCCTGGAGGGACTGGGATGTTCCCCTGGCCCTGTTTGCGGTTCTCCCGGGAGAAAAACTTTGGCAGGCTGGGCTTAAACTGGGGGCGGCTCTGTTTCAGCCCGAGATAGCCCGGCTGGTTCGCCGTTCCGAAGTAGAGGCTTTCCGCGCCGGAGTGGGCGAGGAAATCCACCTGTTCGCCCTGCGCCAGGCTAGTCGCCTGTGGCGGGGTGGTAGCCTGCCGGGAGTGGAAGAGTTAAAGGGTGAACTCGCGCCCCGGGTGGCTAGCGTAGCCGCCCTGGCTCTAGGCGCCTGGCTAACTGACCTTCCTCCCGCCTTGGCGGTTCGGGTGGGATTAAAGTTACCACCCTCCGCCACGGATAATATGGCGCCAGTTGAAAACTGGGCTCCGGAGGTTCGCCAGGCCTGGACCAAGGCCTGGTCGGGTTTTCTCCCGGGGGTTAGCCAGGTCAGTCCCGTAGAGGGCCGAAAGGACGGATAACCAGCATGGGCATGCTGTCGCTTTTTCCCGAAGGTGGACTGGCGCCGGATCCGGCGGACCGGATTATCCGGGCTGGCGACTACGCCCAGTTTGTCGCGGCGAGCGAGCTGTTGCAGGCTACCCGGCTCCGGGCGGAGGAGATTATTCGCCAGGCCGAGACCGCGGCGGAGGAGTGCCGGAAAAAAGGCTACGCCGATGGAGTTGTGGAAGGCAAGGCGGAGTTGGCCGACCGTCTTTTCGAAGCCGTGTCTGGCTCAGTCGAGCAACTCTCGTCCATGGAAGGAACCCTGGTCAAGGTGGTGCTCCAGTCGTTAAGAACCATTCTTGGCCAGTTTGACCAAGGCGAACTGGTGACCCAGGTGGTGCGCCACGCTCTCCGGCTGGTGCGGGACGAAAAAAAGGTAATTCTCCGGGTGTCGAGTGGCGAGGCTGAAACAGTCGAAAAACGCCTGGCCGACCTGGTCAGCCATTATCCCGGCATGGGGCGGGTGGATGTTGTCGCTGACAGCGCCCTGGCCGCCGGGAGTTGTATTTTGGAAACGGAGATCGGGGTGGTTGACGCCTCGCTCGAGCGCCAGCTCGCCAGTATCGAGGACAATTTCCGCCATCATCTGGAGGAGCCAAGGTCCTGATGGCGATTTTCGACCACCTTTCTGACGCCATGGCCCGCTCCCTTACCGAGTTTTCCCCGGTGGAAGTGCGTGGGCGCGTCACCCAGGTTCTTGGGACCATCATCCGGGCCGTGGTGCCGGGGGTCAAGGTGGGGGAACTGGTCACCCTCAAGTCGCCGCATGACCAGTCTTGGGAGTTAAAGGCGGAATGTGTTGGCTTCGCCCAGCAGGCGGCTATTCTCACTCCCCTAGGCGAGTTGTCCGGCATCAGCTCTTCCACCGTGGTCATTAGTTCCGGGCGTGTCCACACCATTCCGGTCACCCCAGCTCTTTTGGGGCGAGTGGTGGATGGTTTGGGTAACCCCATTGACGGGTTACCGGCCCCGGTGCCGGAGGCGCAGTACCCAGTCTACGCCCCGCCGCCCAACCCCATGACCCGCCGCATAATTGACACCCCGCTGCCGCTGGGACTACGGGTGCTGGATGGTTTATTAACCTGTGGCGAAGGACAGCGCCTGGGTATTTTCGCCGCCGCGGGCGGCGGCAAGTCCACCCTGCTTTCCTGCCTGGTCAAAGGCGCGGCGGTGGATGTGGTGGTCCTAGCCCTTGTTGGTGAACGCGGACGCGAGGTGCGGGAATTCATCGAGCACGATCTTGGCCCCGAGGGGATGAAGCGCTCAATTCTGGTGGTGGCGACCTCTGACCGCCCCTCCATGGAGCGCCTGAAGGCGAGTTACGTCGCCACCGCCATCGCCGAGTATTTCCGCGACCAAGGCAAGAAAGTCCTCCTCCTGATGGATTCGGTGACCCGTTTTGGCCGGGCGCTACGGGAGATTGGGCTTGCCGCTGGCGAACCCCCGACCCGGCGCGGTTTTCCCCCCTCGGTTTTCAGTAGCCTTCCTAAACTGATGGAAAGGGCGGGAAACTCCGAAAAGGGTTCCATCACCGCCCTCTACACCGTGTTGGTCGAGGGTGACGATATGACCGAGCCTATTGCCGACGAGACCCGCTCGATCTTGGATGGGCACATTATTCTCTCGCGCCGGCTGGGTTCTGCCAACCACTATCCGGCGGTGGATGTCCTGGCCTCGGTCAGCCGCTGCATGACTTCCATTGTCAGCCGCGAACACCAGGTGGCGGCCAGCCGCTTCCGGCAACTCCTGGCGAAATACAACGAAGTCGAGCTTCTTCTCCAGATTGGCGAGTTCAAGAAAGGCCAGGACGCGCTGGCCGACGAGGCTATCGCCAAATACGACCGCCTGAACACTTTTCTCTGCCAGGCGCAGAACGAGCGTAGCGACATGGCGACGGCGGTGGAAGAAATGCGGAAACTGGTTTCCTGATGGCTGGCTATCCCCTGGCTCCCCTGTTTTCCACCTACGTCTTGCGTGAAGACAGGGCGGAAAGGCAAACCCGGCAGGCCCGGGCAAGCCTGGCGGCGGCGGAACAGGAGCGGAACAAAGCGACGGCGGAACTGGAGCGTTACCGGCTCTGGCGTCCGGGTGAGGCGGAGCGGCTTTTTTCCGCTATCCGCGGGCGGCATCTGGAACAGGATGAGCTTGCCGAATACCATCAGTCCCTGGCTGTCCTTACCCAGGGGGAAATTGAGCGTCAGGACGCGGTGGGAAAAGCGGAGAACGCTGTCCAGGCGGCGGAAGCGGCGCTTCTAGCCGCCCGGGAGGCGCAGATAGCCGCTGCCCGGGAGCGCCAGAAAATAGCCGAGCACCGGGAAAACTGGAACCGGGAGGAAGCGTTGCGGCTGGAGCGGGTAGAGGAGGCGGAAGCGGAGGATTTCCCCTATCACCGGGAAACGCTGGAGGAAGGTGAAGACGGGGATAGTCTAGCGTGAAAGGTTTACCCATGAATATTCCTGACCGGGTTGGGATGGGTGAGAGACAAGAAACCCCCGCCGCCACCCCTGGGGCGCGGCCAGCCTCACCCGCCGCCCGGGAGCGGTTGGAACAGGCCATGGGTCGGGAAGGTTCCCGGCCAGCGACAGATAAAGGGCGAGGCAAGGGAGAAGCGGAGTCTGACAAGTCTAGCCATGACCCCTCCGGGACAGCTTCCGAGAAGGGCGCCCCGTATTCTGGGGGCATGGCGGCTTTACTGGGAAACGCCGGGCGCGCCCTCTTGGCTGGCGGGACGGAACCGCGAGCGGCGTCGGCTACCCAGCCAGTCGCCGCCGCCGTTCCGGTCAACTTGGGAGAAATAGTCGACCAGATACTGGTCGCCCAGCCTGGCCCTGACGGGGGGCAGGAGGTGTCTTTAAAAATCAACCAGCCCTGGCTCCCCGCCACTGAGATAAACCTCCTCCGTAAAGCCGGAGGGGAGCTGGCGGTGGAGTTTCGCTCCGACCATCCGGACGCCCAGCGTTTTCTCCTCCCCAATCTGGCGGAACTCCGGGGACGCCTGGAGTCGCGTCTGGAAAGCCCGGTGGTGGTGCGCCTGGCGGAACACGCTGGCAGCAACTCCGGGGGAGCTGATTCAGAGGGCCGCAGCCGTAACCGCTACACTCTTATCGAGGAATTGGGAGATAATTAGGCCACCGGTATGGTTAATCCCCTGAAATTGCGAAAGCTTAGTCCCGACCTGGCCAGGTTTCATACCCTGGTGCACCGTTACGCCGAGGGCGAGGCTTTTTCCGCTGGCGGCCGGGAGTGGCGCCTGGCTGCCCAGCCCGAACCTGGTAGCATCCCCTATGGCCCCAGTTTGTATGGTAGTATTGGCCAAAGCGAGTTTGTCCTGTGGTTAGCCGAACCGGATTGGCGCCTGGCGGTGGAGACAGTACTGGAAGTACCCCTGGAGGCGGTAAGCGCCCTCCCGGATGAACTGGTGGGCGCCGCCCTTGACACTTTTACCGGCGACCTCCTGAACCGCCTGGCGGCGGCGACTGGTTTACCCGTGCGTTTGGGACGAGTGGAGAGAAAAGCTTCCCCGCCCCCCTTGACCGCTTGCCACCTTACCCTGCGGCGTGACGATGACCTGATTCTCCGGGGTGCCCTGGTGGTGGCTGATTCGGAGGGGGAATGCCTGCGGGTGTTAAGGGAAAAACTGGCCAGCCGGCCGGGGAAAGGAGTCTTACCTTCCGACCTCCGGCTGACTGGGCGGCTAGGTCTTGGGTTAGGGAAAGCCACGCTCGACTCCTTGGCTACTTTGGCCACTGGCGATGTCGTCCTCGCCCCGGGGGGAGCGGAATGGTTTGTCCTGGTGGAAGAAAGTTTGCGCTTCGCGACTGACTGGAAAAAGGGAATTTTAGCGGTGGAAGGAAAAAGTATGGCCAATGTGACGCCTTCGCCCGGGGTGACTCCGGACAGTCTTGATCCCCTGGGAGCGGTTGAGGTAGAGCTCCAGGCCCAGGTGGGGGTGCTTTCCCTTACCTTGGATGAGCTACGCAAGTTAGCAAGTGGGCAAGTGGTGGAATTCGCCACCCCGGTAGAGTCGCCCGCCACCCTGGTGGTGGGTGGAAAAGCTATCGCCAGCGGGGAATTGGTCGATGTTGGCGGACGAGTGGGAGTGCGGATTACCGCCATGGCCACCCCCTCGTAGCTGTTAACCCCGCCGCCATCTTCAGCTGGACCGGGTTTAGGGAAACGCTCGCCTGGTGGGGGCACGGGGCGTCATTTTACCAGAGGATGCCCGGGGTAGGGTAAAAACCGCTGGCTGAAGTTTGGGGAAAGAAAGCGCGAGGTCAACCATGTTAGTGGCTAAAGAAGACCTGTCTTTCGCTCCGGCAAAAAACAGCAAAAACCTGTCGGAAATCTTTAGCGCCAATCTGACCCACCTAAGGCGCCAACTCTTTCCCGGCTGGGGCGGGCAAAAACGCTTCGCCGAGTTTCTCGGTCTCACCCCTAACGACATTTCCAGTTACAAATATGGCCGCTGTCTTCCTAGTGAAGAGCGCCTGCAGGATATTGCCACGCGTCTAGGGATGACGCCGGAGGATCTTTGCCGTCCTTTGCCCGGGGTGAAGCAGACTCCCCTGCCGACTGGCAAGACGGAGGATGACGCCGCCCTGGTGGCGGAGGCGGCTTGGCAGGAGCGGGAGGCGGAACTAAAACATGCCGTCGCCCGTCTGGAAGGGATGGTCGAGGTTCTTCAGGGTCAAAACGAGCAGCAAAACAAGTTGCTCAACCAACTCCAGGAAGCCAATTTTGTGCTTCGCGACCTGCTTTACGTGGGGGACGCCCCGGAGGCCAAGCGGCGTCGGGAGGAGATACTGGAGCGGGTTTCTCCGGAAATAATCAAGCTAGTGCGTCTGTCGGAAGCGTTCTGACGGGGGAAGAGGGCTTATGCTGGATGTTGATCCCGTTAGCCTGGTGATCGGGCTTTCCCTCCTGGCGCTCCTGCCTTTCCTGGCGGTGATGCTGACTAGCTACGTCAAGATGGTGGTGGTCTTCAGTCTTCTTCGTAACGCCCTAGGCGTGCAGCAAATCCCTCCCAACATGGTGATGAACAGCCTGGCCATACTCCTTACCCTGTTTGTCATGGCTCCGGTGGGGCAGGCGATGTACCGTCTGGCGGTGGAAAACCCGGGGACTGAGATAAAGGGCATGGGGGATGTGCGGATAGAAACGCTGGAACGGGTGGGGGCGCCGCTAAAGGCGTTTCTACTTAAGCATTCCAATCCATCCCTAAGGGTCCTTTTTCTCCAGGCGGCGGAACAACTCTGGGAAAACCCGACTGAACGCCCGACTGACAGCGAAAGCTTTTTCATTCTGGCGCCGTCCTTCATGTTGACTGAACTAAGCGAGGCTTTCCAAATCGGCTTCCTCCTTTATCTTCCCTTTATCGTGGTGGATTTGGTTATTTCCAACATCCTCCTGGCGATGGGAATGATGATGGTGTCGCCGATGACCATATCCCTGCCTTTCAAACTGCTTCTTTTTGTGATGATCAATGGCTGGACCAAGGTGGTCGACGGCCTTCTGGCTACTTACCGCTAAGGAAAAAAGCCATGTCGGAAGCCGAGATACTGTTCATCACCAAGGAGGCGCTGACCCTGGTCCTCATCCTCTCCCTGCCGCCCATTATTGTCGCTTCACTGCTTGGGGTGGTGGTGAGTCTTATCCAGGCTATTACCCAGGTGCAGGAACAGACTCTTTCTTTCGCCATCAAACTCCTTGGGGTCACCGTCACCCTGGTGGTTACCGCCACTTGGCTGGGGCGGGAACTCTTGCTTTACGCCAACAATCTTTTTACCAAAGTGGCGACCTTGTCATGGTGAGGCTCAGGGTGAGGGGAAATGGCGGACATACTCTCTTTCGGGGTTTTAGCTGAGCATTATCTCTGGCTGGTTTCCCTGGCCATGGCCCGGTTGATTCCGATCTTCCAGATTGTCCCTTTTCTGGGAGGGCGGCACCTGACCACCCTGACCCGGAATTCCCTGGCTTTCGCCCTGGCCCTGTTTCTTCTTCCCTGGTTAAGTAATTTGTCCCCGGCCGGCGGTTATGACCTGCAGACCTGCCTCCCTTTACTGGCCAAGGAGGTGGCGCTAGGAACAATTTTCGGCTTTCTTTCCTCCCTCGCCTTTTACGCCGCCGCCGGCGTTGGTTTCCTGGTGGACAACCAGCGCGGCTTGTCGATGTCGACAATGACCGACCCTTTGGCGGGGGATGATACAACGCCCCTGGGAAGCCTGGCTATGGAAACGCTCACCATGGTCTTTATCGCCACCGGCGGGTTGGCCCTTTTTTTCCAGGCTCTCTTGACCACCTACGCCTTCTGGTCCCCGTTCTCTTTCTGGCCCGACTGGGGGGCGACTCCGCTTCGGGATCTGGTGCAGGGGCAGTTTTTCTGGTACCTGTCGACCATGGTGACTCTGGCCGCCCCCATGCTTTTAATCTGTTTCCTGGTGGATTTCGGCATGGGTCTGATGAACCGCTTCGCCCCGCAACTCAATGTGTTTTTCCTGGCTATGCCAGTGAAAAGCGCCCTTTCCATGGCCTTATTGGTTTTCTACTGGGGGGCGATGCTCCGGGCTCTGGAACGGGAAACGCTACGCCTCCCCATTCTCTGGAACGCCCTGCGACACAGTCTGGTCCTGGATTTATAGGGGGAGGTGTTTGGCGGTATGGCCGAGGACAAGACTGAGGAACCCACTGACAAACACCTCCGGGACGCCAAGGAAGAGGGGCAGGTAGTCAAGAGCCAGGAAATCTCGGCTACGGCGGTGGTGCTAAGCGTCATTTTATTTGTCTGGCTTGGCTTCGACTGGCTAAACGACAAGTTGAAGGAGCTGCTGTTCCTCACCCTGGGGGTTTTCGACCTTCCCTTTTCCGAGGCCTTGAAGACGGTTGGCCAGGCGGCGGTGGAGACCTTCCTGGTTTTGTCGCTAAGCGTTGTCGCTCTGGCGGCGGTGGCGGGGACGGTTGGCCACCTGGCCCAGACTGGGATCATGTTTGCCTGGAAGGCGGCGACTCCCAAGCTTGACAAGTTAAATCCCAAGCAGTGGTTTTCCAAGGTTTTTTCCCTGAAAAACCTGGTGGAGTTTCTGCGTTCGCTAGTTAAAATCGGCGTGGTGATCCTGGCCTTCTACCTGTCTTTTGACAAGGCTTTGCCCCTGCTACTGCGTCTTCCTGACCACAACCTGGACGCCATACCGGTGGTCCTGGGTTTGGTCATGCGGGATACCGCCACCTATTCGATAGCCGCCTTTGTCGCCATCGCGGCGCTGGACTGGCTTTTCCAGAGATGGCAGTTTCTCAAGGAACACCGCATGAGCAAGGACGAGGTAAAGAAGGAATACAAGGAGATGGAGGGCGATCCCCAGATCAAGGGACAGCGCCGGCAGTTGCACCAGGAAATGGCTATGGAAGACCGGGCCCAGAGTGTGCGCCAGGCTGATGTGCTGGTGACTAACCCCACTCACTTGGCTATCGCTATCGAATACAAGTCGGAGAAGAATCCCCTGCCGGTTATCTTGGCTAAAGGGGAGGGGGCCTTGGCAGCCCGAATGATGAAAATAGCCGCTGAGGCGGGAATACCAGTCATGCGTAACGTTCCCTTGGCGCACGACCTTTGGGAGCAGGGCCAGGAAATGCAATACATTCCCTCTTCCCTGATTGAATCGGTGGCCGAGGTGCTGGTGTGGCTTAGAGACCTTCGGGAAAGCCAGGGGGGGCAGCTATGACCACGTCAGTCAATTCTTCCGGTTTTGTCCAGCGCTTTTCTACCGGTCCGGAAGCCAGTTCCGGGGCGGTGGCGAGTCGCGGCGAGTGGAATGGCCTGGCGGTGGAAGTAGCGAATGACCCCATGAGTCTCCTGCAGGACGCGGCGGAAGAATTGACCTTCGCCGCTAGCGAAACAGTGGAAAAGGATGTTTCCGAACGCAAGAAAGCGGACAAGGGAAAACGGATAGACCTGGTGGTGCCTGCGCCAGAGGCGATGGCCAGGCTTAAGGAGGACAAGGCCGAGCAGTTGGCGAAAATGCTCGCCGCCGTCCGCCTAAGCGGGGGATCCCCGGCCGCCTTTCGGGAAGCGCTTTCCGGATTCACCGACCCCACCGAGCGCCACGCCGCCTTACTCTGGCTGGAAGATGAGTTGGCTGGCGACCCGTCCCTGGCGGAACTCGCCCGGGAGGAACGCGTTAAGTTAGAGACGCAGCTGGGGGTGGAGATCCAGGCTGGCTACAATGTGGGCGGGGTGGCCGGCCCAGAGGATGGTAAGGACTGCTACCGCCGAACCATACTGGGCCGGGACAACATAACCACCCTCCTTGACGATATCCTCGAGCGCTATGGGACAAATGATTTTGTCAAGACGGTGGAATTCCTCCGCCAGGCGGTGGGAGCCGACCTTTCCGCCGCCCGACCCTCTATCGACAAGCGCGAGCTGGAAAGCATGAACAACGATCTTTACCAGTTGCGGGCCCTGGCTAATTTCACCAATGATTTTACCAGCCAGATCGACCAACTTAGGGAGAAACGCGGGAAAACCCCCCTCCCGGCTGCGGGAATGGAGACGCTACGCCTCTTGTGCCGGGCCAAGGACCAGCGTCTGGTAATGCTGGACAATTTGGCCGGCACCCTGGAGCTGGAAGGAAAGAGCGACCCGACCTATGACGTCCAGGCCCTGACCCGGACCCTGTGGCTAGCCCAACAGCTTCCTCCCAAGCTTTTTGGCGAGGCGGAAAGCCGGGAACGTCTTCTGGTGGCGGGCCAAAAGATTCTCGACCGCGCTATCGACCTTGAGGAATCCCTGCTGGAGGAGTAATGTCAGACATCTTCTTCTCGACCCTGGCGGATTTCGGGCGTCGCCTAGGTATTCCTAACCTGACTCCTGGCGCCAACGGGGTGGTGGAATTAAAGGTGGAAAAGCTGGGCCGCTTGCAGCTGGAGCTTGATTCTCCGGGGGAGGCGGTTTGGTTGACGCTAGCTAGGGAGCGGCCGGCGGGACGGGATGACTTGTCACGGCGGCTTCTTGACCTCTGTCACTGGCGGGAAAACCATCCCTGGGCTATTTATCCCGGCGCCCGGGGTGGTGAATGGCTTCTCCTGTCCGTCAGGTTGGGAAACCCTGAGTTTGACCTGCCTACCCTGGAAAGGTTACTGGGTTATCTAGACAACCTGTTTACCCGGGTGGAAGGGAACTAGCCGAGGCGCGACGAAGGCGCGCCGCCTGCCACTGGCTGGATAAGGATAAGCGTTATGGCTCTAATAGGCGGTTTCGATCCTTCGCTAGGAGTGCGTCCCCTGGTGGACGGCCGGATGGAGATTGGCCGTAGTAACCTCCCTCTCTCCTCCCAGATGCTTCCTGACTCCCTGAATGAGTCGGCGACTACCCGGCTGTTTGGCAATCTTTCCGGTTCCTCCCTGCTTGACAGTTTCGCCCCGTTCCTCGCCCTGGAACTGCGGCACCGCGAGCTTCTTTCCCCCGATGTTTTCTTCGAGTCGCTTGGCGAGGCGGCCGCCGCTTTTCGTCAGGGGGCTGGCGGAGAAGGGGATGGCCAGCCAAAGGAAGGGCCGCTGGTGGAGGCGGCCCGGGTTCTGGAGGAGATCCTGGGCAATCGCGAGCTATGCGAAATATTACGGAATCTGGTTATGAAGGCCTGACCATGGAAGAACGCGAGTATGAGGCGGTGCAGGTGCTGGCCGAGTTGATGGTCAGATCAGAGAAGTACCAGTTGGCGCGTGACCTTCTCCAGGGTCTTCTGGAGCTTCGCCCAGATGACCAAAAGGTGCGGCGTAACCTGGTCCATACCCAGCTGGCGCTTAAGGATTACGCCGGGGCCGAACCCCTGGCGCGGGGCCTGGTGGCAGAGAGCGGGGGGGAAGACAAGGTCCCGGCCCTGTTTTTCCACGCCCACGCTTTGTGGGGACTGGATAAACTGGCGGAGTCGCGAAGCGAGGTGGAGCTTTACGCTAAGGAACTGGCCAAATACGAAAAACACTTGTCGGCAAAACAGGGGTAAGCAAAACGATGTTGAGTCTTGGCGGAGTTATTGGCAAGGTGACGCGCTACAACGACCTTATCCTGGTGGGGTTGTTGATATTTATTATCGCCCTGATGATCATCCCTCTCCCCACGCCGGTGGTGGACCTTCTTATTGGCGTCAACCTCGCCATCTCAGTCACCATGATGATGATTTCCCTTTATATTCCCGGCTCTCTCGAGTTCTCGGTTTTCCCCTCGCTACTTCTTTTCACCACCCTGTTCCGGCTTTCCCTTAACATCACCACCACCCGGCTTATTCTTCTCCACGCCAACGCTGGCGAGATTATCCAAACTTTCGGCGCCTTTGTGGTGGGCGGCAACCTGATAGTGGGGGCGGTGATATTCCTCATTATCACCATTGTCCAGTTCCTGGTGATCGCCAAGGGGGCGGAGCGGGTGTCGGAAGTCGGGGCCCGGTTTACCCTGGACGCGATGCCGGGGAAGCAAATGTCGATTGACGCCGACATGCGGGCGGGAAACCTCACGCTTGACGAGGCGCGCCTGCGTCGCGAACTAGTGCAAAAGGAGAGCCAGCTTTACGGCGCCATGGACGGGGCGATGAAGTTTGTCAAGGGTGACGCTATCGCTGGCCTAATCATCACCGCCCTAAACATTGTGGGTGGGGTGGGAATAGGCGTTCTCCAACGCGGCATGACGGCGGGCGAGGCAATGACCCGCTATTCGGTTTTGACCATCGGGGACGGGCTGGTTAGCCAGATACCGGCTCTCCTTATTTCCATCACCGCCGGCACCATTGTCACCCGGGTGACTAACAGCGATTCGGACAATCTGGGGGGCGATATTGGGCGTCAGTTCCTGGCGCGGCCCAAGGCGATCATGATCGGCGGAGTTATTATCTTCCTTTTCGCCCTGATTCCCGGCTTTCCCAAGCCGCAACTGTTCGGTCTGGCCTTCCTGATGCTGGCCCTGGGTTATGGTCTAAAGGAAGTCGCCACCACCCCGCAGGTGGCGGCCACGGAGCGTCTGGAAGAGTCTTTGCGTCCGGCCAGCGATCCGGGTGGCAAGGACAAGACGGGGCGCGGCGGCAAAGCGGCCGCCACGGTCGAGTCGTTTTCCCTGAGTGTCCCGGTTTTAGTCGACCTCGCTCCCGATATTCGGGCCCGCTTGAATGTCGAGGAGCTTAACGACGAGGTCATACACCTTCGCCGCGCCCTTTATTTCGATCTGGGCGTGCCTTTCCCTGGCATAAATCTCCGCTATCTCGACAGTCTCCAGGTTGGCAACTATGTGATCCTCCTGGACGAGGTGCCGGTAACCCGGGGATGGATACGTGAGGGGTCGGTGCTGGTACGGGAAAAAGCCGAGCACCTGAATGTTTTGGGGTTACCGTACGTGGAGGACAAACCCTTTCTTTCAGGATTGTCCAGCCTATGGGTGGAAACCGGACGCACCATAGACCTGGATCGGCTGGGTGTCGCCTGGCTAGGTCCAGTGGAGGTGATTTCCTACCACCTCTCCTTTGTCCTGAAGCGCCACGCCGCCAATTTCCTGGGTATCCAAGAGACGCGGCACCTTCTTACCCAGATGGAGGCGAAGTTTCCCGAGTTGGTCAAGGAGACACAGCGCCTGTTGCCCCTGCAGAAGATATCGGATATTCTGCAGCGTCTAGTGCAGGAGAATGTCTCTATCCGTAATTTCCGGGTGGTTCTGGAAGCCCTGGTGGAATGGGGCGCCAAGGAGAAAGACTCTCTTCTTCTTACTGAATATGTCCGGGGGACGCTCCGGCGGCAGATTAGTTACCAATACGCCAGTAACAACAACCAACTCCCGGTTTATCTACTCCAGCCTGAGTGCGAGGAACAGATAAGGGGCGCTATCCGCCAGACCTCCTCGGGAAGCTTTCTCTCCCTGGCGCCTCAGGCCACGGGTAAATTTATTAAGAATCTCCGAAAAGAGGTGGGCGTGATTGAAAGCCTGGCCAGGCACCCGGTTCTCCTGACTTCCATGGATATCCGGCGCTATGTCAGGAAAATGGTCGAGGGTGAACTGCCGGACCTGATGGTTTTGTCCTATCAGGAACTGACGCCGGAGATAACAGTCCAACCTCTTGGTAAAATCAGTATGTAGGCGAATTGCCCCAGGATTAAAGGCGGCGCTGTCGGATAGGGAGAACAAAGACCATGAGTGACCTGGAAAAGGAAATCGAAGCTTGTCTTCAGACTAGTGAGAAAGTGCTACGGGAGTCGGAGCGGCTGAAACTGGATTTTGAACGCGGCAGAGCTAGTCTGGAGGAAGTGAAAAAGGCGAACAACCTGACCGAAGAGAAGCAGCAACGCTTTTTCGCCAGCCTCTCCCCGGAAGACCAGCGCCGGGTGGCGGAGGAGGAGGAGCTTTTCTCCCAACAACTCCGGCACGATATGGATTTGGCGGTGCAAAATGCCGGGCTCGCCACTGTCCCAGACGCGAAACGGCGAGGCAAGCGCGACTACCTCTAACCCGGGCGGGGACAATTGCCGCGGCGTAACAACTCCGGAGGCAGTAACTGGGATTCGACGGGTGGCCGGGTATTAGGCCAGTGCCTTTATTTCCACCCGGCATAAAAGAATAGAAACGAAGCATCGCTTATGCGTTTTCTGGTTTTGTCCCGCGCCGACATCATTGTTGTGGTTATGCTTAACCGGCTTTTGCCAGTGCTTGCCCGTCAGCACACGGTGCGGGTCTACCTGTCTGACCGCACTTTTCCGGGAGAGCGGGGCAGTCCTCCGGCCGACCTCTTCATGCGTAACACCCGGGATATCTGGCTGGATTCGCTTTTTCCCGCCCTTGACCAGCGCCAAACCCGGCCGTTTCCGGCTGGCGGCAAGGGCCTAATGACTTTCCAGGGGCTTTCCCGCGCTTATGACGTTCCTATGGAGCCACTGGGGGGGGAGGTAACCCCGGCCCAGAACCTGACCCGTAACGCCGTCAGGGAGTGGCGACCCGACGTCATACTCTCCTGCCGCCATGATTTTATTGTTCCGCATGATGTCTGGTGCCGCGCCCTGGGTGGAGCCTACAACACCCACCTAGGTAACCTCCCCGACTACCGCGGACCATCCTGCCTCTTCTGGACCATGTACAACCGCGAGGTGGAAAGCGCCTGCACCTTGCATTGGCTGGCTGACTTGGTTGACCGGGGGCCGGTGGTGGCCCGTAGCGTCTTTCGTCTGGACTATGGCGAGTCTTTGCTGCATAACATGATAACCGGTTATATGGCGGGGATTGAAACCTTGCTTAGTCTCCTGCCTCGGCTATCAGCTGGACCCCTCCCAGGCCAACCGCAATCCCCGGGGGTTGGGCGCTACTATCCCCCCCCCGACCCCGAGACCTACGCCGCTTTCGCCGCCCGGGGAGGAAAGGTGACGGAAGAGCAGGACGTTGAGGACCTCCAGCGCCGCTTCTTCTGAAAGCCCGGCGTTTCCCTGGGTAACGGGAGAAACGGCTTTAGGGTTTCTTGCCAGCCACGGGAAGGCGTTTTTCCGAC
The DNA here is from genome assembly GCA_031289115.1 of Planctomycetota bacterium. Classification (GTDB taxonomy): domain Bacteria; phylum Planctomycetota; class SZUA-567; order SZUA-567; family SZUA-567; genus JAITQC01. Next base: position 19,368 of record JAITQC010000152.1, read on the forward strand.
CATTGGCGGTTAAACCGGGGTGAAAACACAACCATGTCGATCAAAGTCAAGTTTACCCTCACCCTGGTCATCCCTCTCGCCTTGCTCGCCCTAGGCACCAGCTTTTTCGCCTTTTTCAATGTCAGCGACGCCATGTCAGAGCAGCTGATTGGCAACAGCAACAACTCTATCCGCCTGTCAGTCGACATTGCCAAATCGATGTACAGTAACCTTCTTGAACTCAAAGTGTCCTCGGCCCTACAGGTGCACGACACCTTGAGTCTTTACGAAAAAATAATCAATAACCTGGGCACAAACGGCGATGGCCTCTTGGACATGGTGGGGAAACTGCCGATACCGGTGGGACTCACCATCTGGGCGCTGGGGGAAAATTTTTCCCCCCGAATAATAAACGGCGCCATGCCGGCGGAGCACAACCCCTATTTCCGGTTGGACAACCGGGGGCGGCCGGTGCGGGAGGAAATGCTTCGTTTAGCCACCAATGGGGAGACCGCCGCCGCCATGGTGGGTTTTACTGGCGGGGAAGGGAGGCAGAGGTCTTATTTTGGCAAGCATTTTTACCTCCCGGATTTACAGGTCATACTGGGTTTGTGGGTCGACATCGAGCCTCTGGAAGCGCATCAACGCGAGAATTTGGCTAACGCCATAAAGTCGCTACAGGACCTTTTCCGCTCCCTAAAAATCGGTCAGTCCGGTTTTCTCTTCATCACCGACGCCAACGGGAAATTGGTGGTCGGTCCGGATTCGCCGGAAACGTCCCAAATCATGTTCGGCCCTAACCAGCTTACCAGCCGCCCGCTTTTCGAAGACATCGTTAGCGCCAGTCGCCTGGACCAGCAACGGCGGGTTGTTCTCCAGGGAAAAGACGCTTCCCGCCAGGCCTTCATTTACGCGGATTTTATCCCGTCCCTTAAATGGTATGTGGGTGGTGTTACCTTTATCGACGAGATCAACCGGCCGGGGCAACGCCTGGCAATTTCCCTGGTGGCCGCGGTTCTGGCAGTCACCCTGGTTTTGGGGGTAGCGGCTTTTTTCCTGGTGGGACGGGTCACCTCGCCCCTGGGTAAACTGACCCGCTACGCCCGGCAGTTGCCGTCGATGGATTTTATCCGGGAAGACCGGGATCCCCTGCCTATTCGTGAACTCGCCGCCGGCGGGGGAAGTGACGAGGTGGGTGAACTGTCCCGGGCCTTCCTTTTCATGGACCAGGCTCTGCGGGAGCGGGTGCGCGAGTTACTCGCCAGCACTAGCCTGCGGGAGCGCCTGGCGGGCGAGTTGGACGCGGCGGCCAAGATACAGTCGGGTTTTCTCCCGAAACCGTTGTCCAAGGAGGAAACCCGCGGCCGTTTCGCCCTTTCGGGGTTCCTGGTTCCAGCCCGGGAAGTCGGCGGCGACATCTTCGATTATTTTCTTCTCGATGAAGACCGGATTTGCCTGGTCATCGGCGATGTGGCGGGCAAGGGGGTGCCGGCGGCGCTCTTTATGAACGTGGCCATGGTGAGTGTTCGTTCGGCAGCCATGCAGGCCAAGGGTCCGGAGGAGGTGATGACCCAGGTCAACCACCATCTCGCCCAAAGCAATCCTAATGACATGTTTATCACCCTTTTCATCGCTTTTCTTGATTTGGCCAGTGGCGAAATAACCTATGCCAACGGTGGCCACAACCCCCCCCTGGTCCGCTCCCCAGACGGTGGATTGGCAGAGCTCGACCAGCTTTCCGGACCGGTGGTCGGGGCTTTCGACGGGGTAGAATTTGTCCGTTACCAGGCCAAGTTGACAGCTGGCGACGTCATCCTTCTCTATACCGACGGGGTGAGCGAGGCGATGAATGCCAAGGGTGAGCTTTTTGGCGAAGACCGTTTGCGCTACGCTTTCGCCAGCTCCCGGGCGGTTGGTCCAGCCGAGTATATCGAGGAGATACGGGAAACGGTGGAGCGGCACGTGGCGGGAGCCGAGGCTTCCGACGACTTCACCGTCCTTTGCCTCGCTTACGGCGTTTGAGGCGTCGCCAGGCCTTTTTACTGGCTTCCGGTTCTCCCCGCCAGTTTGTCCCGCTGGGTTGACTAGCGGGGGGTGAGAGACCCGCCGGGGACGGCGGGTTAACCTTACTGGTACCGACGATCTTACCTTTTTCCCAGCCAGTCGGGCAGACGGTTATCTGGACGTAAAGGACGGTTCTTCGCCCTGACCGGCAACTCCGGGAGGACGATTCCTTTTTAAGGTTGAAGGCTATGGGTTTATCCGGTAGAATGCTAAACTTTGGGGTAGGTGTCAAGACAGGGTGGCAATGTGCCTTGGTAAGGTTAATGCCTTTAAAATAAAGGGATAATAACGTGTCGATGGAACTTTTCCGCCGGAAACAGAAATTGGTGTTCTGGATTGTAACCATTATCATTGTGCCCTCTTTTGTTTTGGTCTGGGGTTATTCGGGAAGAGGATCTGCCGAATCCGGGGGTGATCCGGAACTCGCCAGGGTGAATGGCGTCAGCCTTTCGCTAAGCGAATTCCAGCGTTTTCGCCAGCGCCTGACCGCCGCTATCGGGGAAATACCTTACCAGGTGTCTGGTGCTCCCGAAAACGAGGTGATCCCGGGATTGTGGAGCTATCTCTGGTCCTGGTATATAATTTCCGAGGCGGAAAAGGCGGAGGTTGGCGCTGCTGACAATTTGGTCGGCACCTATCTGCGAAACACCCATTCAACCGTGGCGGCTCGCTACCGGCAGGATCCCAGCAGTCTGGAAGCGGCGGTGGAAGCGGCGTGTCTGCGTAACCAAGTCACCCGGGCCGAGTTTATGCGGGGGGTCAAGGAGTGGCTAACCCTGGTGAACTATGTGGAATTGGATAGCGGTATAATCACTGGCGACCTTGGCTCTGCCTATCTTCTTTACGCCCTGGACCGGGCCGAATTCGACCTGAAGCGTCTAAGGGTAGTCCCGGATGACGCTACCCGCGAGGCGGCGAAACAGCTGGTGATGGCGAAACCCGAGTCTGAACTCCAGACGGAAGTACGGGCGCGTATCGAAGCTAGCGCCAGTGACCCGCGGTACCGGCAGGAAGCCAAATGGCGCCTTGCCTATGTCCTGCTCCCCATGATGGAGACAGTCCAGTACACGCCTGACGCCACGGAAATCGAGGCCAGGTACAACACTGACCGCGATACTATTTACAGCGGCAAAAGCCTGGAAGAGGTTAGGGACGCGGTGGCCGCTAGTCTGGTGCAACAGGAGCGCGAGCGCTTGACTCTGCGTAACCTCACGGTCGACGTGGATGTTGAGCTACGGCAGTATGGTAACGAGCCGATGGAAAAGCTTCCCTTCCTCACCAAACTTTTGGAGTACAACGCCAAGGCGGGTGACACTGGCCCGGAACCCCTGACTTCCCGCGAAATCGCGGAAAAAAGTCCGCTCGCCCCGGTCCCGGTTCTCACCGGCCTGCTTGATATGCTGGACCGTCTTGATCCGGAGTTCCGGGATCGCGAAATCGCCGACTGGAAAGCGGGCTTTATGTTTACCCAGTCTCCCCTGCGGACCGAGGCGGGTTTCATTCGCCTGAAGCTTTTAGACTACCAGCCGTCCGAACCTAAGCCAGTAGACACCCCGGACGGGACAATAGACCCCAGCCTTTACGAGGCCGGGCTTACCGACCTGGTGGCGGAACAGGTTGATGTTTTGCTCCGGGAACGGGTTGAGCGTATCCAGCAGGAACTGGCTGAACTTTTGGAAGCCCGCCGTAGCGACCAGGAGTTTACTGGCGAAGTGGCCAGCCTGTTTGACGCCCTGCCGGTGGAGAGTCTTAATTATCGCGACATCACCGGATCCAACGAAGATTACCAAAACGCCCGCCTGGGAGTTTACGAGTTTCGCGGTCCCCTGGAGATTCCTGCCGCCAATGGCGGTGGTTGGGAGCTGGTGGTTCTTACCGAGCGGCGCCTGCCAAATCCGACCGTGTTCCAGGCTGAGGCGATTTCGCTTAGAAACGACTACCTCAATCGTATCCGGGTGGCGGGAATGGGCCGGGTGGGTTATTCCTTCTCCGGCCAGAGCCTGGTGCAGATGCTCCAGCCCAGTGAAGAGATGTATGAGTCTTTTTGGAACCGGATTGCCAACCAGGACATTGTTCTCAACCGGGAATTCATCGTTCCGGGCGGCGAGTCCTGAGCCTGGGTATTCCCGTTGTTAAGCTGGCGCTAAGGTATTATCCTTGACTGCCAGGTTAAGGGCGGTGAGGGAAAATGACCAAGTGTCTGGGTGTTCACCCGGACAGTGTTTTGCGGGTGTCCACATCCCCTTTTCTTCCCGGGGGAGTGACAAGTAGGAGAACGAAATGGCGGCTGAGCTTGAACGGGTGTTTTTGTTGCCGGGAGAATTCCATGTTACCCGCGTGAACTGCAGCATGGCGACTTTATTGGGTAGCTGTGTGGCGGTCTGTTTAAAAAGCGAAAGTAAACCCTATGCCGCCATGAACCATTTCCTTCTCGCCCACAATCCCGGTGGCGTGGAGGGAGAAAAGGGGCGCTTTGGCGATTCCTCCATTGAGACCATAGTTGGTCTTATGTCGCGCCTGGACAAGGATGGCAAGATGACGGCCCAGATTTTTGGGGGTGGAGCGGTGGTGGGACACCTCGGGGCTGGTTCCGACATTGGCAAGAAGAATATCGAGATCGCCCGCACCCTCTTGAAGCGTAAGGGCATACCCATCACCAACGAGGAGGTCGGGGGCACCCAGGGGCGGCGGATATACTTCGACACCAAGACCAACAAGGTGGTGGTGAAGGTGATAACCAAGACCGAGGAAGGGGCGCGGCTAGAGGAGAAAAGGCGGGATATCGCTAGCCGGAAAACCCGTGTCCTGGTGGTTGACGATTCTCCCCTGGTCAGGAAAATCCTGGTCCAGGCCATCTCCGGCACTAATGACATGGAAGTGGTGGGGGAGGCCGGGGACGCCTTCGAGGCGCGTGACAAAATCCTCGAGCTTAACCCCGACGTTATTAGCCTTGATATTATCATGCCCAAACTTGACGGCTTGAAGTTCCTGAAAACCTTGTCCCAGCACTATCCTAAACCGGTGGTGATCTGCTCCACCATCGCCAAGGACCAGTCGCAGGTGGCGGCCAAGGCCAAGGAGTACGGAGCGGTGGATGTCATTGACAAGGACACCCTGCACCTTTACCAGGGCCTGCAGGTGGTACAGGCTGCCTATATCCCCAAGATCCGCCAGGCGGCGGGCAAGGTGGTGCGTAAAATAATGTTTAGCGACTGAGAATGGATCAGTTCTATTTTGGCTAACGAAACCGCGAAAAACCCACTTTTTAAGAAGTGGGTTTTTTGTGCGCTTCACCACCCGGGATTCTGTTTTCTTAATAATAAGGCCTAGTGGTGGTCAATTCTCTGGCCGCTTTCCTCCCGCTTTAACCCCCAGCGCCAGGCGTTACAAAAAACCACCTATCGATCCGACCCTTTTTTTACCTCTGGCGTAAGCGTGTTCTTAAGCCGGGACAAAGGCCTTACTCGCGTCCGTTTTCGCATAATATCCCTAGTAATGGCGGGGATCCGGCTGGGCGGCGGGGCGCGGCTTTACCCCTGCCGCTGCCGCCACCGGAGTGTGGGGAAGCGGCGCCCTACACTTTCACCGCGTCACCGATGCTCCCTTTAGCGCCATAGCGCCGGCGCAGAGGCGCCACCTCCTGGCGGATAAACTGCTTGACCTGTTGCGGCGCTCGGCCGATGTAGCGGCGAGGGTCAAGTATCTGGTCAAGTTCCCCTTGCACCCTGGCGAAGGCGGGGTCAGCGGCGATACGGGCCACCAGGTCGTTCGGGCGGCCCAGGGTTTTTACCTCCCGGGCGGCGGCTTGGGAGTGGATACGGATCCGTTCATGTAGTTTCTGCCGGTCTCCCCCCGCCTTTACCGCTGCCATCAGGATGTCTTCGGTAGCTAGGAAGGGGAGTTCGGCCTGGAGATTCTTCTCGATGATCCGGGGATAGACCACCAGGCCGCTAGTGACGTTGTGGACAAGTTCGAGAATGGCGTCGGCGGCCAAGAAGGCCTGAGGGAGGGTGAGGCGGCGGTTGGCGGAGTCGTCCAGGGTGCGTTCCAGCCACTGGCCAGACTGGGTGGCGAGGCCATTAAGGGGAAGGATAGTCAGGAAGCGCGCCAGCGAGCATATCCGTTCCGAACGCATGGGGTTTCTCTTATAAGCCATGGCGGAGGAGCCAACCTGCTTTTTCTCAAAGGGCTCTTCGATTTCCTTGCGGTGGGCGAGCAGGCGTAGGTCAGTGGCGAACTTGGCGGCGCTTTCCCCGATGCCGGCGAGGCCGGCCAGGATCTGGGAATCAAGTTTCCGGGTGTAGGTTTGTCCCGTCACCGCCAGGTGGTGGCGAAAGCCCATTTTTTGGCAGACCAACCGGTTCAACTGCTCGCATTTCCGGTGGTCGCCGGCGAAGAGGGCGAGGAAGCTCGCCTGGGTGCCGGTGGTTCCCACCGCTCCCCGGAGAGGCAGGTGGTCGGCGAGGCGCTCGATTTCCCGGAGGTCGAGAAGGAAATCCTGGGCCCAGAGGGTGGCGCGTTTCCCCACTGTGGTAGGCTGGGCGGGCTGGAAGTGGGTGAAACCGAGGGTGGGGTGTTCGCGCTCCCGCTCGGCGAAATCCGCCAGGGCGAAAAGGCAGGCGGCTAGCTTGCCGGCCAGGAGGTGGAGCGCCTCGCGGAAAAGGCAAAGGTCAGCGTTGTCAGTCACGAAACAGCTGGTGGCGCCGAGGTGGATGATTGGGGCCGCCTTCTTGGCCACCTGGCCGTAGGCGTGGATGTGGGCCATGACGTCGTGCCGGATTTCGCGCTCGAATTTTTCCGCCAGGGGAAAGTCAATGTCGGTCAAGTGGGCTTTAAGGTCAGCCACCTGGGCTGAACTCACCGGCAGGCCAAGTTCGTGCTCGCCTTCGGCCAGGGCCAACCACAGGCGCCGCCAGGTCTCGATCCGCCGGCGAGGAGAAAACAGGGCAGCCATTTCCCGCGAGGCGTAGCGGCTTACCAGCGGGTTGTCATAAGTGGCGTAAGGGTCGTTTTTGGGCATGCTATGGGGTTCCTTCCTGGCGCGGAGGGCCTGGGGTGGCGGTGACGGGTGGGCGTGTCCTCGAGGCCTATTAGTCGTCGCTACTCGCCGGCCTATTCCCGGCTGGCTCGAGCGGGAGGTCTTGTTCTCGCTCCCCATCCTTAAGTTCCAGGTCATCCAGGGCGATCTGGGCCGCCATCTGCTGGGCCGCCTTTTTGCTGGGACCCCGTCCACGGCCGTATTCCACCCCGTCCACCAGGACCGCCACCTCGAAAAGACAGGCGTGTTCCGGACCCTCTATCGTCACCACCCGGTAGAGCGGGAGACAGCCAAACTGGTGCTGGACTTTCCGCTGCAGGAGCGACTTGGCGTTGCCGGGGACGCCATGTTCGGCCAGGAGCGACCTGACCTCGGTGGTCTGGAGGATAAAGTCGCGCACCATCGGGTAGCCGCCATCCAGGTATATTGCCGCCACCACCGCCTCGTAAGTGTTGGCCTGGAGTGACTCGGGAAGGCTGTCCTTCAACCCTAGGCCCCGGCCGATCCTGAGAAACCGCCGGAGATTCAGACGGCGGAATATCCGGGCCAGGGCGGGACGGCATACCAGGGCGGACTTGGTCTCGGTCAGAGCCCCCTCGTCCTGGTCGGGATACTGGAGAAACAGGTACTCCCGCACCACCATGTCAAGAACGGCGTCGCCGAAAAACTCCAGTCGCTCGTTGTCTTGCATTTTTCCGCTGGTGCTGGAGGAATGGGTCAGGGCTTTAACCAGGAGACGGCGGTCGCGAAAAGTGTAACCCAGGATTTTTTCGCAGAGGGCGAGGTCGATAACCTCTCCGGCCGCTTTTTTCCGCGGGGGAGGGGGGGAGGCGCTGGACAGCGGGTCAGAGGGAGCTGGGGTTGTCTCGAGGGTCAGTTCTACCTCGACATCCTCCGCCTCGCCATAGACGTCGACCAAGACGTCGGAGGTTGGAAGCTTATGGTAGTGGCGTTTCCGGTGGCGGTGCAGACTCATGGATTGGACCTGATAGCTAGAAAAGGAAAACCGGGAGCCTCTCCCGGGTGGGTTTTCCGTCTTAATAGTCAGTTCGCCAGCTGGGTTTACCCCCGGGTCAGTTTTCCCGTCGGGCGGCAAGCACCCGGGGGTGCCCGGCCGCGTCGTCCTGTATTTCGGGAGGGGCAAAACCGTTTTGGACCAGGATTTCCGTAACCGCTGGCGCCTGTCCCGCCCCGATCTCCAGGAAAAGGCTACCGCCGGCGGTGAGGCGGGCGGCGGCGCCGGCGATGATGGCGCGAAAACATTCCAGGCCATCCTCCCCGCCGTAAAGGGCTATTTCCGGGTCAAAACGGCTGACTTCAGGCCAGATCTCTTGGTCGCCCCGGACCAGGTAGGGGGGGTTTGAGACCACCACGTCGTAGGTTTCCCCGGCCGGGCAGGCGGCGAACCAGCTCCCCTGGTGAAAAGAAATGCGCTCCGCCACATGGCAAGCGGCGGCGTTAAGCCGGGCGGTGGAAAGCGCCTCCGGCGACACGTCCACCGCCGTCAGGCTGGCGGTTGGGTGACGGTCAGCCAGGGCCACGGCGATGCAACCACTGCCGGTTCCAAGGTCGAGGATGGCGATTGCCGGTGGCGCCGGGGTAGGCCCGGCGGGGGCGGCGCGGGGTCCAACCCGGCTAGGGCGCCTAGCGGTGGCGGGCGCCAAATCGAACCGGGGTTCCCCTTCCCCTTCCCCTTCCCCTTCCTCCTCTTCCTCCTCCTCGCCAGCCTCACCAGCGTAGGCGTCGAGGATGGCGTCTAGGTCGGCGGTGACTTCTTCCCTCGCCTCTGGCGTTTCCGCCGGCGGCGTATTAGCCAGCGGGGACGCTACGGGCAGGGTCATGGCCAGCACTCCCTCGACCAGGAGTTCGGTTTCCGGACGGGGGGAAAACACCGCCGGAGTGACTGCCAGGGTGAGACCCATGAACTCGCGCTCGCCCAGAATCCGGCTCACCGGTTCGCGGCTGGCGCGGCGGCGCACCATGTCGCGAAACTCCGCCAGGGAGTGGCTGTCAATTGTCTGGTCGAAGGCGGCGTAAAGGTTGATACGGCTTCCCAGGTGGAGGGCGTGGCTAAGGAGGATTTCGCAGTCGAGCCGGGGATTGGGAACCGCTTTACTGGCTAGGTAACTGGCCGATACCTTCACCAGCTCCAGAGGCTTCCACTCTTTTTCCTGGCTCACCCTTCGAGCTCCTTCTGTCGCCCGTACTCCAGGAGTTCCGCCACCAGTTTGTCAAGCTTGCCTTCGATAATGTCGGCCAGGGAAAAATTGTGGCCCAAGCGGTGGTCGGTGCAGCGGTCCTGGGGGAAGTTGTAGGTGCGCACCCGTTCCGAACGGTCCCCGGAACCGGTCTGCTCCCGGCGTTCACTGGCGCGTTTGGCGTCTTCCTCGGCTTTTTTAAGCTCGTAAACGCGGGACCGGATAATCCGCAGGGCTTTTTCCCGGTTCTTGCGCTGGCTCTTTTCCTCCTGCATGAAGACGGTGAGGCCGGTGGGAAGGTGGGTGATGCGTACCGAGGAGTTGGTGGTGTTGACCGACTGGCCGCCGGGGCCGGAAGAGGCCTGAATGTCGATTTTCAGTTCCTCCGGGCGGATGTCCACCTCGTACTCCTCAACCTCCCGAAGGACCGCCACCGTGGCGGCGGAAGTGTGGATGCGGCCCTGGGTCTCGGTAACCGGCACGCGTTGCACCCGGTGTCCTCCTGCCTCGAGGCGGAGGTCGCGGAAGGCGTTTTCCCCCTCCACTCCCACGATCACCTCGCGGAACCCGCCCTTCTCCGAGGGTGACATGGCCATGGGCTCAAACTTCCAGTCCCGGGACTCGGCGAAGTTGCGGTACATGCGGTAGAGGTCGCCGGCGAACAGGGCCGCCTCGTCTCCTCCGGTGCCAGCCCGTATCTCCACTATGGCGTTACTCTCCTCCTCGATCTTTTTTCCAAACAGGCCGTCCAGAAGCTGGAGGGAAAGCTCCTCCGTCCGGGCGGTGAGGGCGGGAATCTCCCCCGCCGCCAGTTCCCGGATGTCGGCGTCGCCAGACAGGTCTCCGGCGAGTTCCTGGTTGTCCTGGATTTCCTTCTCAAGAGCCAGGTATTCCTGGTAGAGGCGCATGACTTTTTGGAGTGAACCGCGTTCACGCATGTAGTCAGCGACCCGCTGGTCTCCGCCGGGGGCGGAAAGCAACTGGTCGAGCTCGGTGAAACGGGCCAGACGACTGTCCAGCTTTTCTCTAACTTTGGCGTCCAACATGGATGAGGTTCTCAAAACCAGCCAAGACTCTGCTGTAGGGTGGCCGGGGCGGCGGGTGACCTGGGGCGCCAGTTTAACGTCCCGTCCGGACGGCGGCTAAGAATAAGGTGAAGGCGGCGGGGTCGGGGGGGCCCGACCCCGCCGCCCCAAAAAACCACTGGCGTTGGCCGCTTATTCCGTCTTACTGGAGTCGCCACCTTTCGCCGCCTTGGCAGCCGGGGTCGCTTTTTCCGCCGACTCGGCTGGCGATTCGGCCCGCCGTGGCAGTCGCCGGGCCGCCTTCTGGCGTTTCTCTTCCTGAATGGCCGCGGACTGGGTCTGTTTCTTCGACACCTTCTTTTTGGGAGGAAGAAGGGCGGCGGTGGTGGCACCCTCCGCCAGGTTGAAGCGTTTCTGGAATTTCTCGATACGCCCGGCGGTGTCGACAAACTTCTGCTTGCCGGTGAAGAAGGGGTGGCATTCGTTGCAGAGAGCCAAACGAATTTCCTTCTTGGTGGAACGGGTCTTGAACTCGTTGCCACAGGCGCAGTGAACAGTAACTTCCTCGTAGTGGGGGTGGATCTCGGCTTTCATGGCTCTTTTCCTTTACAGGGGGACCTGACACGTTCTCCGGGGTCCCCGGGGGTTATGGGACTAGCGCCTGGGGCGGGGTTTCCCACTCCCGGGCGAAAAATTTATTATCCACTGGCGGACAAGCGCTACCGCGCAGGTCAGGAGCGGGCGGAAGTCTTGCTGGAAGTGCCTTTCTCCTCCTGCATGGAGCGCGCCTTCTGCGCCACCTGCTGGGCAATGTTAGCGGGAACCGCCTCGTAGTGCGAAAGTTCGATGCCGTAGGATCCTTCGCCCTGGGTTATGGCCTTGAGGGTTGAACCGTAGTCAGCCACCTCGGCCAGGGGGGCCTGCGCCTTTAAGACCTGCATGTCGCCCAACTGGTCCGTGCCGGTGGGTCGGCCGCGGCGGCTGGAGATGTCACCCGAGATGTCGCCGAAGTACTGGGCGGGAAAGACAATTTCCAGGTTGACAATTGGCTCCAGAAGCACCGGTTTGCAGCCGGCGACAATTTCCCGGAAACCCATTTCGCCGGCAATCTGGAAGGCGATATCCTTGGAGTCGACTGGATGCTCCTTGCCGAAGAAAAGCTCAACTACCACGTCCACCAGGGGGAAACCGGCTACCGGACCCTTTTCCAGGGCCTTTTTCACCCCCTTCTCCACCGAGGGAATGAAGGGACCGGAGATGACGCCGCCGACAATGGCGTTGACAAACTGGAAGCCGCCACCACGCTCGTTTGGCTTGATCCGCAGATGCACCTCGCCAAACTGTCCGGCGCCGCCGGATTGTTTTTTGTGGCGGTAACTACCCTCGGACTCGCGGGTGATTGTCTCGAGGTAAGGTATTTTCGGCGGCTTGGTGTCGAGTTCCATGCCGTAGCGGGTTTTCAGGCGGGAAAGCATGACGTCCAAGTGGACTTGGCTAAGGCCGCGGATAACCTGTTCGCCAGTCTGTTCGCTACGGGCGAACTGGAAAGTGGGGTCTTCTTCGCAAAGGCGGTGCAGGTTGGCGCCCATCTTCTGCTCGTCGCCGCGGTTCCGGGGTGAAATGGCAAGGCCGGTCATCGGGGTGGGGAAGGGGGGAGGCGGGAAGCGCAAGTCGCCAGAGTGGTAGACAGTGTCACCGAGGTGGAGGTTGTCTACCTTGGCCACTCCCACGATGTCACCGGTGACTGCCTCGGCGATGTCCTCGCGCTTTTCTCCGTTAACCCGCACCAACTGGGCAAACTTCTCCGGACGGCCAGTGCCAGAGACGTTGGCTTGGGTCTTGGACTCAAGTTTCCCCGAAAACACCCGGAGGAAACAGAGTTTGCCGACATGGGGGTCAGAAACCACCTTGAAAGCCTGGGCCAGGAGGGGACCGTCCTCCTTCGCTTCCAGGGGAACGGTGTCGGACGAGTCGTTTATCACCAGCAGGCGACGGGAAGCCAGGGGACTCGGGGTGATGGCGACCAAGGCGTCCATGAGTTCACTCACGCCCAGGTTTTTCTCCGCCGCCAGGTGGAAAACAGGAATCACCGTCCCGGCGAGGATAGCTTTGGGGAGGACGTTCTGGAACTCCTCCGGGGAGACATCGCCGTTTTCCAGGTATTTTTCCATCAGGGTGTCGTCCGCCTCAATGGCGCTTTCCTTGACTCGGGCCAAAAGCCCGGCCGCCTCCGGACCCGGGTTGCCGGCGAGTATGCTGGTCACCCCCTGGAAGCCAGCTCCCTCGCCCTGGGGGATGGTGAAGAGGGCGCATTTGCTGCCGAAAACCTTCTGGATGTTGGCGAAAACCTCCGGCAGGTTGACGTTTTCCGCGTCGGAACGGGTGATGGCGATGATCTTCCCCAGACCCAGGCGGTTGGCGACGTCCCAGGCTTTACGGGTCATTAGTTCTATTCCCCGCTGGGCGTTGACGCAGATGACCACGCTGTCGACTCCGGTGAGACCACCAATCATGGCGCCCTGGAAATCCATTTGTCCGGGGGTGTCGACCAGGTTTATCTCCCGGCCGGCATGGGTGAGGTGGAGCACGGAGGCGTTGAGGGAATAGCGGTACTCCTTCTCCTCCTTCTCGTAGTCAGACACGGTGGTGCCATCGCTTATTGACCCCAGACGGCTGATTTGCCCAGCTTTCAGGAGCATGGCTTCGGCCAGGATGGTTTTCCCGCTTCCCGAATGCCCGGCCAGGGCGATGTTCCGGATATCGGAAGACTTGTATTTCGCCATAGGAACTCCAGTCGGAAAAAAAAAGATCGGGGTTGCGGCCCCGGATCGGAGGATAATAGGGGAATTAAAGATTATATTCCTCTTCCTGCCATCCGCAAGCCTTTTTGGGCCGGCGCCTTCGCCGCCACCGGCCCGACCTGGGGTAGGCCAGGGTCAGAGGACGAAAATGACCTTGTTGTAGGTCATTTGCCGGGAATGCATGCGGGTCAGAATATCCACCCCTTCCTCTAGGGATGGGCGGTGACTTATCAGGGGAGCGACCTGGAATTCGCGGTCCATGTAGGAAAGAACCCGGCTCCACTCGTCGGTGCCCCGGGGGGTCCAGCGGGAGTTCCAGGTGCCGTGGATAGTGAGTTCGCGGCGCAGGATGGAGGAGAATTCCTTTTCGCCGATGGCGAAAGTGCCGTGGATGTTGCCCATGAACACCACCTCGCCGAAATTAGCGGCGCTTTGGGTCGCCTGGAGGAAAGTGACGGGTAGGCCAATCGCCTCCACCACCCGGTCGGCTCCGCGGCCGCCAGTGGCGTCCCGAATCGCCTGCACCGGGTCAGCCCCGGCTCCGGAGGGGATGGGGGTGAGACCAAGGGATTGGGCGATAGCGAGCTTCTCAGGATCGATGTCAACGCTGAATACCTGGCGGCAACCATTGATTTTAAGCCACTGGCCCACCATGTTGCCGATAGGGCCGGCTCCGTAAACGGCGCCGGTGTCGCCCGGACGCAGGCGCATTTTTCCCACTCCGTGCAGCGCCACCGCGGCCGGTTCCACCATGGCGGCGTGAACCAAGTCCACATGGTCGGGCACCCGGAGGATGTTTTTCTCCGGCACGTAGAGCTGTTCAGCGAAGGCGCCGTCCCGGCGGGAGCCAAAATAGTCGTAATGCGAGCAAAGAACATAGTCACCGGTCTGGCAGGCGGGGCAGACGCCGCACCAGAGGAGGGGGAATACCACTACCCGGTCACCGGCCTTGTACTGGCTGCTTCCGGCTGGGTCTTCCACCACGCCGGAGAACTCGTGCCCCATGATCAGTGGGTAGCCATAGGCCCCTCCGGTGAAACCGCGGGGTAGGTCGGAACCGCAAACCCCGGCCGCCTTTACCCGGATCCCTAGCCAGGCCGGATCGTCCCGGCGGGGCGGGGGTACCTCCCGGTAACTAAGCCTGGCGTTTTCCTCAAGGACAAGGGCTTTCATACAGTCTCCTCTATACGGGTGAAAATGTCGATGCGTCGGTCCGCCCCCGGGGCGTGGTTAACCCTGACCCGCCTGGGGGGGAGGCGCCTGGCGCCAGCGGAGCCGGGCCTGGAAAAACAGGCCGACCAAGAACATCGCCAGGGCCAGCCACTGTCCTAGCCGCAAACCCGGGAAAGCGCCAAAGCTATAGCGTAACGGGGTGTCGTCACGCCAGAATTCGATGAAGAAGCGGAACAGGGAATAGCTGAAGATAAACCAGAGTACCACCTGTCCGTCGGGATGGGGCCATTTCTTTTCCGCTACGATTAGACTGATGGCGATCAGGAACAGGGCTAGGGCGGAAATGATCTGCGTCGGGTAAAGATGTATGGGGGGGGAGGTGTCAAGTGGATAACCCAAACTGACCAGAAGGGAGACCCATTCCTCCAGCCAGTTGGCAGCCATTTCATCCTGGTAGGCCATCGGATAGATCTCGGGGGGGAAGGTTATCCCCAGCGGGAAACCGGCTGGGGCGGGTTTACCCCAACAACAGCCGTTCATGAGGCAGCCGATACGCCCTAAGCCGATACCGGTAGCCAAGGCGGGGGCGTAGATATCGAGCATTTTGCCGACGGGTATTTTTTTCCAAACCAGATACAGCCACACCATAGGGATGGCGAGGACCAGTCCACCCTGGAGGGTCAGGCCGCCGTTCCACACGGCGAACCACTCGGCCGGACCGGAGGCGCCCTCATCCGGCAGGTAGTCGATGAGGAGGAAGGCGAGTCGAGCCCCAACCACACCGGCGATAATGGATATAAGACCGACATCCATGACACTGTCCCGGCTTATCCCCCGGCTCGCCGCTCGCCAGCAGGCGAGAGCGAGGGCGGCTAGGAACCCGAGCATCAGGAACAGGCCGTACCCATAAACCGGGATACCGTCACCGAGAGGAAGATGGAAAAGAATTCGTTGCATCGACTGTCCTTAGTCAAGCGGATGGCGGTTAGCCGCCGGCTGGGTGGAGAGCGTATCCCGGAAAACCGTTGCCCCGCGGCGTAAACACTTCGGGGGGAACTGGTCTCCGGTGGAAAGACGGAGAGGAATATCCGGACAGCAACCATCCGGCCATTATCTATATTAGGAATCGGCCGGTGCCAGATGGCAAGCACTATCCCAAGTGGCTATTAAACTCTTCCATTGTTTTCGCTTCCAGTGATTTAACTAGCATGGTTTCCAGTAAGTTAAAGTCTAGACAGCGTAGCACTTTTTCCTTGACTGGATTGGGTACCGGGCCAAGGCGGACAGCTAAAATGGTCATAATATTGTTTTGACTACCTTTCAACTTTCCTTTTAGTTCACTCTCAGCCTTGATAATATCAATACTGGTAAGGGCCATTTTTCCCTTCCTCTTGAGCAAGTATTGGTGTAATAACGGCGTTTCCAAAGCCGCAAGGCCATCCGCCACGTTAACAACTTCCAGTATATATCGGCTGGTTTTGGCGGTAAAGCGCTTTATCCGGAGGCCGGGGTTGGCGGTGGGGTCTGGGGCGCAAAGAGCGCCACCCCGCTGCCTTATACGCTGGTTGGTCAGTAATGTCCGTATCAGTGGGGGTGAGGATCCTGGGGTCAAAACCAACCCGGAAAAGTTGTCGTTATCCAGGATAGCGCTTGTCACTAATAGTTGTCGTGTTTGGTAATGTAATGCCGATGGTGTTACGATAGGCACTGATAATCCTGGACCAGATGCTGACTTCTGATTTGCGATGGGAGAGAAAAGGACGAGCCAAACAGGAAGATTTGGGGTGAGCTGGAGGCAGGGGAAAAACCCTGCCTCCCGGGTCGGTTTCACGTTCCTCCGAACGGGGGGCGGCAATGGCTAGCTCAAGTGGCTGGTAAACTCTTCCAGTGTTTTCGCTTTCACTGATTCCACCAGCATGGTTTTCAGTAAGTTAAAGTCTAGACAGTAGAGCACTTTTTCCTTGACCGGATTGGGTACCGGGCCAAAGCGGACAGCTAAAATAGTCATAATATTGTTTTGACTACCTTCCAACTTTCCTTTCAACTTTCCTTTCAACCATCCTTTTAGTTCACTCTCAGCCTTGATAATATCAATACTGGTAAGGGCCATTTTTTCCCTTCCTCTTGAGCAAGTATTGGTGTAATAACTGCGTTTCCAAAGCTGCAAGGCCATCCGCCATGTTAACAACTTCCAGTATATATCGGCTGGTTTTGTCGGTAAAGCGCTTTATCCGGAGGCCGGGGTTGGCGGTGGGGTCTGGGGCGCAAAGAGCGCCACCCCGCTGCCTTATACGCTGGGTTGGCCAAGTCTGTTTGTATTTGTAGGGTCGAGGATCCCTGTTTTAAAATCAACCCGAAAAGTTGTCGTTATCCAGGATAGCGCTTGTCACCAATATTTGTCGTGTTTGGCGATGTAACGCTAGTGGTGTTACGGTAGACACTGGTAATCCTGGACCAGATGCTGATTTACGTATTTACGGTGGGAAAGAAAAGGACGGGCCAAACAGGAAGATTTGGGGTGACCGGGAGGCAGGGGAAAAACCCCGCCTCCCGGATTGTTTTCACGTTCCTTCAAACGGGGCGATAATGGCTAGCTCAAGTGGCTGGTAAACTCATCCATTGTTTTCGCTTCCAGTGATTTAACTAGTATGTTTTCCAGTAAGTTATAGTCTGGGCAGCGGATAATATTTTCCTTGACCGGAGTGGGTGCCGGGCCAAAGCGTACAGCTAAAACGGTCATAATATTGTTTTGTATAGCTTCCAACTTTCCTTCTAACTTTCCTTCAACTTTTTCTTTCAACTCTCCATTCCACTTTCCCTCCAACCATTCTTCCAACCATACTTCCACCTTTCCTTTCACCTTCCCTTTCACCTCTCCTTCCACCTCTCCTTCCAGCCATTCTACCAACCATTCTTTCAACCATTCTTTCAACCATCCTTCTGTCCAGCCGTCCAACCATCTTTTCAGTTCACTCTTAGCCTTGATATCGTCAATGCTGGTAGGAGCCATTTTTTTCCTTTCTCTTGAGCAAGTATAGGTGTAATAACGGCGTTTCTAAAACCTCAAGGCCACCCGCCACGTTGACAACCTCCAGTATATATCGGCCGGTTTTGGCGGTAAAGCGCTTTATCCGGAGGCCGGAGTTGGCGGTGGGATAAGGGGCGGATAAGATCGCCACCCAGCTGCTTTATACGCCGAGTTGGTCAGTAATGTCCGTATCAGTGAGGTTGAGGATCCCGGTTTTAAAATCAACCCGAAAAAGTTGTCGTTATCCAGAATAGCGCTTGTCACTAAAAGTTGTCGTGTTTGGTAATGTAATGCCGGTGGTGTTACGATAGGCACTGATAATCCTGGACCAGGTGCTGACTTCTGATTTGCGGCGGGAGAGAAAAGAACGGGCCAAACAGGAAGATTTGGGGTGAGCGGAAGGCAGGGGAAAAACCCCGCTTCCCGGGTCGGTTTCACGTTCCTTCAAACGGGGGGCGGTAAGCCCTAGCTTAAGTGGCTGTTAAACTCTTCCATTGTTTTCGCTTCTGCTGATTTCACCAGCATGGTTTCTAGTAAGTTAAAGTCGAGACAGCGGAGTACTTTTTCCTTGACCGGAATGGGTGGCGGGCCAAAGCGGACAGCTAAAACGGTCATAATACTGTTTTGTGTAGATCTCAACTTTTCTTCAACTCTTTCTTCCAACCTTGCTTTCAACCTTTCTTTCAACCTTCCTTCCAACTTTTCTTCCAACCTTCCTTCCAACCATTCTTTCAACCATATTTTTACCCTTACTTTTACAAAACCTTCTACAAAACCTTGTACAAAACCTTTCATGTTACTCTCAGCCTTGATATCGTCAATGCTGGTAGGAGCCATTTTTTCCCTTCCTCTTGAGCAAGTATTGGTGTAATAACGGCGCTTCCAAAGCTGCAAGGCCATCCGCCACGTTAACAACTTCCAGTATATATCGGCTGGTTTTGGCGGTAAAGTGCTTTATCCGGAGACCGGGGTTGGCGATGGGGTCTGGGGCGCAAAGAGCTCCACACCGCTGCCTTATACGCTGGATTGGTCAGTAATGTCCGTATCAGTGGGGTAGCGGATTACTGTGTTAAAACCAACCCGGAAAAGTTGTCGTTATCCAGGATAGCGCTTGTCACTAATAGTTGTCGTGTTTGGTAATGTAATGCCGGTGGTGTTACGATAGACACTGATAATCCTGGACCAGATGCTGATTTACGTATTTACGGTGGGAAAGAAAAGGACGGGCCAAACAGGAAGATTTGGGGAGACCGGGAGGCAGGGGAAAAACCCCGCCTCCCGGGTTGTTTTCACGTTCCTCCGAACGGGGGGTGGCAAGGGCTAGCTCAAGTGGCTGGTAAATTCTTCCACTGTTTCCGCTTCCAATGATTTAACTAGCATGGTTTCCAGTAAGTTAAAGTCTAGACAGTAGAACACTTTTTCCTTGACCGGAATGGGTACCGGGCCAAAGCGGAAAGCTAAAACGGTCATAATGTTGTTTTGTAAAGTTTCCAGCTTTCCTTCCAGCTTTCCTTCCAGCTTTCCTTTCAACTTTCCTTTCAATTCACTCTTAGTCTTGATATCGTCAATGCTGGTAGCGGACATTTTCTTTCCTTCCTCCTGACCAAGTATTGGTATAAAAAACAGCTTTTCCAAAGCATCAATGCCACCTGCCACGTTGACAACATCCAGTATATATCGGCTGATTTTGGCGGTAAAGCTTTTTATCCGGGAATCAGTTTTGGCCGAGGCCATGATATTCCCCAACTGGGCAAGGGATTCATTATCCATGGGTGTCTCCAGGCCGTAAGTCTTTAACAGGAGCAAAATTGACTGCAGGAAGGGATGCCCCTTGCCGAGTAAAACCGGGGTACGAGTCAAATCAACAAACTGATACGGTAAATTGAGAATCCCATTGTCAAAACCAGGAAGAAGTTTACCCCACAATCCGCTAATCCCGGGAGGCGCTTTCCAAAGCGCTTTACCGTGGTAGAGGGTAATCACGATGGGATAGGGAAGGGTTTGCGAATATCCTCTTTGGTCTGTATCATTCATGTAGTCCACTGATTTGTTGATTGTGTAATGGATATTTCGCAGGCTCATCATGTAGTCTACAGTTGACTGATGTTCAAGAAATATGAATATTGGTGTGTCGTTACGTAATTGTCCTATATAACAGATGTCTCCTCTCACTTCGATCAAGTCATCGTTAATTATGCACATACTTGCCAATTGAAATGAATCCAACTTGACACCATCTACCAGCCAGCTGGGAAGGTAGTGCTCCACCAGGCCCCGGAAAATATCGGGGTAGGCAAAAAAACTCCGCGCCAGACGGTCATGCGGTTGGTAAATCGAGGTACCACGCATTTTCATTCTCCTGTTCATAGAGATAGCTATATATAAATTACAAAAGCTGGATAGCTCCAATAATATGAACCTTTTTAGAGATGTCAATATATAATCCAAAAAATATTGGCAGGTGGCAACAACATCTTGGCTTGAGGAATGGGATCGCTAGGCTGAGACGCTACTGGCGCCGGAATGTTTGCCAAGGAAGGATGGTCGTGCCGCCCTAGGTGGCGGCGTGCCCCGCGACGGGTTTTAGCCTGGGTTGGCGCTAGCGTTCTGACGGAGGAGATGCGGGCGGGGGGAGAAGAGTCAACCTCGGCGGGCTGGGTAAAAGCGCTGCGGGGTTAAGCGATAAGTAGCTGCAACCAATTGAGTGGGGGCGCTATACATTTTAAGCCGGGGTTTTCCGGCTGAAATTGTCACTTCAAACCGCTGGTATGGCCGATATTAAAGATAGGGCTTGCCCCGTTGATAAACGGGGTGACAAGGAAGATTAGGAGGACTGCCAATTGGATGGCATGGCGGCAAACAACACGCTTGGGTTTATCCCGGCGATTTGTATGGGGATTATCCAGGGCCTTACCGAGTTTCTCCCGGTTTCATCCTCCGGACACCTGGCCTTGGCCGGGCATTTCGGTTTGGGAGTGGCGAATCCGCTGTTTTTCGACGCCTACCTCCATATGGCCACCTTACTGGTGGTTGTCCTGCATTTCCGCCAGGATCTTGCCGATTGTTGGCGCCGGGATCGCTGGGTAATTGGTTATATCCTGCTCGCCACCTTTCCTACCGCGGTTATCGGTTTCACCTGCCAGGACTATTTTAAGGCGCTTCGCCAGTCGCCGACCATGATCGCCCTAGGCCTTCTGGTGATTTCCACCACCCTTTCCCTGGCTGACCTGGTGCGGGGCGGATTCGCCCTTGAACGGCTAGGAAAATTCGGGGCTTTTTTCCTGGGCCTGTGCCAGGCTCTGGCGCTCGCCCCTGGTATTAGCCGCAGTGGTATCACCATCTCTGGTGCTATCCTCTGCGGGGTAGAACGGAAAAAGGCTTTCCGTTTCAGCTTCCTCCTAGCTATCCCCGCCATTGCCGGGGCGGTGGGGTCGGAAGGATTGGTTTTCTGGCAAC
This sequence comes from Planctomycetota bacterium, assembly GCA_031289115.1. Lineage (GTDB taxonomy): Bacteria > Planctomycetota > SZUA-567 > SZUA-567 > SZUA-567 > JAITQC01. Next base: position 40,130 of record JAITQC010000152.1, read on the forward strand.
AGGGGGGAGAGGGTGAGTTGTGGCGATTCCTCTTTTCCTGGGTAAACCTGGCGGCTTTCGCTGTCACGGCGGGAGTAGGCTACCTTTCCCTGCGTCTTCTCGGACGCCTGGTGGAAGGGGGTAAACTCTCTTGGTTCGCCGCCTATTGTTTCCTGTTGGCGATGCTGGTGCTGGTCTATTTCAATTACGCCTGACCCCCGGTGGGTGGGGGAAAGGGATACTCCGGGTGGCGGTGTTTACCCGCCAACCGGTTTTTTACCAGGGGTGACAAGGCAGGGGGTTATGATGCGTAAAGCTAAGGATGGCGGTGAACTGGAATTGGTGGAGGGCGGAGGCAACCTGTGGTTGCTGGCGGTATTCACCGGTCTGGGGTTGGCTGGCCTGGGGATTTTCCTTTTCCTCTCCTTCGCCACCGCCGACATCTATCTTGACCCAGCCGATTCGGCACGGCAATGCTGGACCGGATTGGTCGGGGCCTGGCTATCCTTCTGGGTGTTGGTAACCCTTGGCAAGATCCCCGCGCTGGCTCTGGCGGTCCTGGTGACCGCTTGGGGTGTAAGGGCGGTCCGGGCGCGCTGCTTTCTAGCCACCTGGCCGCAAGTGTTAGGCGGAGTGGTGGTGGTGGTGGCCCTAGCCATGGGTCTTTGCGCTGTCCGTGACCGTTATGACCTGGACACAGGTGGCCTCCTGGCTGTCTACGCCTCCCCGCCAGCCTTGCTCTTTTTTGGCAACCGGGGTCTCGCCCTGGTCGCTCTTTTCCTCCTGGTGGCAGGAGTGCTCCTGGCTTTTGGCGAATTCGCGATTTTCGGGGTAAAAACCACCATCCTGTCGGCCTGGAACAGTTTTTTTGTCAGCCTGGCCTTTTTCCGGCGCCTGTTAGCCATCATCCGTTTGTTGGCGACCCCCCGCCTGGTAGCCTTGGCTAACGCTGGCGGGACAGGAATGGCCCGGGTCGGGACAGCTAGTGACCCCACCCGCCCTCTTTCGCGTCCGACCCGGCTGGACAAGGCGAAAACAGATGACTCCGAACCGGCTGGGACGGTTGACGCCGAGGGCGAAGGGCGGGAAGACAAGCCCGATCTGTCCAAGGTGTGGCAGCCGCGGGAAAAATTCGTTTCCCGGTTTGTCGACCAGCCGCAGGGGGCGGAAACCCCGCCAGCGCGGGAAGATCCGGAACCGTGGGTGGTGGCGCCTTCCGAGGAAGTCCCGCTGACGCTCTCCGAAGCCGACTTTCTTCCCGTCCCGGTGACTGGTAAAACCGTACGGCGGGATTTTGTCAAGGAACCCCTGAGGGAAGTGGTGGTGGAAAGTGAAGAGCGGGAGGCGCCAGTGGCCCGCCCGGCCGTTCCTTCCAGCCGTCCGGTTGTCCGTCCCGCCGCTAGCAGCGCACCGGCTGTAAGTAAGGGAATAGAACATTACGAGATACCCCCGCTGGCCATTCTTGACCCGATTCCTCCGCCGGCGGTGGAGAATCGAGGAGAGCTGGAGCGCTGCTCCCGCATACTCGAGAAAACCCTGGCCGAGTTCAAAATCGAGGGCCGGGTGGTGCATGTGGAACGCGGACCCCGGGTCACCCTCTACGAGATTAGCCTCGCCCCGGGCATTCGTCTGAGCAAGGTTACCTCCCTCTCCGACAACCTGGCTATGCAACTCAAAGCCGAGTCGGTGCGTATCATCGCCCCCATACCGGGAAAAGACACCATCGGGATAGAAATACCCAATCTCGACAAGGAGCTGGTGGTACTAAAGGAGATAGTCGCCTCGGTAAACCGCGAGAAACGCCGGCAGGCGCTACCGGTGTGCCTGGGTAAGGACGTTTCTGGCCAGTCCCTGGTGGCTGACCTTACTAAAATGCCGCATCTCCTGATCGCCGGCGCCACCGGCAGCGGCAAGTCGGTCTGCATCAACTCCATCATCATGTCAATACTTATGTGCTGCCGTCCGGAAGAGACCCAGTTGATCCTCATTGATCCCAAGGTGGTGGAACTGTCCCGCTTCAAGGACATACCACACCTGATGAGTCCGGTCATCACCGATATGAAACGGGCGGTGTCGGTACTCGACTGGCTTTGCCAAAAGATGGACGAGCGTTATGAGCAGATGTCCCAGGTGGCGGTCAACAATATCGCCAAGTTCAACGCTCTGGGTGAAGAGGAGATCCGCCGGCGTCTGGACGCTTATTCTAGCCTGGAGGAGATTGAGGCTTTTCCCAAGCACTTACCCTACATGGTGGTGATTATTGACGAACTGGCCGACCTCATGATGGTGGCTGGCAAAGAAGTGGAGCACCATATCACGCGTTTGGCTGCCAAGAGCCGGGCGGTGGGGATACACTTGATACTCGCCACCCAGCGCCCTTCGGTGGATGTCATCACCGGTCTTATCAAGGCCAATATGCCTTGCCGCATCGCCTTCCAGGTGGCTAGCCGGGTGGACAGCCGCACTATTCTCGACCAGAACGGGGCCGAGGCTTTGTTGGGGCAGGGGGATCTCCTCTACCTCCCGCCCGGGGTAGGCAAACTCACGCGTTCGCAGGGCGTCTACGTCTCTGACGAGGAGCTTTTCCGGGTGGTCGACTTTGTCAAGGCCGAGGCGCTTCCCCAGTATCATCCCGATCTTCTTGGTCCGGTCATTGGTGGCGACCGGGCGGTGGATGTCTCCGAGTTTGACGAGCTCTTTCTCGAGGCCGGAGAAGCCATTATTGAGAACCAGCGTGGCTCGGTGTCGCTCCTGCAACGGAAATTTGGCATTGGCTACGGTCGAGCCAGCCGCCTTATCGACCAGTTGGCGGCGGCGGGGGTGCTGGGAGCCTTCCGGGACGGCAAGGCCAGGGAAATCCTCCTCAGTATGGAGGAGTTTGACGCCAAGTTCCGGGAGTCGGAAGAGGACGATAGTGAGGATGACGGGAAGGGAAGCCTGGCTGGCCTGCGTTTGGACGAGGAGGAACCGTCCGGAACGAACTGGGAGGATGGAGAAGAGGACGCCGAGGAATAGGTGTCAGTCGCCTTCATCATCCAGGTGATGGTTTTCCCAGCTTGTTGCTAAAAATAGCGAAAACGAAGCAATTGGCGTAGAAGGGTTTGGCAGCGTCGCCCTTAATTTGGCCAAGCCTAGCGGCGCCTGGAACGGCGGGCGACCGGGGTAGGGTGGGTTAACCGAACCAGGATGAACTCTTCCGCCGCCTCCTTGCCGCTTCTGGCTGATTCCCAGGTCTCTACGCTCACCGGGTTGTTTTTTGCCGATCGCCAAATCGCCAGTTGCCAACTGGCGATTTGGCTTAAAACCATCAGGTCACTCTTCCTAAAAGGCGCGCATATACTTCATATTTGAAGCGGAAAACCCCGTAAGTCTGGCAATTCAAACTTTAACTTCCTAGAGATTTCCTTAGTCGCGCCCATGCCCTATTTACCGGATCGCGTATTCTCAGTTAGTCCCACTATTGGTTGCAGTTGTCGAGTGGCGCGGCGTATTCGCGGGTGCGCTCCACAGGTCTACCAGGCAAGGTGTCGTTCGTAAAAGCGCGGGTGAATGTTATGGGAGGCGGCGTTCTTGATTGTTTACCATTCCGGGCGAAAAAAGCCCATATTGGTAAGGCCTTGATTGTGCGTGAATACAATACGCCGGTTTCAGACGTACCAAGTATATTTTGCTGGAGGGGTAAATTTTTAGTGTAGTACTGTACCCCATGACACAAGGTAAGCTCGGGTGGAAAGAATTGTGTCTAGCCAAACCGCAGGGGGCCAGGGGACCCGGTTGGGTCACAGGGTGGGGACAGGCGTCTAAGGCTGGTCAGGCGGGGACAAAACTAGGTTCCCGGGTGGCTTTCATCCCTGTCCGCCCCCGCCGGGCGGGGGGAAACGCCAGGACAGGGGAGATATCCGCCCCGGGTCGCTGGCCGGACTCAGGGAAAAGCCGGCCCAGGCCGCGATAGCGGTGCAGGGGATGTAAACCAGGAACGCCAACTGATAGCTAGATCCGGTGGCGATACCCCTGCCCGCGGCCCAGGCGAGGATGAACCCGGTTAAAATCTGGAGCAAGGCGCCACTGGCGAAACAGCAACTGGCAAGGGCGCCACTGGCCATGCCAGCCAGGCGGGAACCGAAGAGGTTGCGGGCCGAGGCGTAGACTAGGGCGTTGGGGGCGCTAAGGGCGAACCCTATCGCCAGGGCGAGCGCCACTAGCGAGGCGTAACTAAGGCGGTCCCCGCCGGCGAGAAGGACCAGTACGCTTGCCAGGGCCAGCAGTCCCGCCATTCCCAACCCCAGGCGGTTGGAATGCAGACGCTTCTCGACATACCAGGAGAGGACCGGGTTACCGATGATAAAGCCGAGGGAAAAAAGCGACACCACTAGGCCAGAGCGCGCCTCGGAAAAATGCTGGACATCTCTCAGGTAAGGAGCGGCCCAGAGTCCGATGAAGGACAGGTACATGCCGGACATACCGATGAACCAGGCCGCCAGTTTCCAAAATTCCCGGTTCCGGAAAAGAATCAGCATACCCTTTCCAAGATCAGTCAGGCTGTCGGGCCGGCGGGGGACGGGGGAAAACCCGAGACTTGGTTCCATTTCAGCCGACGGCCAGTCGCGGAAAGTGAAGTGGGCGAGGAGAGCGTAGAAGATGGTGGCCGCCGCCACCAGGAAGAAGCCATTCCGCCAACCCCACCTGGCGATTAGGATCGCCATGGGGGCGGCACCGAGGAAAGCTCCCAGGCCGCCGATGGCGAAAAAGATGGCGGAGAGCATGGGGAAGTCGCCGGCCCGGAACCAGCGGCTGAAAAAGGTGATGGCGGAGGCGAGGACCACCGACACTCCTAAGCCGGTGAGTATCCGCCCTAGACAGGCGATGGGGAAGGATGTGGCGCTGGCGAAGACCAGGCCTCCCACGCCGGAGAGCAGGAACATCAGGGTGATGGTCCGGCGTGGCCCCAGCCACGCGGCGAGCATTCCCGAGAACAGGATGGAGACGCCATAGGCGTAAAGATAGGAGGAGCCAAGCAGTCCCATGCGGTCAGGGCTTAGTTCAAGGTCACGCATGACATCCTTGGCCGCCACGGTCATTACCATGTTCTGCAGGAAGGTCACCATGTAGGTGAGGGAGAGGGCGATAAACAGGTAAAACTGGTAGAATCGGACGGGCATGGCTTCCTCCCGGGATGGGACAGGGTGGCCATCCGGCGTAGAGTAGGGATTCTATCCCCTCCCGGCAGTCTGTCAAGTCCCGCCCCTCGCCTTCCTCTTTTTTCCCACCCCTTTGCCGCGGGGGAGGAAAATATTCACAAGCCGGGTGAAATCTGGTAACATAAACACACCCCATCAGCTCCCCCTGCCTTTCGGCTTTTACCGACCTGACTGGAGGGGTTACGGTTTTCCCCACCAGCTGCACGAGGAGCCAGGTTTGGACATTAAAGACAAGAAACGTATCCTTATCACCGCCGCTCTGCCCTACGCCAACGGGCCCCTCCACATCGGTCATATCGCCGGGGCATACCTGCCGGCCGATATTTACACCCGCTACCTACGTTTACAGGGCAGGGAAGCCCATTTTATCTGTGGTTCGGATGAAAACGGGGCACCCATCACCTTTAGCGCCCTGAAGGAAAACATCGATCCCCAGGAAGTGATCGACCGTAACACCGCCCGGTTGATCCAGGGTTTCGCCGGCCTTGATATTCAGTTTTCCCATTATGGCCGTACCCACACGCCTCACCACGCCGAGATTTGCCAGGAATTTTTCCTTCGCCTGCACGAGCGCGGGCATGTGGTGAAGAAGTCTGGCGAACAAGTATTCTGTACGGTTTGCGGCCGCTTTCTTCCCGACCGTTACGTCGAAGGCGTGTGCCACTATCCCGACTGCTTGTCCCCTGGAGCGCGGGGCGACCAGTGCGAGAAATGCGGCCGTCCCATCGACGCCACCCGGCTTGGGGATCCGGTCTGCATGGTCTGTAGCACCCTGGGCCGCGAATCGAGAGGCCACATCGAGGTGCGCTCGACTGATCACTGGTTTTTCCGCCTCGACAATTTCTCCTCTGACCTACGGGGATACCTGGACCGACACCCGGAATGGCGGGAGTCGGTCCGTCGCTTCTCCTACGGCCTTCTTGATCAGGGTCTAAGGGAGCGCTCGGTCACCCGCGACATGGAGTGGGGGGTGCCAGTACCCCTGCCGGAGGGGAAGGGGAAGGTGCTTTATGTCTGGTTTGACGCCCCTATAGGCTACATCACCTTCTCCCGCGAGTATTTCGCCGCCCGGGGGGAGCCGGAGGGTTGGCGGGATTTCTGGCAGGACGACAGTAACGGCCTGGTGCACTTCATCGGCAAGGACAACACCGTTTTCCACGCCGTCATTTTCCCCGGCATGCTCCAGGCCCACGGCGACTACCGCCTTCCCGACAGCGTGGTCGCTAACGAGTTCCTGAACCTGGAGGGTGACAAGATTTCCACCAGCCGCGACTACGCGGTCTGGGTGAACGACTATCTCGCCACCTTCCCCCCCGACCCCCTGCGTTACTACCTTACCGCCATCGCCCCCGAGAGCGCCGACGCCGATTTTTCCTGGCGGCAGTTCCAGCAGCGTAACAACGGCGAACTCGCCGACAACCTGGGCAACTTCATTCAGCGTAACCTCACCTTCTGCCTGAAATATTTCGCCGGGCAGACCCCCCCGCCGGAGGAGCCAACCCAGGCTGGCAAGGAGGTGCTGCACGAAATCGCACTCGCCCGTCACGATATGGCGGAGGCGCTGGATGATTTCCGTTTCAAAGCCGCTCTGGAACGCCTGATGCGCCTGTCGCAGCGGGGCAACCAGTATTTCGCCGAGGAGGAGCCTTGGCGTACCCGCAAGACCGACATGACCAGTTGCGCCCGCACCATGGGAGTGGGTATCCGGCTGGTAGAGGCTCTCTCTGTCCTTATGGCGCCTTTCCTACCCGGGTCGGCCGGGAAGCTGCGGAATTTCCTCAACCTCCCCGCCCTGGCGGACGGCGACTGGGAGGCCATGCCGCCACCCGAGGCGCCGGTCGGAACGGCGCGTCAACTTAACGCGGCCCAGGTTCTTTTTCCCAAATTCGACGATCTGGTGATACAGCCGCAAATCGACAAGCTGCGGGGGAGTTAGATGTCCGCCCCGCCCGCCATTCTCCTCCGCCTGCCCAACTGGCTGGGGGACACAGTGATGGCCCTGCCGGCTCTCCAGCATCTCCGAGAGACTTTTCCGGCGGCCCGGATCCTGGTGGCGGTGCGGCCACCTTTGGCGCTATTCATGGCGGCCCAGGAAGGAGTGGCGGGGGTGGTGGAGGCCCCGGGCCCTGGCTGGCTGGAACTGGGACGGCACTGCCTGGCGCCAGGTCGGACGCTAGCGGAAATAGACCTCGCCGTCCTCTTCACCAACTCTTTCGCCAGCGCCTTCTGGACTTGGCGCCTGGGAGCCCGGAGGAGGCTTGGTTATGACCGGGACGGGCGCCGCCTTTTCCTGACCCATCCCTTGCCTTGTGGGCGAACGGTGCGACAGTTGCATTGCCTGGACTATTATCTGGCGCTTTCCCAGGCCGCCGCCCGGGTTCTAGGGGTGTCAGCGGACGCTCCCCCTCCGGAGCGGCTGCCCCGGCCCACTATCGCCGCGGACTGGCGTAGCCAGGCGGAGCGGCTTCTGGGCGAACGCGGGGTAGACAGTCCCTTTGCCGTCCTCGCTCCCTTTAGCGCCTTTGGCGCGGTGAAAGACTGGCCTTTTGCTTACTACCAGCGCCTGGTCCGGGAATTGTCCGAGCGCCGGGGACTCCGGGTTTTGCTAAGCGGTACCGCTAGCCAGGCTGCCCGAGCCCGGGAACTCGCCCAAAGCCACCCCCGGGCCCTGTCGCTCGCCGGGGACACGGACCTCGGGACCTTCGCCGCTGTTCTGGAACGGGCCGCCCTGTTTGTCGGAGGGGACTCCGGCGGAGCGCACTTGGCCGCCGCTTTGGCCATACCCACCCTGGTTATCTTCGGTCTCACCGATCCTTCCCGGACCGGCCAGACTGGACCGCGGGTGGCTATTCTCGGGGGTAAGCCAGGCGAGGAACTCCGGGGTGGCCGCGCCCGAAGGGTGGCGGCGGAGGAATTGTCCAGCATCGGGGTGGAAACGGTTTGGGAATCCCTGGAAAGCCTGGAAAACGGGAAGTAAAGGCAAGCGAGGGGAAATATGTCGGCGGGTGAGTGGGACGGACGGAATTTCCTCATAGTCAGGTTGTCGGCGCTCGGTGACACCGTGCACGCCCTGCCGTTTGCGGCGGCCCTTAGGGAAGCCTGTCCCAATTCCCGGATCGGCTGGGTGGTGGAGGAGCCGGCCGCTGACCTGGTGGTCGACAACCCCCTCCTGGATTGTTGGCACGTTGTCCCGCGGGGCTGGCTTAAATCATTCCGGATCATAAAGGAACTGCGCCGAAGCCTACGTAATGAAGAGTACGATGTGGCTTTTGACATCCAGGGCCTGTCGAAAAGCGCCATCGCCGCCTGGCTTTCCGGGGCGGAATTGCGAGTGGGCTTTATCCGGGGTGAAAGCCGCGAGATCGCCCCCAACCTCGACAACTGTCTGGTACCCCCCACCGGGGTACACGTGGTGGACAAGGTCCTTTCCCTGCTTAACGCCATCAGCGTCCCCATCCCCCACCGGGGGACATTTATTTTCCCTCCTTTTTCCGGGGCAGGGGCGCTAGGCCTCCAGTCTTGGCTCGACCAGAATCACCTCCACCCGCAGGAGTTCGCCCTTTTCGGACCCTGGGGATCGTTTAGCTCGAAAATCTGGCCCCTGGAGCGTTTCGCCGCCCTGTCCAGCATGCTTTACCAGGAGTGCCACTTGCCAGCCCTAGTCCTAGGGCATGGCGAGGCGGAGCGCCAGGCGGTCACGGAAATAGCCACTCGCCTGCGGCCGGGATCGTTCATCCTCGCTCCGGAACTCCCCCTGCTCGGGGTGGTGGAGCTCGCCCGGCGGGCCCGGATCTTTATTGGCAATGACTCCTTCCCCCTCCACGCCGCCGCCGGTGTCGGCTGTCCCTGCCTTGGTCTTTTCGGGGTTACTGACCCGGACCGTCTCGGACCCTATAGCGAAAAATCGCGGGTGGTGTATGAGCGGCTGACTATCATGGAAAACGCCCGGGATTACCACCAGCTTGACAAATCCACCCTTTTCGCCCTGGGGGTGGAAAAGGTCTACCGCGCCTGCCTGGATGTCATGGTGGATGTCACCACCGCCTCCAACGGTTCCTTCTGCAGTCTTTCTGACCGGTTGGCCGGGACGGCTCTGTAGCGAGAATTCCCCCTATCTGGCGCCGGTCTTTGGCGCCTCTCCCCGGGAACGGGGACTTGGTATTTTAGCGTCACGCGCCAGGCGGCGACCGTCGACCGCCGGGGTGCCGGGGCATATTTACCTAAGGAGAGTGCGAGATGCTTATCGGAATCGACATTGGAACGGGCGGCACCAAAGCGGTGGTTTTTGACAAGAAAGGGCGGCTACTGGGACAGGGTTTCAAGGAATACGGTGTCCTCACCCCGGCTCCGGCCTGGGCTGAACAATGGCCGGATGTGTGGCTGGACGGCACGGTGTCTACCCTCAAGGACGCTTTCCAGGCGTCCGGACTTAAGCCAGGGGACATCCACGCCGTGGCTATTAGTGGTCTCTATGGCGGTTCCGGCATTCCCATCGACAAGGACAAGAATCCCATCCGCCCTTGCATGATCTGGATGGACCGCCGGGCCCGGAAGGAGACGCAATGGGTCAAGGACAACGTCCCCCTGAAGAAGATCTTCGGCATCACCGGCAACTACGTCGACAGTTATTTCGGTTTTACCAAGATGATGTGGCTAAGGAACAACGAGCCGGAAAACTGGAAAAGAGTTTACCAGTTCTCCACCCCCAAGGACTACATCATCTACCGCCTGACTGGTGAATTGGCGACTGATTACTCCTCGGCTGGCAACATCGGCGGTGTTTTTGACATCCGGAAAAAAACCTGGTCGCCCGAGATGTGTAAAATCCTCGGCATACCCCAGGCTTACCTGCCGGAGCGGATCACCCGCTCCCATGACGTGGTGGGAAAGTTGAACAAGGAGATAGCTGACCTTACCGGGTTACGGGCTGGCACGCCGATAGTCGCTGGCGGCATCGACGCCCCGGTGGCGCAGTTCAGTTGCGGTGTGGTGACACCAGGCGAGCACGTGGCCATGGTGGGAACGTCCATTTGCTGGGGCACGGTGTCTAACGGAGCTAACCTCACCCCTGGCCTTATCAGCTACCCCTACGTGGTGAACGACGACACCCAGATCTACACCTTTGGCGGCGGCGCCACCTCCGGGGCGATTGTCCGCTGGTTCCGTGACGAGTTTGGTCAGACGGAAAAGGAGTTCGGGGCCAAGAGCGGCATCGACCCCTACGCCCTGATCGAAATGGAAATGAAGGCGAAAAAGGTTGGCCCCGGCGCCGGCGGCCTGGTGGTTCTCCCCTACTTTATGGGTGAGCGTAGCCCCATCTGGGATCCGGATGCCCGGGGCACCATCATCGGCCTCAACCTTCTCCACAGCAAGGCCCACATTTTCCGCGCCTTCATGGAGGGGGTGGCCCAGTCGCTACGCCACAACATGGAGGCCGCTACTGAAGCCGGCATCGTTCTTGACAAGAGCTGCTTCATGGTGGGTGGGGCGGCCAAGTCCGACATCTGGTCGCAGATTTTCGCCGATGTCACCGGTTACCACATCCGCCGCCTGGCCCTGGACGTCGAGGCGCCATTTGGCGACGCCTTCCTTGCCGGCATGGCCACCGGTGTCTTCAAGAAGGGCGAGGAGATCAAGAAGTGGCTGTCCTTCCGGGAAGAGAACAGGTGCAACCTCCAGAACCACAAACTTTATTCGAAGTATTATGACCTTTACAAACGCCTGTACCAGCAGACCAAGGGGATCATGGCGGAAATAGCCGCCCTCTAGGCGCCGGATGGTTTGGCGTTGGAAGCCTGATGAAAAGCAGAGCAGCCGGCCGGGTCTTCCCGGCCGGCTGCTTTTTCTCTTGGCCTAGCGTTTGGCCCGGGCACGGGGGCAGGGAGTTTTTTCCCTAGCTAGCCCAAGTTACCCAGTGAAGAAATTAAGTCCCGATACCAAGGGTCGACCCTAAAAGTTTTGCTGACATTTTTCCAATCCAAAGCGATTTTTCACCATTCATTCGGGATCTCCAAATGTAGTCGTTCCAGGAGGATTTGTTGACTTTTCGTGGGAGAACTGACACAGGTTTTTCTTAGGTCTACCCCAGTACGAGTTGGTATGACCACTTCCAGCATGTCTATTTCTGTCAATTCGCGTAAAACCCGGAGTGGTTCATCACCAAACCCAGCCTGACTGCATAACCGCCCCAAGGCTTTCCAAAGCACAAAAGACAAGAAGCAGACCAAAATATTCGCCCTGACACGATCTTCCTTTTGCTGCCATAATGGGCGTAGGCAAAGATCGGCTTCGTCTATTCTAAACGCGTCCTCTACCATAGTGAGGTGAATGTAGGCTTCCTGCAAATCCTTGGCGTCCCATTTGGTAATGTTTGAGTGAAGAATGTAGTAGCTGTCCAGAGGCTGGACGTCGACTACCTTTTCCTGGATACGGTGCCATTCTAGACGTGCCCGGCCTTCGTCATCATAAACCTTGGCGAAATAGAAACGCGAGGCACGGCTGTTCTTCTCCCGCAGCCTTCCCAGTGACTTGCTAATCGTGTCAGGAGCCCATTTCTTTTTCTCGCAGCGGGTGACCAGTTTAGCCAGGCCTACTTCCATTTGGCGGGAAAACTTGTCACGCCTGGTGTTTTCATTTTTACCCCGGTCTTGGCTGCGACAAAGGAAAGACACCACGCCGTCTTTGTCAGAGTGGATATTTTTCACCGCATCTCCGTCCTGGCCGGAAAACCAATCTTCGACCTGAGAATCAACTTCGCACTTCTTGAGTGGGCTTTTGGGGAAGCCGACTATATAACGCCGATTCTCCCGGCTCAAGAACTGCAAATTTTCATCTGACCTCATGTCACGGTCAATTATCCAGATGCGGTCGGATTCTCCATAGCGGGATTCAATCACACCGATCATTCCCTGTAGGCTGGTGACATCGGCTTGATTGCCAGGGAAAACTTCGTAACCCAGTGGCCAGCCACCCCGGGTTACCACCAAAGCGACCACCACCGGCTGGTAATCAAGCCGGTGCTCGCGATAATAATCCGGGCTGTCTAAGGGACAGGATGCGCTATTTTCTTTAAAATAAGTCGAGGTGATATTGTAGAACAGTATGTCGTATTCAAGTTTGGCGAGACTGCCGGACTGCTTCTTCAGGAATACCTCCAGGTCTTCCTTTTTCGCCAGTAGATGGTCAAGGCTACGATAGATGTGGTCTGCGTCATCTAGTTTTGCCGGCACCCCCAAAAGGTCGGAAAGGGCCGTATTTTTAAAGGCGGGCGGGGCGACAAGCAATTCGGATTCGGAGGCCGGATTAAGAAAACGGTTGATAACCAGGATCAAGGCGGTCAATGACTGGTCTTTTTCGCTGCTGTCAGAGAAGGTGGATTGGAGGAATTTGTCCAGTCCAAGTAATTGGATAAGATGCAGGGCGAGCCAAGGGCCACCGAAATCGCGTTTATTTTCTAGACGAATTCCATTGGCGTTTACTTCCATTTTTCCGCTCTTTCTTCTTCTCGGACAAGGGAAAACAGGTGGCGTTGTTTTTCGGGTGGCTTGGCGTTGGCAGCCGTTAACGCTCCGCGGCGAACTAATCGAGAAGCGACCCCAGGATAGAATACGATCCGTTGCCGCGGACCGCTTTCGCTACTAAAGACTTCACCAACTCCCAATAGATGGGGTTTTTTACCATTTTTTAAGGCCGGATAGGTTTGATAAACATTACCTGTTTATAATAGCACCAACTTCTATTGAACCCGACCAGTTTTTGCCTACAACGGGTTTTTCGCCAATTTCGCGGTAAAATTAGGAATTACTTCCGAAAGAACCACCAAAAAGGCCTAAAAAAAGTTGAGTTGAGTAACTTGGGCTAGTCGGGTTGGGTTGGTTCGGCGGTCAGGAGAAAACCGTTGGCGTTTTCCTCCCGGTCCGCCCCGTGGTATTTACCGGTCCTGGCTTCGTTCAGGTAGGTGAAGTCTAGCAGGCGGTAGCCGGACGCCTTGACCAGCTCCAGCAGTTCCTCGGAAGTGAAGTAATGCAGCCTTAGGTCAAGAACGCCGCGGTATTTGCGCTGCAGGTGGTCGCCAGCGTCCAGGCGTCCCGCCGCCCGCAGTTTCAGCTCCTGTAGATAAGGGCGGGAGAGGCGGGGAACAAAATTCTGGTAGCGCTTCTCATTGTGGGCGTGGATCACCAGACGGCCGGTTGGCTGCAGGCGGGAACGGACCAGCCGCAGGAGACGCTGGCGTTCCTCCGGGGAGTAAACCAGTCCCAGGGTGCTAAACATCAGGATGGCGGCGTCAAAAACCAGGTTTTCCGGTAGCGGCAGCTGGCGGATGTCAGCCTTGACCAGGAGGACCGGTCGAGCGGGGTCTGGAGCGGTGGCGCTCGGCGCCAGGGTGATGTATTGCCGCGCCAGGCGCTCCCGGGCCTTGTCCAGCATGTGTGGGTTGAGGTCCATTCCCACCGCCAGGCCGCCCTGGCGGGCGACCAGTTCGAGATGGCGCCCGGTGCCGCAACCCAGGTCCAGTACCAGGTAGTTGTCTCCCGCAGGCCGGGGAAGTTCAAGCGCTGACTCAAGGTAGAGGCAGTCATATTCAAAAAGGGGATAGTCGGAAAAATAGTGGTCGTAGGTTTCGGCCAGCTTGGCGTTGTCGAGATAGGCGGCGAGCAGGGGGTCGAAGACGGGGGGGTTGGGCATGCCGACGAGTCCTTTACGTGAGTCAACGGGTCCAGCCGGAAAGGAACTCCCGGGCCTGGCTGTCGTTCTCGGTTAGGGCTATGGCCCGGACCTGCTGGATAACCTTATCGACATCCGGCTCGCCTTCCCTGGTCCGGGTGACGCGGCTGATGCGGGGGAAAGCGGAGGGAGTCAGGCTTTCACCGGCGGAGAAGAGTCTCTCCTGGAGTTATTCCCCGGGACGCGGCGGGCTGTAGCGTATCGCTATGTCGACATCCGGGGTGAGGCCGTTTAACATCAGGATCTGGCGGACCAGGTGGTCGATGTTTATGGGTTCACCCATGTCGAGGAGGTAGGTGCCGCTTTCCTCCAGGGACGCCGCCATGAGGATAAGGGTCACCGCCTCGGGGATGGCCATGAAGTAGCGGGTCATTTCCGGGTGGGTGACAGTGACTGGTTTACCCTGCGCGATCTGCCGGCGGATAATCTGCAGAAGGCTGCCGTTGGACCCGAGGACGTTGCCGAAACGCACCACTATCGAGCGCATGGTGCTCTGGCGGGACATCGCTTCAGTAAGCCACTCCGCCAGCGCCTTGGAAGCCCCCATGACGCTGGCCGCCTCTACCGCCTTGTCAGTGGAAACCGCGGTGAGGCTGGTGACGCCGGCCGCCCGGGCGGCAAAGAGGACGTTGGCCGTGCCCAAAACGTTGTTTTTCAGGGCTTCGCAGGGGTTGTCCTCCATGAGGGGGACGTGCTTGTGGGCAGCGGCGTGGAATACTATCTTCACGCCATTCTCCCGGAGCACCCGTTCCAGGCGGGTCTGGTCGCGGATTGACCCCACCACCACCCTTAGGTCAATTCCGGGCCGTTTTTCCCGGAGTTCCTCCGCCAGGAAATAAAGACTGTTTTCGTCAAGGTCGAAAAGGACTAGCCGGGCGACGCCAGCCGCGGCGATCTGGCGGGACAGTTCGGAACCGATGGAACCGGCCGCCCCGGTGACTAGGACGGTCTGGCCACCAAGGAGCCGCTCCGCCCGGCCGGGGTCGGAGTCAACCAGTTGCCTTTCCAGGAGAGCCTCGACCCGGATGTTCTCCACCAGGCGAGCGCCGGGGTGGTCCAGCCGGCTGGGGAAGGAGGGAATGACCTTGAATTTGACACGCTTCGGTCCGCAAATATCTAGTAGCCTCCGGAGGGGTGGGCCGGAAAATTCGGGGATAGCCACCAGTATCTCGCGCACCCGGAGACGGTCGATAAGGCCGGGAAGGGCGTTAATGTCGCCAAGAACCTTGAGGCCGTGGATCCGCGAACCCCATTTCCCCCGATCATCGTCAACGAAGCCGACCAGATTGTAACCGTGGCCACGGGTGCGGGAGAGCTCCCGCACCAGGAGTTCGGCGTTGCCGCCGGCACCGTAAACGATGGCTGTCGTCTCGGCGTTGACTGGCGAGTCGCTGGTGTGGCGCATCTGGTGGAGGAGGTGGATGTATCTGGGAATAAACCTTAAGCCAACGCTACCGAGGAGGGTGAAGGCGAACTCCATGGCGTAGATGGAACGGGGCGGGGGGGAGGCGAATAGACCTAGGCCGTGTCCGAGGAGGATGAAAAAACCGCTTCCCACCAGGGTTGACCCGATGATGTTGACTCCCTCGTGCAGGCTGGCGTGCCAGAAGGACCAGCGGTAGGTGTTGGCGACCCAACCCACCAGCCAGCGGATGGCGATTAGCCAGGGGAGGATGTCAAGGCGGCTGAGGTAGAAGGTGTAGAGGCGGGAACTGTCCCACAGGTCGAAGCGGAGCCAAAAGGAGAGGGAGAGGGAGAAGGAAAACACCAGCGCGTCCATCAACATAAGTAGCACTATGCGGACGAAACGGTTATCCCAGATTTTGAGGGAGCTCATAACGAAGTCTGGCATGCGGTGGTTGCCCCGCCCTCCTTCAGTCAAGGAATCCGGTGAGGGGACTGGAGGCCACCGCCCGCTGGCTCGTTTCCCCCGGCCCGGCGTCCAGGGCGAGGCTGGCCGCCTCCACCGCCAGGCGGAAGGCCATGGCCATCCGCTCCGGGTCAGCCGCCACCGCCAGGGCGGTGTTGACCAGAACAGCGTCCGCTCCCATTTCTATGGCCTGGGCGGCGTGGGAGGGGAGGCCTAGTCCGGCGTCCACCACCACCGGCACTCCGGACTGTTCGATGATGATTTCCAGGTTGGCCCGGGTAGTGATGCCGCGGTTGGTGCCGATGGGGCTTCCCAAGGGCATCACGGTGGCGCAACCGATATCCTCCAGGCGCCGGCAAAGAAGTGGGTCGGCGTTGACGTAGGGTAGGACGATGAAGCCATCCTTGACCAGTATCTCGGCCGCCCGGAAAGTCTCGACCGGGTCGGGCAGGAGGTAGTAGGGGTCGGGGGTTACTTCCAGTTTCAGCCAGGCCACTCCCGAGGCCTCGCGGGCGAGTTGGGCCGCCCGCACCGCCTCGCTGGCGTCACGGGCCCCGGAGGTGTTAGGGAGGAGCTGTATCCGCTTTTGGTCGATGGCGGCGAGGAGGTCGTCGGCGGGGTTGGCGAGGTCGACTCGCCGCAGGGCGACAGTCACCATCTCGGTTCCCGAGGCCAGAATCGCCCGTTGCATAATTTCAGGACTGGAAAACTTCCCGGTTCCCACAAAAAGACGGGAGGAGAATTCCCGGCCCGCGATGGTCAGTTTGCCGCTACGCATGGCAGGTTCTTTCGCATCATGCCAGCCGGCGGGTCCAAGGTTTGGCCGGCCGGAAGGGGTTTACGCTGGACGCCAGGGTAAAAAACCCCGGCCGGTGCCGGGGGGGTGACGGGAAAACCTATTATCCGGTCCCGGCCTGTTCTGTCAAGGCGGGGAGGAAAATCCCCTTGCTATCTTGACAGGTTCGGCTTCAACTTGTACCGTGGAAAAGGGTGCTGCCGGTTCGGCCGCCCGAGGGGGATGGCGAAAGGGGAACGATGCGGGAAAACAGTCGGCGTATTCTTGGTATCGACCCGGGTACCTGCCATGTCGGCTATGCCGTGCTTGAACAGGAGGGGACGCGTCTGGTCCGAGTCGCCTCGGGCGAGATTTCCGGGGGGACAGGGGAGTTGGCCGAGCGTCTAGTGCGGATATACCAGGGACTGGTGGAGGTTCTGGAGCGCTGGACACCGGCGGAGGCGGCGGTGGAGACGGTTTTTACCAGCAAAAACCCCAAGACAGCCATCGCCATCGGCGAGGCGCGCGGGGTGGTGCTCCTGGCGGCGGCCCAGAAAGGCCTCCGGATTTATGGTTATGAACCGGCTCTGGTCAAGCGTACCGTCACCGGGAGCGGCCGGGCCGGCAAGGAGCAGGTGGGAAACATGGTGGAGGCTCTTCTAGGGTTGTCCTCCTCCGGCTGCGCTAGCGACCACGAGACAGACGCTCTGGCTATCGGCATTACCCACGCGCTACGTTGCCGCTTTGGTGAGGCTGGGGGAGCGGGTGTGCCACCTAGGCGCGGACGGGCGAGACGGGAACTACCGGAGATGGTACGCCGGCAGTTGCCGGCGGAAGTCAGGCGTCAGGCGGGGGAGGGCCCCCTGAGGTGGCGGAGTTAGTAATTGGTAAAAACCGGGAGTTCCTCGGGATTAGGCGGGGTGGCGTCAAAATCGGAGTCGTAGTCGCCAGCCTCCAGGGAGGGTTGTCCAGACGACGGGTTTTCCCCTTCGGCGGGTTGGTTCCTCCGGCGGGTCTGGTCCTGCTCCCGGCGGGCGGCGTTACGGGCGTTACTGGCGGAGCGTAACTGGCCAGCGCGGGCGAGGACATCGTCAATCTCGTCAGCCAGGTCAACCCGCTCGAGGACATAATGCAGGGAGTGCTGGTCGCTAAGACGAGCGGGCAGCAGGACTTCGGAAACGAAGTCGGTCCCCAGACGCTGGTAAGCCGGGGCGTTGACTGGTTCGCCGACATGGAGAGGGTAGAAGGAAACTTTTTTCCCGTTTTCCAGGTACCCCGGGTGTTCAATCCAGATGTCGTAAACTCCGTAGTGTTTGAAGGGAACGACGAAGGGGGTGGTGCCTTTCCACTGCTGGTTCACGGTTATGGATGCCCCGGAGGGTTCGCTGGTGATCACCAAGGCGCGCTCCACGCAACCGGAAAGGGCGAGGAGGGCTAGGGCAAGGAAAAAGCGGCTTTTTTTCACCATGGCGGAGGTTTCCCCGGACAATAACTGGGTAGTTGGCCACGGGAGCGAGGGAAAACCCGGGCTAGCTGACATATATATATGTATGATGATATGTTTCACCCCCCCCTCTGTCAAGCCGGCTCTTGTTTCCGGACCGGTAATTCCGCGGTAACCGTAAAAACCCGATCGGGCTTTAGGAAAATGCCAGATGATTCTTGATTCTGGACGGCGAAAGGGTAAAATCGTCTTAGGCTTCCACTTGTTTTGAAACGATTTGTCTCCTGGCGGCAATTAATGGTCCGAAGTCTCCGGTGGCCCCGTCCTGGCCAACGCTTCGGCGAAGGCCGGTTTAACGCCGGATGACAGCGGGCGCCTTTTTAGGCCCGACCCTGCCAGGGGGAGACGAGGGTTTTGTTTTGTGGTCGTGATGGCGGGAATTTGCAGTGCAACCGGTAATACAAGGGGATTCAACGTGCAGAGAAAGGTTGGCATCCCAGCCATCCGGCTGGTCTTTGGCGGTGTTATAGTCCTTGCCCTTTCCGGGACGGGGCTGTCCGCCACCGGGGCGAGTTACGACTGTCCACCCGGAGCCAAGTTCTGTCCGGTGCCAGGGCGCGACAACACACATTTCATCGACACGCATTTCGGGCTTGATGCCTCCACCGGCGAGGTGAGGCGTTACGAAGGAACCGTCCATCCCGAGGTGGCGAACAATCTTTCCTCCCGGGAGGAGGTTATTTACACCGCTCCCTCCATCACCGTGCAATCGATGGCGAACCGCGAGGTGCCCTATCCTGGTGCCAACCCGCTTCCGCCGGCCGAGCGAAGGAAAGTTTCTCCCGCCCCAGACAGTGTGGTGAACCGGACCTCGGAAGTGGCGGACCAACCGCCTATCCGTTCCCGCCGGGCGACGCCGACGCCGGCGCCAGCGGCGGACAACCCGGACCGAGTGCCCTGGTGGAAAGGTGGCGTGTGGCGCAACCGGCGTTCCCGCTCAAGCGGGTCGCAAAGCCAGGCCCGCTCCACTTCCCGCAGTACTACCGCCAAACCCCTAGAACCCGATGACCTCTGGGGCGACGATGCGGAGTTTGACGGCTACGGCGCCGAGGGTGGTGGTTCAGCCCCCTCCCAGGCCCAGGCCCAACCAGTGGCCGGAACCGAGGTTTCGCCATACAACCCCTATCCCGCTCCTGCCCCCGTTTCCACCGGGTACGTGACCGAGCCCTACAGCCTTCCCGGTTCGCCGCCGCCAACTTCGCCTTATCCCCAGGGCTACACCTATCCCGGCAGCGCCCCCACTTACGACAACACCTATCAGGGCGGTTATTCCCCCCCTCCCGCCGCTCCACCAGCGTCGGGTCCGTTGGTCGCTAGCGCCCAAGCGCCATGGGAAGCGTACCAGTCCCCCGCGCCTGTACCTCCCCCGCCTTCCCGGGGTGGTCGTGAACGCTTCAACGCCGCGATCCAGATGGTGAAGGACGGGCGTTTTTCCGAAGCCAAACCGATACTTCTTAGTGAAACGCTGGCCGAGCCGAATAACGGCGAGGTCTGGCGCTGGCTTGGCGACAGCCAGTACAACCTGCTGGAACTGCAGGACGCCATTGGCAGCTACCAGACTAGTCTACGCCTGGCTCCAGACGACTATTACGCCCTACGGGGACAAGGCTTCAGCTACCTTCACCGCGGCCACGAACTCTGGCGTAAAATGATGCAGGAGCTTTCCCAGGGTGATCGCGACGGAGCGGCCGCCACTTTTTCCCAGGCCCATGAAAACTACAAATTCTCCCTGGATAGCCTGGGTGAATGCCTTAGGCGCGCCCCCAACGACGATGAAGCCATCTACGGCGAGGCGATGGCGGCCGAGGGTGCTAGCCGCAAGCTTTACTCCAACGCCATAAGCTACATCAAGCTTGGTCCGGACAACCGCTCCCGGGCCGAACTTTTCGCTGAGAACTGCCTCCAGGTGATCAACCGGGGGGTGGAACGGGCTTCTGACCGCGCCCGCTCCAAGCCGGGTGAGTCGGGACCGCGGGCCCTTTTGGGCGGTCTTTATCTCCGGAAAGCCATGCTTTACCACCAGCTGGGCAAGAACGAACTAGCCCTGGCGGAATTGAAGAACTCCTACGGAATACAGCGAACTATCCTGGACGAGATAGACAAGAATAACCTGACCGCCCAGAAGGGGGTACGGGACTGTGAGACATACTGGACGGAATGGGGTGGGACCGGGCAACTGTGACTGTGACCAAACTCTCCGGAACGAAGCTCTTTAGATTGGATTTTCCCCATGTTGGTTATCAGTAAACCCACCCAGTTCGGTCCCGATGGTCTGGCGGTGCGGGGACAGTGCAACCACGACTCGCCAGGCTGGCAACTCCGCTGGTTTGAACAGGGCCAGCCCCTGAAAGTGGTCTGGCAGGGTTCTTTCAACACTTGCCGCCATCTCCAGTCGGAGTGTTCTCTCGCCACCACCCTGGAAGAGGTGGGAGGACGGGTGTCTGAGCTTCTCCGTTCCGACGGTCACGTCAGTTTGGCCAGTCTCCCCACCGATATCTATCCGGCTGCCAAGGATAATGATGTGGTTGAGACAGCGCTTCCCCCCCACGAGACAGCTCCGGAGCCAGGCGGACACCACGGCGGAAAACGCCGGCGCCGGAAAAAACGGAAGTGATTCCACCCTGCACTTTTCCGGGTTGGCCGCGCCTTCCCGGAGTTTTATTTTCCCGGCGGTTTCGCTGGGTTAATGGCTGACTTTTTCCCTCCGGGGGAAAGGTTTTTTTTTTAGCCGGCGCCAGTGGGGCAACCGCGACAGACGCCGAATGGAAAGGGTAAGATGCCTAGCGACAATCGGGGGACAGAGGATAAAGTCGACTTTATCGACCCGGAAGAAATCGGTAAAACCCTCGCGGCCAACCGGAGGCCCGACCCGGCTCGGGTGCGGGAAATTCTGGCGAAAGCCAGGGAACTTAAGGGCCTAGATGACGCCGAAGCGGCGGCTCTCATGCCGGTGTCTGATCCGGAGTTACTGGGGGAAATATTCACCGCCGCCGCGATGGTAAAGGAGACCATCTACGGCCGGCGAATGGTTCTTTTCGCCCCCCTCTATATTTCCAATCTGTGTGGCAACGAATGCCTGTACTGCGCCTTCCGGGTGCGTAACCAGGAGGTCAGGCGGCGCACCCTGAGCCAGGAGGAGATTGCCCTTGAGACTCGCATCCTGATTGAACAGGGACACAAGCGCATCCTGGTGGTGGCGGGTG
>JAITQC010000171.1 GCA_031289115.1 Planctomycetota bacterium
AGATAGGTGGCGGTGAAAACCAGGGGGGCGACCCAGGCCGGAACGAGAAAGGCGGCGACAAAAAGAGGAATGGCTAGACCCAAGCGCAGGCGCCGGTAAAACTCGCCCCGCCCCGCCCCTTCCGCCTGTCCAGGCGGATGGCGGTTTGACACCCGCACTCCCGGGCAACTGGTGGTGACACGGGTTCGGGCCGCCCGGAGGGTAGGAGCCGGCACCCCATCCCGCTCCGCCTCCAGGCGGATTTCTTTTCCCTGGCCGGCCAAACTGGCGCCAGCCAGCCCGGGAAGGCGGCTAATCCCCTCAAGAAGGGAGGTGACTACTTCCTCCGGCAGGGTCTGGGAAAGGTGGAGGGTACGGTAACCCGGGGGCGGGAGTTCCAGTATTTCCACCCCGGGCTCGTGCTTGGCCACTAGTTTAGCCAAAGCCGGGGCTAGACCAGTCAGGAGTTCGTTGTCTTCAAGGGACAGAACCAGGCGCTGGGAAGAGAAATCCAGCTCCGCCCGGACCACGCCGCTGAGAGAGGCGGCGTCCTGGCGGATAGCCTCGCCACAACGCGGGCAGCAAAGGCCGTTTAAACGGTATTCCCTTCGGATCAGGGCTTGCATGTGAATCTTGCCTCCTAAGCCCTCTTCACCACCACCTCGTCATCCACCTCCTGCACCAGGTCAGTCACCTCTTTTTCAAGTTCACGGGGCGGCCCGGAAAACTCCAGGGTCAGGGTGGTGGCGTCAAAGTCCACCTTGGCTGACTTCACCCCCGGCAGTTTCCCCGCCGCAGCCTCGATGGCGGCGGCGCAGTTGGGACAAGCCAAACCTTCCAGAATAAATTGGCGCATCGACATATCCTCCGGTTTCAAAGGGGGAGTGCCTCACTGGCGTGCAGCAATCCCTGGTGGAAAAGAGTACCCACATGCTGGTCGTCCAGGGCGTAAAAGACTTCCTTGCCCTGGCGGCGGTAACGCACCAAGCGCGTCTGCCGCAGCACCTGAAGATGATGCGAGATGGCTGGCTGGGAAAGACCGGAAAGGATCACCAGTTCCCCCACCCGGGTTTCCCGGATCAAAAGAGCGTTGATTATCCGTAGCCGGCTGGGGTCGGAGAGGACCTGGAAAAGCTCGGCTGTACGCTGGAGAAGCGCCGGAGAGGCGATGCTTTCACTGCCTAGCGGCCCGGGTTCGACTTGAGCCGCGGCGGTCGGGACAGCTTTTTTCCCAGGTCGGCGGCGGCTTGGCTTTGGCTTTAAGTTTATAATAAGGCACCTCCTGTCTTCAACATATCTATATATGTTTATATGTTTGTAATGTCAAGTTTTTTTCGCGGGAGTTTAACCCTGGCGAAACCCAGCCAAGGCATTGGGGCGGGAAAACACTGGCGCCACTGGCGAATTTAGCTTTGCCACCATCCCGGGAGCTGGTTCTGCGTTGGATTGACCTGCCGCTTTTATAAGGACCGGGAAATTTAGAAAAGGAAAAACTGGATGGGTATGGTCTGGCTTTTAGGGAAACCTTGGCACCAAAAAAAACCAGCCAGATAGTCTGGCTGGAGCGGATTACACTAGAACCGGCTTTTCCTACCCGCTACCTCTCGGGTAACAACCCGGCGTCGGCTGAACACGCCGGGTTCAGGAGGGCTGGTAGACTCCGGAAGGGTCACGCTGCCAACTGGCTGGGATTAGGCTCGAGGGTGACGCGGGCCAGCCGGCGGCAATACGTTGGCAAACACTGTCCCAGGGCTGGACGCCGGAGGCTGAGTCAAGCGCCTCCACCGACTCGCCACCAGTGGCGACGGCCATAACCGCCGCCGCCTCGGGTGTCAGACCCTTGAGGAGACCCCCTAGAAAACCGCCGATAGTGGCGTCCCCAGAACCAGTGGTCCCCACCACCTTGGCCTGGAAACAGGGAACAATAAGCTCGCGGCCTAGCCAAGCCTCCAGGTTGGCAGGAGCGGCCATGCCGGTGTCAGCCAGCCGCTTCCGGTCAGCGGTGGTCAAAAGATAAAAGCCCTGGTCGCCAAGCTTGAAGCCGACTACGGCCGGACCAAGGGAGAGGAGACGCTTGGCGAGGGAGCGGAGCGTCGCCAGGCCGCCGATGTGGTTAGCGATGTTCCCTCCTTTGGCAACCGCCTGGTCAAAGAGGGGGCGGTCGTACATGAAGATGATCTCGTCGATACTGGGGAGGAAAATATCGGTGTGGGGAAGGGCGCGGTCCAGGAGGCTCTGCCAATCCACCTGACCGGAAGGAGCGTCCGGATCAGGACGGGCCATGTCCAGGGAAGTAGTGAGTCCTCGTCCCTTTAAGCGTCGGAGAATCTTCTCCGTCTCCACCCCGCCATTTTGGAAAAAACTGGTCATCAGGGGAGGGTAGCCGAAATGGGCCAGGCGCGGACCGTCCAGACTAGCCTCAGGAAGGTCGTCGGCGACAAAACTGGCATTGGTGCCGGCGTAGTGTAGAAAAACCCGGTCGATCCCGGGGGGGTTGAGGATAACGGTGAAGCTGGATCCCTCGGTGGCGGAGATTATCATGTCGCCAACCAGGTTTTCGCTAAGAGTCCGGAGGTTGTCGAGAATGGCTCGGCCAATAAAATCCTCCGCCAGCTTCCCGACAATCCGCACCGGAAAACCCAGCCGGTGCATAGCCTGGCCGGTATTGTTGGCAGAACCGCCGTTGGAAATGTACATGCCGTCAATGTCAATAAGCTTGCCCGGCACCAGGATGTCGGCGATGGAACTGCCGCCCACCGCGAACTTGGGAATAATATCCAAGCAGAGGTGCCCCACCAAAAGGACATCCGGTTTATTCTCGGCCATTCTCACCCTCCCCTCGCCAAACGCTAATTCCGCCCCGGGAAACCTTCACCCCGGCGTCTCCATTTCCTGGGAACCTGACGGGGCCGCCACCGCCACCCAGCTTCCCCCGCTCCACTCGAAGAGCTCCTCCGGGGTCAGGACAATACAGTTGTTGGGCTCCCCCGCCGCCGGATAGACCTCTGAATAAGCGGTCAAACTCCGGTCCAGATAGACTTTCACCCCCGGTTTAAGCCCAAGGGGCGACACCCCGCCCGGCGGATGGCCAGTGGCGGCCAGGCAGTCCTCCCGGCCGACAAACTGGGGTTTACCCCCAAACTCCGCCCGGAACCGGGCGTTGTCCACCCGGGCGCCTCCGGGAAGAACCAGGACAAAAACCTCCCCCGCCCCTTTCACCCGCACCGCCAGGGTCTTGGCTATCCGGTCGGGTGGGACGCCTAGAGCTTCCGCAGCCGCTGCGACACTGGCGGTGCTGACAGGAAAAGTCCTTATCCGCTCGCCAGCGCCGAAGCGTTCGAGTTGCTCCCGCACTTCCTCAACTGACATGCGCCGGTCCTCCATCCCGCCGGGTAAACCAGGGGAACTTGACGGGACTGGCTACTCGCAATATAATGAAATTTTTGAGAATATTTTCAGTCCTCCACCTGCATGTTAAAATAAAACACCTCCCTGTACAAGGATTATTCACCCCTATGCCCAAGACCATTCCTGCGGTCTTTCTGTGTCTTTTCCTCTCCCTCTTCCTGCCGGGATGTGTCAGCAAAGAAAAACCTGACACGGTTGCCATCCTGACTATTGGGCACTCGGTCATCGCTGGCCCCTTAGAAAAGGAACTGGTGGCGGATCTCCGTTTCAGCGTGCGGGGGAAAAAAGCCTCCGACCCCATAAACGCCGCCAGTGTAGCGGTCGCCGATGAAGCAGTGGTTTTTCGCCTTAGCCAGGAACCAGCCGGAGCCGGAGCACGCCTAGGAGACACTACCGCCACCAGCGACGCCCGGGGTGACGTGGCGACCCGTTTAAGTCTAGGTAACCGCCCTGGCCTTTACCAGGTCGAGGCCAGGCTCGTCAACCATCCCGATATTCCCCCGGCCGAGATAACAATCCTGGGCGGGATAACCCTTGGCGGATCAGAACAGGACGGCTGGATCGGGGAAGACCTGGCGCGGCCTATAAGCATACGTATCGAAAGCGCCCCCGGGGTGTTTCTGGGGCCTGGCGAAGGTCAGGTCAGGTTTGACCTGCGTAGCGGCCCAGTAGGAACCCGCCTCACCCAGGAAGCAGCCAGCATCGACAGCGAAGGAAGCGCCAGCACCCGGGTCACACTCGGCAACCGCTCCGGACCGGGTGAAATCGGCGTTCGCATTGAACGGGGTATTCCCGGAGTTGGTAGCCTGGACGTTTTTCTCCCCGTCACTTTCCTGGCGGTGGACGGTTGGTCCATGCTGTCCAGTATCCTCGGCGGACTCGCCCTCTTCCTTTTCGGCATGCGCCTGATGTCAGACGGTCTTCACCGCACCGCTGGCGACCGCATGCGTTCACTCCTAGGCATCCTAACCCGCAACCGCTTGATGGCGGTGGCGGCTGGGGCCGGTGTCACCGCCCTTATCCAAAGCTCCTCCGCCAGCACAGTGATGGTTGTCGGCTTCTTGAACGCCGGCCTGATGCAGCTTGAACAAGCTATCGGAATTATCATGGGTGCCAACATCGGCACCACCCTCACCGCCCAGATCATCGCTTTCCGCCTTTCCAACATCGCCCTCCCCGCCATTCTGGTAGGGGTCATACTAACCATAGTCGCCCGGCGCCAGCTGCTACGCAACTGGGGTGGCACCATCATTGGCTTTGGCATCATTTTCCTGGGCATGAACACCATGTCCGGCGCCCTGGAAATCGTGAAGAACTCGGCCTACATGACCTCCCTTTTCCGTAACATCGACTTCTACCCGGATATCAACGGCTGGGTGCCGTTCCTGCCTTTCTTTCGTTCCATCGGCATAGGCCTAGCCGCCACCCTCCTGATGCAGAGTTCAGCCGCCACCATCGGTGTTCTCCTGGTTCTAGTCGAGTCGGGACTAATCGGACCCTTCGCCGCCTTCGGTGTACTCCTAGGCGACAACATCGGCACCACCGTCACCGCTGTACTCGCCGCCATCGCCTCGGGAATCGCCGCCCGGCGGGCAGCCTGCTTCCATGTCATGTTTAACGTCTGCGGCTGCGCCCTCATGATCGGCCTCAACTACGTTGAGTGGCCAGGCCACCGCGGTCGTCCCATTTTCATGGATTTCGTCAACACCTTCACCCCGGGAGATGTTTTTGCCGGCCAGAACATACCGCGTTTCCTGGCGAACGCCCACACCCTGTTTAACTTTAGTTGTACTATTCTCTTCCTCCCCTTCGTCACCCAGTTCGCCACCCTGTCGCGGCTAATAATCAAGGGCGGTTCCGGGTCATCGGAAATGGCGGACAGCCGCCTGATCCTCGAGCCGCATCTCCTCTCCACCCCTTCCCTGGCTATCCAACAGGTATGGGCCGAAGTCGGCGTGATGCTTGGGAAAGGGCGAGAAGCCCAGACCGAAGGATTCCGGACCATCACCAGCACCGATACTCCGGACTGGGACCAGGTGGCGAAAAATGCCCGGCAACTGGAGCAGGAAACCGACGAGCTCCAGGCTGCCATAACTGACTACCTCAGCAACATCCCCCTCACTGGCCTAAGTGAAACCCAGTCCGAACTTTTCCCCCACCTGATCCGCACGGTAAACGACGCCGAGCGTATCGGCGACCTGGGACGCCACCTCTCTAAACTTGGCAAACGGGTAAAGAAGCGCTCCCTCCCCATCTCCCCTGAGGCGATAGAGGAAATGACCGCCCTGACCCGGGTTGTCGACACCACCCTGCAACTGGCGGAAAAAGCGGTGACCACCAACGCCGATGGCATAGAAACCGGTGCCGGTGGCGCAGCGCTCCGGATGAAATTCCTGGAAGAGGGAAAACGGCTGGAGAAATCCGCCAAGACCATGGCTAACGAGTTCCGCAAAAGCCATGAGAAACGCCACGCCCTGGGAACCTGCGACATCCGTTCTGGCGTGATTTTCATTGAGGCGGTGAATTCCCTGGCCCGTTCCACTGGACACGCCGTTAACGTTATCGAGGCGGCTTGTCATTCCGCCTATAAACGACAGGAAAAATAGGAGCGGTGGTATTCTTGCTCCTCCACTGATACGAAGAAAAAGGAGAATTGACTATGCAGCAGCGTGAACTTGGCTCTTCCGGAATCATGGCTTCGGTTATCGGGTTCGGAGCCTGGGCTATTGGCGGCTGGATGTGGGGCGGCTCAGATGACCAGGCGGCGGTGGAGGCGATTCACACCGCCATCGACAATGGTATCAATCTTATCGACACCGCACCCATTTATGGTTTCGGGCATTCGGAAGAGGTGGTGGGAAAAGCCTTGAAGGGTGGCTGGCGTAACAAAGCGGTTCTCGCCAGTAAGTGCGGTCTGGTCTGGGAAGGCAACCGGGGCGAACACTTTTTTGACTCTTCCGACGGTATTGTCGAGGAGAATGACAATCCCCAGGCCAAACGCCACGTTTACCGTTACCTGGGAGCCCAGTCTATCCGCCAAGAGGTGGAAAACAGCCTCCGGCGGCTGGGGACTGATCACATCGACGTCATGCAGACCCACTGGCAGGATCCCACCACTCCCATTGAGAAATCCATGGAGGAGCTCCTACGATTGAAGGAAGAGGGAAAAATACGCGCCATTGGCTGCTCCAACGCCACCCCGGCGAATATGGACAGCTACCGTTCCCTCGGCCCCCTGGACGTCGACCAGGAGAAGTACAGCCTACTTGACCGGGAACGGGAAGCGGACAACCTGCCCTATTGCCAGCAGCACCGGGTGGCTTTCTTCGCCTATTCTCCCCTGGCGCAGGGCCTCCTTACCGGCAAGATCGGCCCTGAGCGCAAGTTTTCCCCCACCGACCAGCGCGCCAACGACCCCCGGTTCAGCCTGGATAATCGCCAAAAAGTGGCCGCGTTCCTGCGCGAACTTACCCCGGTCAGGGAAAAACACGGTATCACCACCGGACAACTGGTGGCGGCCTGGACTGTGGCCCAGCCCGGCCTCAGCCACGCTCTCCTCGGAGCCAGGACCCAGGAGCAGGTGGTGGAAAACGCCGCGGCGGGAGCGGTGCAACTCACCCCGGAGGATCGGGAATTTATCAAGCGCGCCATCGCCAACGTCAAGTTGTCGTAAAACCGCCGGCCGGATACCCTCACCACCCTGTTTCCCACCGGGTAGGGCGTTTTTCGTCCGCCAATCCCCGGGTTGACAACACCGGAACCCTAGGCTTCGGGTTTTACCTCGCCCCTAACTAGCCTGGCCGGGGGTGCTGGCGTTTCCCGCCTCCGGGGTTGGATTTTTCGCGTGGAAGGTGGTATTTTCCACGCTCCACCCCACCCACCTCTGGCGGTGGGCCGTGTTTTCACTTATCATCAAGCCCTCCCCGGCAATGGGGAGGGCAGTGTTTCGACGACAGGCAAAGGATGGAAGAATGGAAAAGTACCGGACGCAGCGGGATGCGGCCAGACGAGGGGTGGTGACTCCGGAGATGGAGCTAGTAGCCAAGGACGAATCGCGCCCAGTGGCGGAAATCCTGGGTCTGGTTGCCAAGGGGGAAGTGGCTATCCCCTGTAACCGCCACCACCAGAGTATCGCCCCGAAAGGCATCGGCCGTGCGCTACGCACTAAGATAAATGTCAACCTCGGCTCTTCGCGTGACTGCCAGAGCCATGACAAAGAACTGGCGAAAGTGCGCTCGGCTGAGGCGATGGGCGCGGACGCCATCATGGACCTTAGCACTTTTGGCGACACCCAGGGCTTCCGGCGCCGCCTGGCGGCGGAATGCCGGGCGGTATTGGGGACGGTGCCCATTTACGACGCCCTGGTGCACCTGGATAAACCCCTGGCCGAAATTACCTCGGACGAGTGGCTGGCGGCCGCCAGAATGCATTGTGAGGACGGCATGGATTTCCTCACTATCCATGTCGGTCTCAACCGCGCCACCGCCGAACGCTTCAAGCGAACGCGGGACCGCATCACCAACATAGTCTCCCGGGGTGGATCGCTGATGTTTTCCTGGATGGAGATGACGGGGGAAGAGAATCCCTACTACGCCCGCTTTGATGAACTCCTGGACATTTGCCGTGAACACGACGTCACCCTAAGCCTTGGTGACGCCTGCCGCCCCGGTTGCATCCACGATGCCACCGACGCCTGCCAAGTGGAAGAGTTGATTGTCCTTGGCGAACTCACCCGCCGCGCCTGGGAGCGGGACGTCCAGGTGATTATCGAGGGCCCAGGACACATGCCACTGGACCAAATCGAAGCCAACATGCGCCTACAGCAACGCCTCTGCCATGGCGCGCCTTTTTATGTCCTAGGCCCCCTGGTTACTGACGTTGCCCCCGGTTACGACCACATCACTTCCGCCATCGGCGGAGCTTTGGCCGCCTGGCACGGCGCGGCTTTCCTTTGTTATGTAACCCCGGCTGAGCATCTGCGACTCCCTAGCCTAGACGATATGCGGGAGGGGATAGTCGCCGCCAAGATCGCCGCCCACGCCGGTGACCTGGCCAAAGGTCTCCCGGGAGCTGGCGACTGGGACCAGGCCATGAGCCAGGCCCGGCAAGCTCTTGACTGGGAGGCGATGTTTAAATTGGCCCTGGAGCCGGAAAAACCCCGGCGTTACCGGTCCGAGTCACCCCCGGAAAAAGCCGACACCTGCAGTATGTGCGGGGATATGTGCGCTGTCAGGAATATGAACCGGATTCTGGGGGGGGAAGTGGTGACAGCCCGCCCCTAGGTAGAGGGTGCGGGCCAACCGAAAGAGAGTCGGGAGACGTCCCGTCCTTTGGCTGTGGCTTAGCCAGGATAGGATTAAACCGCCAAAACACCGCGCCAGAGTGGGGGGACGCCTGGGACCTGACTCTTCCCGCTTTCCCTTCCCGCCCAGCAAAAACCTCCTCAGGGCAGACTCACCTGCATGCGCTTGCTAGTCACTCCCCGCGCCTCCCGGCCTGACTCGAAGAGTGAGTAAACCACCGGAATCACCAGAAGAGTGATGAAGGTAGAACTTACAAGACCACCCACCACCGCCCGGGCCATGGGAGCCTGCGCTTCACCCCCGTCACCCCAGCCTAGGGCCAGAGGAACCAAACCAAGGACAGTGGTCAAGGCAGTCATGAGAATCGGCCTTAAACGCCGCCGGCCCGCCTCCTCCAGAGCATCCCTGACTGTCATGCCGTCCCGGCGGCGTAGAAGGTTGGTGTAATCAACCAGGATAATGGCGTTGTTGACCACGATGCCGGCTAGCATTATGCAGCCTAGAAGAGACTGCATGTTAATAGTGGTGTCAGTGACAAAGAGAATCACCAGTACCCCCACCGAGGCTAGCGGCACTGAGAAAATCACCACGAAGGGGTCGCGGATCGACTCGAACTGGCAGGCCATAACCATGTAGACCAGAACCAGAGCGAGGACAAAACCGAGAACCAAGTCTACCATCATATCCTGCTGGTCCTGGTAGTCGGTGCCAAACTCCAGGGAGAAACCACTGGGCAGGGGTATGACTTTCACCGCTTCTCGCAGCTCTTCCATGGCCGAGCCAAGGGCGCGGTTGGATAGCCCGGCCCTGACACTCATGATGCGCTGCTGGTTTTTACGCTCAATAACGGTGGGACCGCTGGCGTCAGCCTCAGACATGACGTTACGTAGTGACACGGGTAAACCCTGGGAGTTAGTGACCGAAAGATTAAGGATATCGTCCAGACTCATCCGCTCCGAATCGCGCAAGCGTACCACTATCGGGTATTCCTTGCCCATGTCGCGGTACTGGGCGGCAGTCTTGCCAGCCAGGCAAACCTCCAGGAAGGAGGCAATGTCCTCTACCCAAAGCCCGAGGTCGGCCGCCTTGCGACGGTCGATATCCATCAGGGCCTCCGGCACCCCGCCGGCGCGGGAGATTCGGGAGTCTACCACCCCGGAAATTTCCCGCATAATTCCATGGACCTGGCGGGCGAGTTCGTTAGCGACATCCATGTCGTAACCCCGCACCTCCACCGCCACCTGTTCCGCCCCTCCCCCCATCCCCCGGCCGAGGAAGCTGCTGCCCTCGCGCACCCGGATGGTCATGCCAGGAATTTGGGAAAAACGCTCGCGTAAGTCCGCCGCCACCGCCTCGGACGACCTGAGTCCAGCCTGGAGGCGCTCTTCCCGAGTCCCCAGGCGGATGTTCATGTTGGCCTGGTGGGTCGCGACCCCCGAGAACCAGTTGCCGCCGATGGAAGTTATTAGGGTGATTACTTCAGGAACGTCACGGAGGACCACCCTCTCCAGCTCCTGCACCTTCTCCGTGGTCAAGTCGAGCCGTACTCCGGTGTCCATCTCGGCGTTAAGGACGATGTAACCCTCGTCAGTCTTGGGCATCATCTCGATATCGATTTTCCTGACCAGCGCCACGCTGCCAGCCAGTACCAAGAGGACCAGAAATATAGTGATGAGGCGGTGGTCAAGAGCCTGGCCGATAGCCGATTTGTAATTCTCTTCCAGGTAGTTAAACATCCGTTCGCCCAGGTTAAAGAACCAGTCGAGGACCCGCCCCCGTTTTACTCCTTGCTGCCACTTCATAATCCGGGCCGCCAGCATCGGCACCACCATGATGGCTGCCACCAGGGAACAGAGTAGGGAGAAGGACACCACAATCGCCAATTGCTTAAACATCACTCCCGCCATACCCTCCATGAAGGTCACCGGCAGGAACACCACCAGGGTGGTGATAGTGCTGGAAATAATGGCGTCCAGGACTTCGTTAGCGCCTTTGTCAGCCGCCTCTTCCGGAGGAAGACCCTCCTCGTCCCGGATGCGATAGATGTTTTCCAGGACCACAATGGAGTTGTCGACTAGCATCCCCACCCCAAGGGCGAGACCGCCCAGGGTCATTAGGTTCAGGGTAAGGCCCTCCCAGAAAAGAAGGGCGAAAGTGGCGATTATTGACACCGGGATGGAAACCGCAATCACCAGGGTGGAAAGAACATTACGCAGAAAAATCAGGATGATGATAATAGCCAGGCCACCGCCTAGGGCGGTGGAAGTGGCGACGTTACGGATGGAGTTGTTGATATAGTCGGCGCTATTCATGATGACTTTGAAGTTTAGCTGCGGGTAGTCATTCTTGACATTCTCCAGCTCTTCGATGATTTTCGCCGCCACATCCACCGTGTTAGATCCCGACTGCTTGGTGATCGCCAGACGCACCCCCTCCATCCCGTCGATCCGAGCCACCCGCCTAACCCGGGACATGCTGTCGCTTACATCCGCCACGTCCTTAATCATCACCGGGGCCCCGTCCCGCAGCGCCACCACCGTTTCACCTATCTCGCCTATGGAGGAAAACTCACCCGGAGCGCGGATCGTCACCTCGTAGTTGCCATCGTCAACATAGCCAGCCGGGCGGTTGATGTTGGCGCGCTGAATAACACTCAGCACCTGGTGGATGTTCAGGCCCATGGCCTTGATCCGGTAGGGATCAATATCAACCGCAATCTCGCGGTCCCGGCCGCCAAAAACGTTGAGTGACGCTACCCCGGGTATGCTTTCGAAGCGGAATTTAATCTGGTCCTCAAGGATGCGTTTCAACTCCACCTGGTCCATACTGGATGAGGCGCCCATGAAAACGATAGGCATGGCGGAGAGGTCGAACTTGAGAAGCACCGGGCGTTCGGCGTCGTCCGGGAGGCGTCCCATCACCCGATCCAGGCGGTCGCGGACGTCGGCGCTGGCGGCGTCCAGGTCTATTCCCCAGGAAAACTTGACGGTGACGTTACTGCTGCCCTCGGAAGAGTTGGAAGTTACCTCCTCCGCCCCCGGCACCGCCGCCATCGCTTCCTCAATGGGGCGGGTCACCAGCTCCTCAACCACCTCCGGATTGGCGTTCTCGTATTCAGTCATGATGCTGATCGTTGGATAGGTGATGTCGGGCATGAGGTCAATCGGGAGGCGGGTCAGGGACACCCCACCAAGTATCAGCACCATCAGGGTCACCATGGAGGTGAAAACAGGACGGCGTATGGAGAAACGGGGAATGTTCATCGAGGTTTGATTTCCAATATCTTTGAGGTAAGGTCAACGACTAAACCATGCCGGCCCTAGCCGCGGCTGGCATTCACAGGGGTGACACCACCAGTGGTAAAACCGGCGCGGAGCCGGCCAAAAAACCCGCCACCGGGTCGTTTAGGACTCGAAAAACGTGACTTTGGACCCTTCCTTTAGGAGGTGCTGGCCCATAACCACAACCTCACTACCCAGAAGGTCACCCCCACCCACCAGCTCCACCCAGCCGCGATCAAGGATACCCTCGGTAATTGACTTGAAAACCACCTCGCCCAACTCGCGATCCACCACGAATACGCCGCGGTCGCCGTCTTCGCGGCGCACCACCGCCTCCAAGGGAGCAGCCGGAATGGCGTCATGCCGGGAAAAAACCATCTCGGCCCGGATAAACATGCCGGGTTTAAGGGCGTGGTCCGGGTTGTCGATCACAATGGTGATTTCGGCCTCGCGGGAGAGGTCTCCCAGTTCCTGGGCAATAGCCCCCACCCGACCGGTAAACTCGCGGCCAGGAAAAGCGTCGGTACTTAGGATTACCGGGAAGTCGGCGGCTATTTTCGTATACTCCTTCTCATTGACATTTATCACCGCCTTCACCGTGTCGATATTGATTATGGCGAGGATGGGGTCATTGGCGCCAGCAATCGCCCCGGGGTCAACATAGCGTTTGGCAACTATTCGCCAGTCGGAGCCGTCAGTCCAGTCCGCCACTAGACGCGTATGCTTCAGCCGCAGGCGCGCTGTCTCCAAGGTTGACTCAACTAGCTTGACTTGCGCCTCCGCCACCTCGCATTTGGCGGCCTGAGCCTGATGGGCGGCGGCGTAGCGGTCATACTCCTGTGCCGCGATAACTGTCTGCTCGTGCAGCCTTTTGGCCCGGTCAAAGTCCCGCTGGGTTATGTCCAGCTGCATTCTGGCGTCATTGGCGTTGGCGCGGGCGACGGCGAGATTGGCCTCGGCCTGTTCCACCGCCAGGGTGTATTCCTCATCGTCCAATACGGCCAGTACTTCGCCCCGCCGCACTACGTCCCCGGCGTCCACCCGGATCTCCCGCACCGACTCGGTGAGGCGGAAAGCGGCGTCAAAGCGCTCGCTCGCACGGATAGCGCCGGTAAAAATAGCCCGGTCGCTAAGGTCGCGTTCCTTTACCCTGGCGGTCTCCACCGCCACACTGGTGGCGGACTGTCCGCTGCGACCCGCCACCGGCGCCTTGTTTACATAAAGCCAGGCGACATAGGCCGCCCCCGCCACCAACACCAGAATCAACAGATACTTTGCCATAAATTGACCCTATCGTGATTTGCCGCCGGCCAAGCAACCGGTCTTGACATAGATTTATCCACGCCTTACCATGACAACACCATCGTTTCCGCCAAATAAATGCGAAGCTCCACGATGGGCCAAATGCTCACATCCCCCAGTCAGGCGCCGGACAGAGGACCGCTCCATAGAGTAAGTGTTTGATCTGGAGGAAAAATGTCAAAAGAATTTACCGATTTCCTACCAAAATTTTCCGGTATTAGTGGAATTCGTATCCTTGTCTAGGTTGTTGATGGCGTAATGACCGACTGGATAATAAGTTACATAGACACCGGCCAGGCGGTTAATTTTTTTGACGCCCACGCCGGTCTGGCCCTAAAATATTGGAAAAAGGCTGGTCACCCGAGCGATATCACTAGCGCTCGCGCCATTCCGGGGTTAGAACAGTGAGCGCGGGAGCTAGGAATTGACCGCCTGCTCCTCCGGACCGCTGACAAACTCCCCCGCCGCCAGCGCCATGCTCCTGGAGGCTGGGGTGGCCTTCCTAGAGACATTGGTGACAGGTAACGCTATACCCGACCTACCCCTTCTACGCCGGGCCGGTCTTGGGGTGGCGGTGGCTAGCTCCGGCCTGGAGTCTTAGCCGTCGCCCATTGCGCCACCCGGAAAAGAGGCGGCCGGGGAGCGGTCAGGTGGCACCGCCTTCCCGTTTTTACCTTGCGCTAAAGATCCCGAGGATTACATGAAGCCCAGCCATCTCCTTTTGACCTTCCTACTCCTCTCCCCCATCCTGCTTTCCGGCGAGGAGACGACCGCCCAGCCCTACGAAAAGATCCGCTACCCCACTTTCGTGGACGGGCGCCTAAATACCCTTCTGGAGGCAGACAAGGCCGAGGCCTTCGAGGTGGCCGAGGGTACCCCGCGGGTAAACCTGCAAAACGTGATCATAACCCTTTACGACCAATCCGCCGCCGCTCTGGCTGCCACTCCCCAAGGTTCACCCCTGCCGGTGAAGATGACTATCACCAGCGACCATGGCTACTTCACTCGCCGCCCTCCCGAACCCGGCGCTCCCATAGAGGAGATAGCCAACCTTGAGGGTAACGTGGTGCTCCGGCGTTACCGGACTGGCAACTCCCCGCCACCCATCACCAGCGTCAACCGCCGCCGCCGCCTCCCCCCGGAACTGGAAACCGAGGTGCATTGCCAGCACGCCCAGTGGAACAACACCCTGCGCAAGATGAACGGCGACGGCGAAGTGGAGTTTATCCAGGAAGACAGCCGGATAATTGGCACTGGTTTCCTCTACCTCGCCGACGACGAAGTGATGATGGAAAGTACCGGCGCGTCCGGGAACAGCATCCGGGAATGGGGGGGGATAATCTTTATCGAGCACAACGCCCGGATGGAGATTGAGCGGGAAAACCTCGGCGGCGCTGGCGCCTACGGAAGGACCGTGATCACCTGCAAGGACACGGCCAGTTACAAGTTGCGGGAGAGGGAGGTGCAGTTCGAGCGGGAAGTGAAAATCAACCGACCTGGCCTAATGATTGAGTCTGACATCCTCCAGGTCCTGCTCCGCCGCGAGGACGACCTTGAGACCAAGGACTCTACTGGCCCCGCTCCAATCCCTGGCATGGTGCGTTCCATCATCGCCACCATTGGCAAACGCCCGGGGTCAGTGGTCATAACTGGCTTTGAACTTACCAACTCCGGGGAGGGAGCGGTACAGTACGTGGCCCGGGGCGGTCGGGCCGATTTCGACTACGACGCCAACAGCATCAACCTAACCGACAGCCGCCTGGAACGGGTGCCGGAGGTGGAATTTGGTAACGATCGCATTTCTGACCGCAACCTCGACTTCACTTTCGCCTCCACTAGCGAGGATGAAAGTAGCGCCACCCCTCTGGAAGAGCTTAACGCCAGTGGCGGTCAGGGCATGGTCACTATGCGTCCTCGGCCGCGGACAGTGGGCGGAGCCGCCATCGTCACCGAGGTGTCTTACAAGGGGAGCATGCGCTACCTGCGTCCAGAAAGCATGATCCGTTTCCGCGACTCCATCTTCCTCCAGCATGGCGACCTGCGTATACGTTCGGAATTCCTGGACATACGCCTGCAGGACGGCCTGACCTCGGGTTCGGCCCAGGTGCGTAACATCACGGCTGAGACTGATGTGGAAATCCGCACTGGCAACCGCGAGGCTCAGTCGCACCGGGCTGAATATGAGTTTGACTCCGCCACTGGCCTAGACACCCTCCGGCTTTTCGGCCTCCCTAGCCGCACCCCTCCCCACCCCTGGATCCGTGACGACGAGGGGAACCAAATCACCGCTCCCACCATTGTGATGCACCGCCTCCAGGGCGGTGGCAATCAAAAAGACAAACACCTCCTTACCGCCGCCGATGGCACCATTGTTTGCGATTTCATCACCAGTCCTGACAACCTTTCCGACCGGGGCAAAGTGATTTCGGTGAAATGCGAACGGGCGATGGAATACAACGAAGCCAAGCGGATGGCCTGGTTTGAGGAACAAGTGATGGCCACCTCCGATGCTCCGGAGGACAATTACGTCCTGACCAGCGACCGCCTGGAAATATACCTGGTTGAGAAACCCGATCCCAACGATCCTAGCCGAGTCAGCATCCGCCCCCGCCGCATTGACGCCAACGGCAACGCCAGGCTTATGCAGGACACCCGCGTCTGTGAGGCTAACCAGATCATCCGCGATTTTCCCAGCGAGCAGCTTAATGAGGGCGACATCTACCTGGAGGGGAGTCCCGCCCGTAACGGCCGCCCGCCAGAGATGGCGATATACCGCGAGCAGGACGGAGACAACCTGGGGTCAATGTTTACCGCCCCCCGGATCAAAGCGGCGGCTATCGGCAACCTGATCCAGGCCAACGGTCCGGGCGAACTATCCATTCCTGACGAAATACCCGGTTTCCGTTCGGAAATCGATTTCGAGGGAGCGGCCCGCTACGAGTCCTACCACGACGGTTTAGTAAGCGAGGCCAAGTTCCGTACCGGCGTGGTGCTGCGTCAACCCTCGAAAAATCTGGTAATGAATTCCGAGGAGCTAGACGCCCGCTTTCTCCAGAAAGACACTTCCGCCACCACCGCTGGCACGGTGACCATTCCCCTGGAGCGTATCGGTAACATTCGCCGGGCCGAGGCAAGGGTCGGAGTCAAAATCGAACACGGACTTCCCCGCCAGGGACGCCGCATCGCCACCGGTGACCGCGGGGTGGTAGAGTTTACCGAAAGCGGCAACGTCATAACTCTGGCGGTAGACCGCCGTCTGGGCGAACGCCGCTGGGTCATGGCCCGCGACCATGACGGAATGACCCTGTGGGCCCCGGAAATCGAGGTCCGGCAGGAGCAGGGAGTGACCCGCGCCGCCGGGCCGGGCGAACTACGGGTCCCCGGGGACAGCTCCTCGGAGGGGATGAACCGCATTCCTACCCGCGTCGCTTACGGCGAAAAAGGAACGCTTATTTACAACGAACTGGCTCTTAACATCCGCGCCACCGACAATGTGCGCATCCTCCAGCCGTCCCCTAACGGACGCTGGGAGACCCCAAGCCTGGACGGGCGTTGCGACCGCCTGGAAATCATCCTACTTGAACCTCCCGAACCGGGCATGGGTGGTACAGGGGACGCCCTGTCGCGCGTGCTACGAATGGACGCGACTGGTTCAGTGCTACTACGAGTCTACGCCGACCCGGTAGCGGGTCTACCCGAGACTGACTGGATGAACCGGCCGGGCACCACCTTTTTCACCCGTGGCGACCAGGCGGTTTACGACGTGCCGGAGGGACGCATAACCATGTCCGCCCTCACCGGCCGGCAACCCCAACTTCTGCTTAACGTGGTAGAGGACGGTTTGTCACCCCGCCGGCAGCGCATGCGGGCTGACCGTTTCGTCCTCAACACCAATTCCATTCCCCGTCGCTGGTATTTCGAGGGGCAGCTGGAAAGTTCCACCCTACGCCCTGGAGAACCCTTCGGATTTATTGATTAACCCATAGCTCCCGTCCGGCACGGGACAGAGGCTAGAGAGAGATGGAAAAAACGACGGCGGCGGAAGAGGCCATGCAGAAAGTCAAGGACGGCGACTACGAGGGGGCGGTTGCCACCCTTTTCGCCGCCTGGTCGGCCGACCGCGCCAATCTGGACCTCGCCATCGCCTACGCTTGCCTCTTAACCAGCATCGACCGCGAGAACGAGGCGGAAGAACTGTTTTCCGCCCTGGCCGAGGAGTCCCCGGCCGACAGCCGGATATGGAACAACTGGGGTTTCCTCCTCCTGCAACGCGGGGATGTCATGGGAGCTATCCCTCGTCTGGAAAAAGCTCTGGAACTCTCCCCGTCCGACTTTGAGGCTCTGGTGAACCTGGGTATCGCCCTGGACCGTAACGGCCGGACCGCCGAAGCCATTCGTCTCTACCGCCAGGCGGTGACGGTGAACCCGGAGTCCTCGGTAGTCTACAACAACCTGGGCACCGCCCTCTGGCGTTCGGGAGAGGCGGAAGAGGCTCTGGCCGCTTTTCGTAACGCCATCCTTTACGACCCCCGTGACGCCAGCGCCAACAACAATCTCGGCATTATCAAGCTTTCCCAAGGGCATTACCGCGAAGCGGCGGAGTTTTTCCGCCTTGCCCTGGAAATCGAACCCTCCGGCAATGCCGCCCGCCACAACCTCAAGGCAGCCGAAGCGGCACTGAAAGAAGATAGTAACCGCGACAAAACACTAAAACCCGATGTTGGGAGGAAGAAAAAATGCCCCGAGCCACCCACCCTCTTTTAACCCTGCTTCTTCTTCTCGCCCTGGCCACGGGTAGCCAGGCCAGTGGCGCTGGCCTACTTTCCCGCTTCCGCGGCAACACCACCGCCTCCTCCGGCATGTTTCCCGATTCCGGGTCAGTCCCACAGCTCGAATTAACCGGCCGGATACTGACTTACCGCGGCAACACTTTCACCGACACCTACGGCACCACCGCCAACATCTATCTGGTCTACGGCTTCACCGGCCTAAAATCCGCCACCTACAACTATGGCGGCCCTGACCGGCCACTGGTGATTGAGATAGCCGCCATGACCACTCCCGACGCCGCCGCCGGGATTTTCCACCACCACACGGTGAAGGTGCTGCAAAACCAGGCGGAAGATGTGGCGGTGGGTACGGAAGGAGCGCTAGACACCCCTCGGGGTGGCCGCACCCTGTATTTCTACAAAAGCAACCTTTTTGTGAAGATTATCTACAGCGGCAAGACCCCTATTCCCGACCTGCTGCCAGTGGCGCAGGCGGTGAACCAGCGGATAGGGGGAAGTGGCGGGCAAAAACCCCAGGGATTCAACTACATCGACATCCCAGGAGTTGACCTGAAGACCGTGTCAGTCACTCCCGGCAACTGTTTCCAGATCCAGGAACTGCCGCCAGCCGTGTGGGCAAGCGCCCCCGGCGGGGGTAGCACCGCCTCTGACCTCTTCATCATCACGCGGGGAAGCCGCCGCGAGGCGGCGCGAGTAGCCAGGGATTATTCCGCCTATG
The DNA here is from genome assembly GCA_031289115.1 of Planctomycetota bacterium. Classification (GTDB taxonomy): domain Bacteria; phylum Planctomycetota; class SZUA-567; order SZUA-567; family SZUA-567; genus JAITQC01. The sequence continues at coordinate 18,782 of JAITQC010000171.1, forward strand.
TAAGGCTGGTGGGACAGAATTACGACGAGTACCGGGTGGGCAAGCAAACTTTTTGGCGGGGGGTAGACCCACAGCAGGGACGGGTGGTTTTCACCAGTTACCGCTCGGTGATGATTATCGCCGCCCGACCCGACGGCTTTGACAAGGGCGAGGAGTTGATAAAGGCGGTGATGCGTAAGATTGACGCGGTGGACGGGGTGAAATAAAGCGCCGCTTTCCCGGGTTCAGACCTGGCAGCGGGGGCAGAAGAAAGTGGAGCGTCCACCCTGGCGGATAATTTCCACCTCTCCGTCGCAGGCGGGACAGGATTCACCGCCTCGCCCGTAGACCTGTAGAGAACGCTGGAACCCTCCCTCCCTTCCGTCCACCCGGCGATAGTTGCGAATGCTACTGCCACCGCTTTGGATAGCCTGGCGGAGGATTTTCCGGATAGCCGCCACCAGCCGGCGCCACTCTGCCGAAGACAAGTCCTTCGCCAGCCGCCGCGGATCAATGCGGGAGCGGAAAAGCGCCTCGCTGGCGTAAATGTTACCCACTCCCACCACTGTCGCTTGGTCCATAATGAAGGTTTTCACCGGAGTACGCCGCCCCACCGCCCGGGCCTCCAGGACACTGGCCCGAAAGGCAGGATCAAGGGGTTCTGGTCCTAAACGGGCGAGTTCCGGCGGCCAACGCTCCTGCCCCTCCAACCCGACTGGCTTAAGGAAGCCGAAACGCCGGGGATCGGCGTAGCGCAGTTCTTCGCCGTCAGCAAGGGTCAGGACGATCCGGTCGTGCTTACCCACCTCCACTCCCGGTTTCTCCAGCCGGAAAGAACCAGTCATGCCGAGGTGTGCCAATAACCCGCCCGCCGCCGCGCATTCAATAACAATGTATTTCGCCCGCCGCCGCACTCCGACAATGCGCCGTCCCAGCACCAGGCGTTTTGTTTCCTCTTGGGAAAAGGGTAGCCGCACCCGTCCGAGTTCACGGGCGGCGACAAAAACCCGTCCCGCCAGGGCCTGGTCCAAGGCCCGCACCACCGTTTCCACCTCCGGCAATTCCGGCATGCCGCCATCCTTTCCTGGCCCGCACTCCCTCTGGTCCACCGACTATTCGACGCCATTCCACCCCTCCTGGCAACCGGAAAACCCTCAGTGTTTCCGGTCGCCCTAAAGCCACAGCGGGCGAGGAGAGCGGAAAATCCTTGAGCCCGGGGTTGTTCTGGGCTTATAATGAACAGGCTACCCATTTGGTTTAAAAAGGAGGCGAGAACCACCGATGGCGTCAAAAAAAGAACACCAGCGGAAATCCAAGGGGGCCCAAAAAGAAAAACCGCGAAACAAGCCCTCCCCGATACAACCGATATTTGAACCGGAAATTAATTCTCTTAGCATCGTGGAGCTTGCTTCCGCATCCTCCCCTACGGAGACGGAAGGCGAAGCGGCTTCCATTCCGGCGGAAAGTTCCACCCCGCCCGCTCCCCAGGCACCCGACGAAACTCCGGTGCCACCGGTGGAGGATTCCCCCGACCCAGCCGACGACGCGGCGCCGGTTGACAACCCGACTTCCATTCCGGCGGAAGATTCCACCCCGCCCACTCCTCAGGCACCCGACGAAACTCCGGTGCCACCGGTGGAGGATTTCCCCGACCCAGCCGACGACGCGGCGCCGGATGACAACCCGCCTTCCATTCCAGCGGAAGATTCCACCCCGCCCGCTCCCCAGGCACCCGACGAAACCCCGGTGACGCCGCTGGTGGCGACTGTCTCCGACCCAGCCGAACCGCCCTTCCACCCGGAGGAGACGGAAATACCCGCCTCCCCCTACCAGGAACCGCCACCCTCCCCAAAAAATCCCGACCCCAGTCCAGAAGGCGCGGGTGAACTGGAGCAGGCAACTTCCTATTGGGAAAAAACCGCCCCTTCCCGACCTGGGAAACCGGAGTTGGCAATAACCCCGCCTCCCCCCCCCAGCGCCCCGGTGGAGTGCCAAGAGCCGGCGCCGACGGTTCAGGAAAATCAGGGTGAGTATGCCTTGCCAAAGGAGAAGCGGTTGTACATTGTGATGATCACCCCGGAAGTGGCGCCCTGCGCCAAAGTTGGGGGTTTGGGGGACGTAGTACAGGGTCTAGGCCGGGAACTGGAAAAACGCGGCCACAAAGTGGAAATCATCGCCCCCATGTACTCCTGCATGCGTTACGAAACCATAGAGGACCTTCACGAGGTATACGGGGAACTCTGGTGCCCTCACTACAACCAGTGGCGGTCGGAAAAAGTGTTCCAGGGACGGGTGGGTGGTGGTCTCACAGCCAACTTTATCACCGGTGGCGACTATACCCAGCGCCCCGCCATCTATGGCTACAACGACGATCTCCAGCGCTTCTCGTATTTCTGCCGCCAGGCCATGGAATTCATGTTCAAGACCAATCGCCGGCCTGACATCATCCACTGCCACGACTGGACCACCGGCCTGGTGCCGGCCATCCTCTGGGACATCTACCAGCCGCTCGGCTGGAACAACTCCCGGGTCGTCTACACCATCCACAACAACGAGTGCCAAGGTCTCTGCGGCTTCCCGGACAAGCTTCTTGGTCTAGTCGGCTTGAACCACGCCCAATGCCACCGCCCAGACCGCATGCAGGACGACAAGAACCGCAGCTGCATTAACCTGATGAAAGCGGGGATAATCTATTCCAACTTCACCACGACCGTTAGTCCCAGCTTCGCCAGTGAACTTAAAACCGTCGCCGGTGGACGCGGCCTAGAGCAAAGCATCAACAAAAACGCCGCCCGGATCGGCGGCATCCTCAACGGCATCGACTACGAAACCTGGAATCCCCAAACCGACAGCAAGCTGGCGGCCGTCTATTCACATGGCGAGAACTTCTTCGAGAAGTACAAAAACAAGACCGCTCTACGCGAATGGCTCTACCTCTGGGACGCCTGGAAGCCGATTGTATCGGTGGTCACCCGCCTCACCCACCAGAAGGGGATTGAGCTAATCAAGCGGGCCATCTATTCGACCCTGGAAGAAAAATCCCAGTTTGTCCTTCTCGGCAGCGCCCCTGACCCCAAGATCAACAACGAGTTCATGCGCCTGCAGAACGAGTTCAAGGACAACCGCGATGTCAATCTCTATATTGGCTACCACGAGGACCTCTCCCGCCTGATTTATGCCGGTAGCGACATTTTCCTCGTCCCCAGCCTGTTTGAACCCTGCGGCCTTACCCAGATGATCGCCCTGCGTTACGGCACCGTACCGGTGGTGCGGGAAACTGGCGGCCTGAAAGACACCGTTTTCGACCTTGACAATTCAGCCATGGGTCTGGGCGGGGCGAACGGCTTCTCCTTCCGCGACCCCACCAACGCCAGCCTGGACTACGGCCTTAAACGGGCCATACGGCTCTGGTTTGACCAACCCGACATATTCAATCAACTAGCCCGTAACGGCATGCAATGCGACTACTCCTGGCGGCATCCGGCCGTCCATTATGAGAACATCTATAACTATATCCGGGCCGAGTGAGCCATGCCGGTTTTCACCGTCAAAGAGCCAACCCACCTTATCGACTTCCTGAAGGCGTCCCTCCCGGACTGGGGTGCCGGAACCCTGAAGTCCCGCCTGAAGAGTGGGTTGGTCCAGGTGGGAGGCATGGCGATACGTTCCGGCGCCACCCGTCTGGTTCCCGGCGACCTGGTAGAGGTCCTTCCCCGTCCCCCGGAGGCGGGAGGTTTTTTCCCCACCCACCTTGGCCCGCCCCCCTTGCCGCTTCTCCACGCCGATCCCGACCTTCTGGCGGTAGACAAACCGCCCGGCCTCCTTTCCGTGGCCTCGGCCAGGGAAAAGGTGCTGACCGCCATCCGCCTGATGCGGGAGTGGCTAGGTGAACTGGCGCCGGAGGAAGCGGAAAACCTCCACGCCGCCCACCGCCTTGACCGGGACGCCTCCGGCGTCCTTCTCCTTGCCCGCTCACTGGAGGTTAAACGTGAACTCGCCAGCGCCTGGCACACCTACAGCAAAATCTACCTTGCCCTGGTGGACGGCCGACCCCGGCAGGAAGAAGGTGAAATAAACTTGCCGCTGTGGGAGGACAAGGGACTTTTCGTGCGGGTGGCGCGTCCGGAAGAGGGTTGGGCCGCCACTACGCGTTACCGTCTCCTGGCTAGCCGGGGTGGACGCTCCCTTCTGGAGGTGGAGCTGGTGACTGGCCGCAAACACCAAATCCGCGTCCATCTAGCCCAGCTTGGCTGCCCCATCGTTGGCGACCGGCGCTACGGTTTTTCCCGAGGCACCCGTCTGGCTCTCCACGCCAAAAGCCTCCGGCTCACCCATCCCCGTTCCGGACGGGAAACCTATATCGAGTCCCCTCCCCCTCCCTTCTTCTCCCGCCACTGGCAACCCCGCCGTCCCTGACTTCTTTCGGCGAAAAAACAGCACCCAATAAAAAACCCCGGAGGTCTCCCTCCGGGTTACCAAGGTTACCAGGCGCCGGTTGCTACCAGGATCCCGGCTAGTCCGCGATAATAACGTCAATGCCCCGCGATTCGAAAAGCTCCCGGTACGGGCGGCTTATCCCGGAATCGGTTATCAGGTGATGCACCAATTCAATGCTACCCAGGTTAGCAAAGGCGACGCAACCCATCTTGGTGGAGTCAGCCACCAGGAAAACTTCCTTGGCCGCCGTTATCATCGCCCGCTTCATCGGGATGTCAGCCAGTCCCGGGTAGGAGAGGATGCCGTCTTCGGAAATACCCACCACCGCCAGGAACAACTTGCCTAGAGCGATGCTTTTGTCGAAAAAAGCCGCCGCCTTCTCGCCGGTGACCGAAAGGGTGGGTTGTTTAAACTCGCCGCCGGTCAGCATCACCTGGGCGTTGAAACAAGAACCCAGGATCAGGGCGATATTGAGGGCCGGGGTTACCACTTTCAGGTCGTTCACGCCCTCAAGGTGACGGGCGATTTCGGTAATGGTGGTGCCAGCGTCAAGAATAACCGAGTCGCCGTTACAGATGTATTCCGCCGCCTTTATCCCCAGTAGCTTTTTCTTGTCCATGTTCTGGCTACGCTGCAGGGAAAGAGTGCGCACTTGGTCGGGTATGGACTTGAGAAACGCCCCGCCGTGCCGGCGCACCACGTGGCCATCCAACTCCAGACGGTCCAAATCCTGGCGGATAGTGGGTTCGGTCACGGAAAAAAGCGTCTTCAGGTAAGACACTTTCGCCGACCCCTCCTCCTGAATCAACTCAAGAATCTTGCGGCGTCTTTGTTCAGCTAACATACGGGCGCTTTCACAACAGGTGGGAGGCTACTGCAAAAGCAGGCGGATGCCATCAACCAGGCACTTGAGGATAAGCCAGCAGGAGGTGGCGCCGGCGTCCAGAGTGCCGATGGAGCGCTCCCCTAACCGGCTGGCACGGCCGATACGGGCCTGGAGGTTCTTGGTGGACTCCCAACCCGCCTTGGCGGCTGCCTCCATGGCGTCCAGGGACGCAGCGAAACCGGCCCCTCCCGCACGGGCCGCCTCGAAAGACTCGCTAGCCGGGATCAAGGTGTCCATCAAGGTTTTGTCGCCCTTTTTGGCCGACCCCAGGCTCTCCACCCCGGCTTGGGCCGCCTGGAGCATCTTGCCGAACAAGACGGCATCCACCTGATCCTGGTCCTTGATGACCTTCGACATCTCGATGAAAAAAGTGCCGTAGATTGGGCCCATTGAGCCCCCGATCTCGGTCAGAAGCACCCGCCCCAGCGCTTTCAGGGCTGTCCCAAAATCAAGGTCCGCTATGTTGTTCTGCTCGGCGAAAAGGGTGAATCCCTTGTTCATATTAATGCCATGGTCGCCATCGCCAATAGCGCCGTCTATTTCACTTAGGTAAACCTTGTTGTCTTGGATGGTCTTGACCAGGTTGGTCGCCAGGACCGCCGCGTCTTTTTTACTGAATGATTCCGCCATGGGGAGAACTCCTTAATCAATCGGGGGGACGGGAACAAAACAGCCAGCGGTGGGGAGTGCCGCCCTCCCCCACCGCCGATCCACTGAGCGAAGTTAGAACTGGGTGAGGCCCATGCAGTCGCAGGGACTGTCAATCAACTGCTTTAGTTCATCGTCAAGTTTCATCACCGTGAGAGTCGCGCCCATCATTTCCAGGGAAGTGAAATAGTTTCCGACATAGGGACGGTGGATTTTTATCCCCTTGTCGGCAATGAGACCGGCGATATGGTCGTAAAGGATGTAGAGTTCCATCACCGGAGTGGCGCCTAGACCGGAAACCAGAACCACCACGGAATCCCCGCTGGCAAAGGGCAGGTCGGGAAGAACGACGTTAACCATCATTTCCGCCACTTCGTTGGCGCTTTTAAGGTCGGTGACTTTTATACCCGGCTCGCCGTGGTGGCCGATACCCAGTTCCATCTTGCCAGGTTCAATGGCAAAGTTGGGTTTGCCAACCTCCGGGATAGTGCAAGGGGTGAGACCCACCCCGATAGAACGGGTGTTGTTAATCGCCTTCTGGGCGACGGCGATGACTTGCTCAAGACTGCCGCCTTGGTTCGCCTTGGCCCCGCCCGCCTTCCACATGAAAATTTCCCCCGCCACTCCCCGGCGTTTTGCCTCATCGCCCTTGGCAGCTGAGGGGACATCGTCGTTGGCAACCACGGTCTGGACCTTGATACCGTCCTCCTCCGCCATATCCCGCGCCATTTTTACGTTCATGTTGTCGCCGGCGTAGTTGCCGTAAAGACAGGCCACCCCGCGGCCACCATCCGCCGCCTTGAAGGCGTCGTAGAAGGATTTGGCGGTGGGCGAGGAGAAGATCTCGCCAATCGCCACCGCGTCTACCATGTTTTTCCCCACGTACCCGACAAAGGCGGGCTTGTGTCCGCTGCCGCCACCAGTCACCACCCCGACCCGGTCCTTGACCGGGAAGTTGGATTTAACCACTCGCGGATTGCCGGTAGCCTGGACGATGTGGGCGTGGGATTTCAAAAACCCCTTCACCATCTCGTCCACCACCTTGGAAGGATCGTTGATAAACCTCTGCATTGTCGTTCTCCTAGGTTGAAACAGGATACTCGGCCGCCCCTCCCGGTTACCCGGACCAGGCGGCTAGTCCTACTGAATGGAATAACCCCCGTCAATGACCAGGTTGGCACCAGTCACCAGATTGGCGGCTTCGCTAGCGAGGTACACCGCCGACGCCGCCACTTCCTCCGGATAGCCGAAGCGCCGGGCCGGAATCTTTTTCTTCATCGCCTCTCCGACCTCTCCGGCCCAGGCTTTCTTGCCTAGCTCAGTAAGAATAACCGTGGGGGAAATGGCGTTGACCTGGATATTAAACTCGGCCCATTCGCAGGCGAGAATCTTGGTGAGCATGATGATCGCCGCCTTGGAAGAGTTGTAGGCGATGTGCTTGTCCAGGGCTATAACCCCGCCCTGCGAGGCCATATTGATGATTTTGCCCCGTTTCTGCTGAATCATCTGCCGGCCTACCGCCTGCGCCATGAAGAAGGAGGCGCTAAGGTTTACCGCTATGGTCTTGTTCCAACCCTCGGCCGACAGATTTTCGGCGTCATCGAGGATAGCGATGCCGGCGCAATTGACCAGAATATCGATCCGGCCGAACTCCTTGACCGCGGCTGTCACCATGGGGGGAATCACCCCGTCCTTGGTGATGTCACCCACCTGCACCAAGGCCCGGCGACCGGTCTGCCGGATCTTTTCCGCCACGGTACCGGCGGCGGCGGCATTCAAGTCCACTGCCACAATGTCCGCTCCCTTGCGGGCAAACATCAGGGATATAGCTTCGCCAATACCGGCACCAGCGCCGGTAACCAAGGCGATTTTGTCTTTAAGTGAGAAATTCTCGTCAAAAGGCTGGAAATCCATGTTCGCTTCCTCCCATAAACAGGACTCCGCCATGGAGTCCCGGGTTATCCACAAGCAGAAAAACCGTGAAGCCCCCCGGACCAAAGTACACAGAGTCGACTGGCGGGAGTGGCAACAACAGGGTGGCACCAAAATGCCACCCGGGCGGGCATACCCGCCCGGGTGGAGAGGAAAAAACTAGCGGCTGGTAAGATCCTGGCGTTTGGCCCACTGCTCGTCGGCGTTAGCCTTGGTGATGGGGGTCCATGGCACATCGTAGACCTTGAGTTTTCCGCCTTCCCACTTCATGTCGGCGTAGTCTTTCCAGCAGGCGGACAAAGGCTGGTAGTTGGGGATTATCTGACCCAGGGCGATATCCAGCGCGCCTTGGGCTTGGGACACGGCGTCCTGAAGGATGGAAAGATCCATCTCGCCGTTTTTCACTGCCGTGATGGCGTCGGAGACGCCGTCGATGCCGGCGATGGCGAATTTGCTCAGGTCAAGCCCGGCCGCTTTGATCGCCTGGACCGCGCCCAGAGCCATTTCGTCGTTCTGGCCGATGACACCCTGGATCTGCCCGGGGTGGGCGGTGAGCCAGTTTTCCATCAGGGCCAGAGCTTCGGCGCGGGACCAGTTGGCGGTTTTCTGTTCCAGAACCTTGATGTTGGGGTATTCAGCCAGGGCTTTTTTGTTGCCTTCGAGGCGCTCAATTTGGGCGGACTGGCCGATTGGACCCTCGATAATCACCACATTGCCCTTGCCACCCATCTTGTCGATAACCGCCTTGGCTTCCAGATAGCCGGAAACCACGTCGTTGGAGCCAATATAGGCGGTGAGCAGGTCAGAGTTGACACGGGTGTTGGAACCAATTACCGGGATGCCAGCGGCGCTGGCGGTGGCGACGGCGGCGGCACCAGCTTCAATGTCGATGGGAACGAAAAGAATGGCATCGTACTTCTGGGCCGACATGGTCTCGAACTGGCTCTGCTGGACCGAAGCGTCGTAGCGGCCATCGAAAACCGTCACCTGCACCAAACCCTGGGTAACCGCCGGATGACGCTCAAGAGCGGTAGCCCAAAGCTTCATGTACTCGCCGCTAAGACCGTAGGCGGCGCCACCAATACGGTAGACCTTTTCGCCCGCTTGGCTAAGACAACCCATAACAGCCAGACAGGCTGCCATAACCATCAGACTCCTGATCAACTTCGACATACTTTGCTCCTTTGACACATACACAGGAAAACACCAGCGGCAATGGTCCCGGGCCCTACCCGGAACCCACCCCCGGTGAAAAAAACCTTTTGTTCCTCCACTCTTAGCGGTCACTGTCGGCCTGGAAGTAGTCAAGCATTACCGCCCCGACAATGATCAACCCCTTCACCACCTGCTGGTAGTAGGAGGACACACTTAGTAGGTCCAGACCGTTGTTGATAACGCCGATAATGAGAACGCCCATGAGGGTGCCCAGAAGCGCCCCCTTGCCCCCAGTCATGCTGGTGCCGCCGATAACCACCGCCGCGATGGCGTCAAGTTCATAAGCCTGGCCTGCCTGGGGGAGTCCGGCACTGGTCCGGGCGGTTAGGAGAATGCCACCAAGGGCGCAGAGAAAACCACTTATGACATAGACCATGAAAATAATGAAGCTGACGTTGATACCGGATATCCGGGCCGACCTGGCGTTGCCACCCACCGCATAGACATAGCGGCCGAATTTCATGCCATAGAGAATAACCCAGGCCAGGATGAAGGCGGCCAGGAAGATCACCACCGGCACTGGCAGAAACCAGATGTAACCCTGGCCAATCACGAGGAAATCTTTGTTCAGGTCAGTAACCGGCATGCCGTTGGTGTAGATAAAGGTGAGACCCCGGGCAATCGAAAGCATGCCTAGCGTCATGATGAATGGGGTTACCTTGACCTTGGAAATTACCAGGCCGTTAACCGCCCCCAGCGCCACCCCAGCGCTTAGACCTATGAGGATGGCTAGCAAAGGATGCAGGTTGGGGACATGCTTGTAGGCGTTAGAGACAAAACTCGCCGTCACCACCCCGCCAAAAGCCAGCATCGATCCGACCGAAAGGTCAATACCGCCGGTTAGGATGACAAAAGTCATGCCAATCGAAAGGAGGCCGTTTATCGACACCTGCCGGAGGACGTTGATGAGGTTGCTCTGGATCAGGAAATAGTCACTGGCGAAGGAAAGAATGATACAGATAACCAGAAGGGCGATAATGATCCGGAGTTCCCAAACGAAGGACCAGAAACGGGAGGCGCCTTTAGAGTCGGTACTTGTTGCCATGGGAAATTCCTTTCAAAACGTGGGGCAACGGGGACGGGCGGAAAGAACCCCAGCCGGGCGATGGTCCAGTCGGCGGTTCCGGTAGCGAGATATCCTGGCACCCTAGGTAGCCATTTGCATGAGGATTTCTTCGCTAGCGTCCTTGCGCGCTATCTCACCCGAGAGGGCGTGATTCTTGAACACCAGTATGCGATCCGACATTCCCATGATTTCCGGTAGTTCGGATGACACCAGAATCACCCCATTTCCCTGACGGGTGAAATCCGATATGAACTTGTAAATCTCCCGCTTCGCTCCCACATCGATACCGCGAGTGGGTTCGTCCATCAATAGGACGCTGGGGGTAGTAAGGAGCCACCGGCCAAGCACCACCTTCTGCTGGTTGCCACCGGAAAGGTTGCGGACCAGTTGCCGTTCCGAAGGTGTCTTTATACGGAAAAAATCAATGGCGCGTTGAACATCCTGGCTTTCCTTCTTCCGGTTGATCAACACCCCCCGGTAGGACTTGCGCATAGAGGCAAGGGATGAATTGTCCTTGACCGAAAGGATGAGGGCGAGACCTGACCCCTTGCGGTCCTCGGTGACAAAAGCCATGCCATTCTGGATAGCGTCGTAAGGCGAGCGTATCCGCAGGGTGCGGTTGTTAATTAAAATTTCTCCGCCGTCCGGACGCTCCACTCCAAAGACGCTTTCCAGAAATTCGCTACGCCCTGCCCCCACCAAGCCATAGATGCCAAGGATCTCCCCCCGGTGAAGGTCGAGGGAGATTGGCTGGTGGCGGTTTTTCCGGTGTAGGTCGCGGACACTTAGGAGGGGGGTGGAGGTGGGGGTGTTTTCCTTAACATACTGGCCTTCGAGTTTCCGGCTGATCATCAAGCTCACCAGGGAGTCCTGGTCAAGCTCGCTCGCCGGTTTGGTACAGATGTACTCGCCATCCCGGAGAATGGTTATTTCATCCGCGATGCGGAAAATTTCCTTCATGCGGTGGGAGATATAGAAAATTCCGGTGCCCTGGCGCTTGAGTTCCGCGATGATGCCGAAAAGGATATCAGTCTCTTTTTCACCCAGGGCGGAGGTGGGCTCGTCCATGATAAGGATTTCTGAATGGTAGGACAGAGCCTTGGCGATTTCCACCATCTGGAGTTCCGCCACCGACAGGGTCTTCATCTTCCGGTTGGGGTCGAGTTGAACCTTGATCCGGGCAAGAATTTCCCCAGCCTTGCGGTTAAGTTCGCCATAGTTGACAAACAGGCCGGCGTACAGCGGTTCCCGCCCCAGGAAAATGTTCTCGGCGATGGTCATGTCGTGGATCGGAGTCAGTTCCTGCTCAATAATGGCAATACCGGCTGCCAGCGCCTGGCGCGGCGACTGGAATAAAACCGGCTGTCCCTTGAGGTACATGTTTCCGGCATCGGCCTGGTAGTCTCCCATGAGAATTTTCATGAGGGTTGACTTGCCCGCCCCGTTCTCGCCACAGATAGCGTGTACTGTGCCCCGGCGCAGGGTAATTGACACCCCCTTCAAGGCATGCACGCCATGGAAGTGCTTTTCCGCCTGTTCCATGCTTAAAAGCACCTCGGGGTCATCCTTCTTTTCCTTGGTTACCATAGGGTTGTCTCCCAGGAAGCGGGTTGGAGAATTGGCGGCGGCGGAACAAGGACCGGCGCTTGACTCTTCAGCGGTAAAATACAACGGAAACCCGGCTGACCAGAGTTCCATGACTTTGGCTAGGTGAAGAACGCAGGGAGAAAAGCAGGGGCTGGGGGATAAAGAATCGGCGTAGGCGCAGTATCGGTTGTGAGAATAGCGGCGAAAGAGTGATATTGTCAAGATCAGGGGGTTAGCACGACCAAGCCGGGCAAAGACGACTGAATAATAGTATAGACGGTAGAAAAAGCAAGATTTTTTTTCTTTTATTTTCTTTTTTATTTGTCTTTGTTTGCTTTTTCTTTCTTGGCTATTGCCCTGAGCCAGGCAAAGGCGTCACCCTTGCTAGCCAAAAGCTGCCCCCAGCCCACCTGTTTAGCTGCCCCCAGGTCAACCCCCCAACCCGGACAGGCGCCAAGGTTTCCCTCCCCGACCAGGGGTGTGGGGCGACCGGCAAAATGGGAGTAAGTTTATCCCGGAGTAGTTAACCCCGCCGGCGTTCCGCCTGTTTAACCCCGACCGCCAGGACCATGATCAGCAATCCGTAAAAGGTGGTGGAGACATGCAGATAGAGGGGTTCGTTGGCGTAGCCAAAGATAATCCAGAGTAAAACCACCCCCAGCCCCGAAAGCGCTGGACAAACCACTTCCGGGTCAGGCGAGCGCCAGCGCCGGAGAAAAAAGACCAACGGCACGCCGTAAAGGAGAAGGATGGCTGACAACCCCAGGATCCCCCGCATAGCCATAGCGTTCAGTAACTCATTGTGCAGGGTTCCGTAGGGATTGAGTTTGGCCTTGGTGAACCCTTCCTCCACGAGTTGTTGATGGAAAATTTGCCGCTGCTTAAGGCCAAGTCCGAGGAGGGGTGACTCCTGGAAGTAGCGTAAAGCCAATTTCCACATGACCAATCTGGCTCCGATACTGGTGCTCATAACGATTGTTTCGTCTTCCTGGTAGACGCTTATGTCACTCATCCCTTCCCGCAGCCGCGAATCCACTACCGACCGGAAATCACGGAGCAGAAAAATCGCCAAGCCAAGACCCAGGCATAGCCCCAGGGCAAGCAACAGGCGCTGGTAAAGCATTTTGTTATCCCGGCGAACCAGCATGGTGGCTAGGAGAGTCGCCGTCACCAGAATCACCGCCAGCCAGTTGGCGCGTAGCCCAGTCAGAAACACCGCCAGTCCAGCGAGGGGAATCGCCAGGACACTAAGTAATAGCCATTTCCCGCGGTCAGCGAAAAAGAGGAAAGTAATGGCGACCAGGAACAGCGCCCCTGTCAGGTTGCCGAAGGAGTTGACATTCACCCCCCCCGACACCCGCCGGATGTCCTGGAGGTAAAATTGGACCAAGGCGTAAACTCCGGATCCAATACCTGCGAGAAGCAGGGAAAGGCGTAACCAGACCCCCCGCAATTCCACCCTCCCCAATATGACCCCGGTAAAAATCAGCCCGACCAGGAGGAAGCGGGAACTGTGGTCCAGAGCGCGCCCGGTAAAACCCAGATCCATAATCACCTGGGGAATGGCTGACAGGAAGGCCCAGAAAAAAATCCCCAGCAGGCATTTCTCCTCCCCATCGGGTCGCTGGCGCGGCGGGTAAAAAAGGCGGATCGCCAGTAAAATTAGCGCTCCCAGGGAAAAGACGTAGATGCCGTGGTGAACCAGGCTGGCGGTGAAAAGGGCGAGGGCGAGGAAGAGGGTTACCGCGGCGGGAAACAGGGCGGGGGTCATGCTACTCCTTTGCTTTCGCTGTCAGCCCAAAAATGCGGGAAGGTACCGCGATTTACCAAGTCCCACTGGCGAAACCGGCGGGGCAGGACAGGGTAAGTTTTTTCGGGGACAAACTAGCCAGCGGGTGCCTTTCCGCCTCGCTCCCGCCAGGCGGAAGCCATTTCCTGGAAAGCCGCCTCGGCGGAAAACACCGGCTTCCAGGCCAGTTCGTCCCACAGGGGTTTGCTATCGACATAACTGTCGCCCAGTAACTTCTCCGCCCGGCTGGTTTGTCCCAGCAGTTTAGCCAAGCCCCTGATATAGCTGGCGGGAATGGGGAGTAAACGAACCTTTCTCCCCAGGGCGGCGGCTATCCGCCGCAGTAGTTCCGGGGTGGAGTAGACCGCCCCGTCGCTCGCCGCATAAACCCCGTCCAGGGGTTCGGGGCGGCGTAGACAAGCGAGTATCAGGTCAGCGAAATTACGCACATTCATGATGCTACGGCGGTTCTCTACCCCTCCCAGAGGGAAGGGAACGCCAAGGTCGATCCAGCGCATCAGGGAGGCCAGGTTTCCCCGCACCCCTTTACCCAGCATTAGGCAAGGACGTAGTATTGCCAGGCTAGTCAAGCTTCCCGCCGTCCGTTTCCGGATCGCCTCCTCGGCGTCCTTCTTGGCTTCGCCATAAAAACCCACCCCCTGGTCACCCGACTCCCAAGAACCAGCGTGCTGGGAACTGACAAAAACAAAGCGGGGAATTTTACCCGCCACCGCCTGCTCGGCCAAGTCCGCCGCCGCCTGGACATTTATCCGGCGCATCCGCTCCCTGGCTTCCCCCTGCCCAATGTTGGTGTGGGCCACCCCGGCCAGATGCACCACCGCGCCAACTCCTTTCAGATGGGGCGTCCAGTCGAAATCCTCTGCCAGGTTAGCCATGATGAAAGGTGGGGCGGCAGCCGGAGAGCGGGGCGTCAAACCGCTGGCTTGACCTAGCCAGGCAATGCCAGCGGCCTGGCAGGCGTCCACCAGGGCTTGCCCGACAAAACCGCTGGCGCCAGTGATAAGCAAGCGTCCTTCCATTTCCAACCCCCGGTGTATATCACTTGTCTCTACCCTGTCCCGGCGGGACCAGAGGAAACACCAGTATGGCCGCCAGGCTGAAAACAGTCAAGCCGCCAGGCGCCTAGCGCCGGGTCCTCTCCCCCCCAGTAAACTTCCCGGCCCGGCCGGGAAGCCAGGCGGGGGTGGGCGGTTTTAATTTTGACCTAGCCGCTTTCCGGCATTAGCATTGGCGTAAGTCATTTATTTCACCCACCGAACGGGTTTTCCGCCTTTTTCACCCGCCCGGGACAACCAAGGAGAAGAACCATGCCGGAGTCAGACGACCTCGCAGTCATTACCGAGCTATCCCACGAGTTCGGTGTCCCAACCTATGTCAGGGGTGGCGGTGGAAACACCTCCGTCAAGGATGCCTCCACCCTGTGGATCAAGCCAAGCGGCACTTCCCTTGGTGAAATGACCCGGGAGAGTTTCATCCCGATGTCCCGGGAAAAACTCGCCGGCCTCTACCAGACCACCTTCCCGACCGAGGACAAGGCCCGCGAAAGCGCTGTGAAGGACTTTATCGCCACCACCCTCCTCCCCGGCGCCACCGGGCGGCCTTCGGTGGAGGCGCCTCTCCACAATTCCTTCCCCCAGCGTTTTGTCGTCCACACCCATCCTTCCCTGGTAAACGGCATGACCTGCGGCAAGAACGGACGCACCTTCGCCGCCACCGCCTTTCCCCAGGCGCTCTGGGTTGACTTTATCGAGCCGGGTTACACCCTAAGCCAAGCGATACGCAAAGAGATGCTGGCCTATGCCGAGCGCACCGGTTCGCCTCCGGAAATACTTTTCCTCGGTAACCACGGCGTCTTTATCGCCCACGATACCGCCGCCGGAATACGTTCCCTCTACCAGGAGGTGATGACAAAAATCTCCGCCCGGGTAAGCGGAGCCGGTTTCGCTGGTGACCCGGAAAAGGGGCCCGAACCTAGCCCGGCGGCCCAAGAGGCGGCGAAGCGGGTCCTCGCCAGTGTCCTCGGGGCCGACGCCAGTGAAATAGTGGCTGCTGGCCATTTCAGCCTTCCCACCGGAGCCATAAGTCCGGACCACATCGTCTACTGCAAGTCTTACATGTACCGGGGAGAAATCAGCGCCGCTGGCCTAACCGCTTACCAGGCCCGTTATGGTGTCTGGCCCCGGGTAGCCGAGGCGTCAGACGCCGTCTATGGGTTTGGCAGCAGCCGCAAGGTGGCCGACCTCGCCTTGGAAATGGCCTGGGACGCCGCTTTGATCGTCCGTTACGCCCAGGCCTTCGGCGGCATCCAATACCTTAGCGAGCGTTTCGTCAAGTTTATCGAGGGCTGGGAAGTGGAAAGCTATCGCCAGAGGTTGACCCAATGACCGACCCTCGGCCAACTCCCCTCGCTCCCGCTGGCCGCGGCCCGGCCACCCCCCTCCCCCGGCGTATGCTGGTGACCGGTGGCTCGGGGTTTATCGGGGTTAACTTTATCCGCCTGGTCCTTGCCAGCGAACCCGAAGTCAAGGTGCTTAACTTTGACGCCCTGACTTACGCCGGCAACCCCCACGCCTTTGCCGACCTCCCGGCGGAGGAACAATCCCGCTACCAGTTTGTCCGGGGCGACATCCGAGAGCGCCCGGACGTCCTAGCGGCTTTCACCTCCTTCCAGCCGGAGGCGGTGGTAAATTTCGCCGCCGAAAGCCATGTCGACCGCTCTATCGACAACCCCCTGGCTTTCGTGGAGACTAACGTACTGGGGACTGCCAATCTGCTCCATCTCGCCCGGGAGTTTTCCCAGAAAGGCAGTCCCGTCCATTTCCACCATGTCTCCACCGATGAGGTTTACGGTTCCCTGGGCGACAGCGGTAGTTTTCGGGAGGACTCGCTTTACGACCCCTCCTCCCCTTACGCCGCCAGCAAAGCCGCCTCCGACCACCTGGTGCAGGCCTGGCACCGTACCTACGGTCTACGGACAACCCTTAGCAACTGTTCCAACAACTACGGTCCCTGGCAGTTTCCGGAAAAATTGATCCCCCTGGTCCTGGGTAACGCCATCGCCGGGAAGCCAATTCCAGTCTATGGCGACGGCGGGAATATCCGTGACTGGCTCCATGTCGAGGACCACGCCCGGGCCATCCTGACAATTCTCCGGCTTGGACGCCCCGGCGCCTGCTACAATGTCGGGGGTCGGGGGGAACTCAGTAACCTCAACCTGGTCCAGCGCCTCTGCGACATCCTGCAGGAACTTTCACCCCTCCCGGACCGGCACTACCGCGACCTCATAACCTTTGTCCCCGACCGCCCCGGCCACGATCGCCGCTACGCCATTGACCCAGGACGAATTGAAACCGAGCTTGGCTGGAAGGCGGGACACAGCCTGGATAGCGGGCTCCGGGACACGGTTCTTTGGTATCTGTCCCACCAGGATTGGTTACGGACAATCCAACAGGAGGTTTACGACGGCCGCCGCCTGGGGGGAGGGTCAGCCACCCCACCGCGGTCCCCGGCGGCTGGATGAGTCAAACAGGGAAAGGACGGCAAATGCGACGGCGACTGGCCTACTCTGAGGCCGCCACCCCCGAGGGTGACGACAGCAAGGCAGGGGCGACACTATCGGTAAGTGAACTAACCCGGCGGATAAAAAACCTGCTGGAGACAAGTCTAGGCACCCTCAGCGTGGTGGGTGAAATTTCCGGCCTCAAGGCGTCGCCCTCCGGACATGTCTATTTCTCCCTGAAAGACCGGGAAGCCTTGATTGACGCCGTGGTCTGGCGTAGCGCCGCCCAGCGTATCAAAACCTTCCCCCGCGACGGGGAGAAGGTGACGGTGCGGGGAAAACTGGCGGTCTACGAACCCCGCGGACGCTATCAATTGATAGTAACCTCCTTCGAGACCGCCGGGAAAGGCGACCTCTGGCAGATGTTCGAGGCGCTGAAGGAAAAACTGGCGTCCGAAGGCCTGTTTGACCCAGCCCGCAAGAAGCCTCTTCCCGCCAATCCTGCCGTGCTAGGCATTGTGACTAGTCCAGGCGCCGCCGCCCTGCGGGACATCCTGAAAATTGTCCGGCGCCGTTCACCGGGACTGAAGACGGTGATCGCCCCGTGCCGGGTCCAGGGCCAGGAGGCGGCGGAAGAGGTCGCCCGGGCCATAAACAGCCTGGAGCGCTGGGGCGGGGCCGACATTATCCTGGTCAGCCGTGGCGGGGGTTCGATGGAGGACCTCTGGACTTTCAACACTGAGACCGTGGCCAGGGCTATAGCCGCCGCCGTCACCCCGGTAGTGAGCGCGGTGGGCCACCAAACCGACTTCACCATAGCCGACTTTGTGGCTGATGTCCGCGCCGCCACTCCGTCCGAGGCGGCGGAAATGATCGCCCCCGACCAGGAAGGTATGCTTCTCGTCCTGGCGCGGGGGGTTACTTCGCTACGGCGGGCCCTGACCGGCCTCCTCCGGGAAAAGCGGCTGGAACTCGCCGGCCTCACCCAAGCGGCGGTTTTCCGGAAACCACTGGAAATGTTCATGCCCCACTGGCAACGCCTGGATGATGTTTTTTCCCGCTATGCGGAAAACAGCCGACGGCGGCTGGAAGGAGCTAGCAACCGACTGGAACTGGCCCGGCTCCGTCTTCAGGGACTTTCCCCCTACGGAGTCCTCTCCCGTGGTTACGCGGTGGTGACCGACCCAGCCGGCCACTCCCTTACCGAGGCGGGGAAATTAAAGGCCGGCGACCAGCTGAAAGTGGTACTTTACCAGGGAAGGTTAGGGGTGGAAGTCAAGAAAGTAGAGCCGTCTCCCGCCCCCCTGAAGCCAACCAAGAGTTGACCTTTCGGAGACACTCCCCGCCAAAGTCCAGGTAAGGTTGAATAAGCAGGGAGTCTCCGGAGAGGTGAGTGGTCTCCCGGCGAAGAGGGATTGGAACTGTTTTTTCCCAGGTTTTTTTGTCGTCTCTCCACCGCCACACTCCCATTCCAAGCGGAAGAATGGAAATAACCGGGGATATCCTGGAGAGAAGGCAAGCGGAAGGCGGAAGGGAGTATTTTTTCCCGGTGGATACCAAGAATGGCTTGCCTGATTGGGAATTGCTACTTTCCCTCTTCCGACCAGCGGGCGGAGTGGATTAGCTTGGTTCCAACGCAAAAACCACTATTCTGGAGTTACCGGCTTGCCCGGAGGTCGGGACAAAGGGAAAAACC
>JAITQC010000076.1 GCA_031289115.1 Planctomycetota bacterium
ACTAAAATTTCAATAAATATAAAGATATTTTTCTTTATATATTTGTCAAGGGAAAAATCCGCTACCCCAATTATACTCTTCCCGTTTCCACTTTCTCCCCTGCCCCAGGCGGATTTC
Organism: Planctomycetota bacterium; assembly: GCA_031289115.1. Taxonomy (GTDB): domain Bacteria; phylum Planctomycetota; class SZUA-567; order SZUA-567; family SZUA-567; genus JAITQC01. The sequence goes on from JAITQC010000076.1 coordinate 118, forward strand.
CCATTCCACCCCGCCCGTCAGCTAAACCACTCCCGACCATAACCGGCAACTCTCTCTTGCGTTTTTTTTTCCTGGGTGGCATATTTACTTCACCCACAATTGGCAATCCCTATCCCAAAACCGGCGAAAAGGTACGGCATGGCGAGACTGAGAGTTATAGACGGCCCGCTCGTCGGACATGAATTCACGCTTGGCAGCGGGAGTTTGGTGGCGGGACGTCTGCGAGAATGTGGTATTTCCCTCCCCGATCCGAAAGCCAGCCGCAACCACGCTGAATTTTCCCTGGATAAAGACGGCAAATACTGTCTGACTGACCTGGGAAGCGCCAATGGCACTTTCCTCAATGACCTTCAACTCCCCCCCAAGGAACTCCGGCGCCTAACCCCGGGCGACGCCATCCGTATAGGAAGCAACACTTTCCATTTTCTCAGCAGCAACGCCTCTCTTCCCGACATCAAGATACCTGGCTTTATACTTGACGATGTCCTAGCCGAAGGCGGCATGGGTACTATCTACCGGGCGCGGCAGGTCGACACCAACCAAGTGGTGGCGGTAAAAATCCTCCACCCCGGCCATGCCCTCCAGGAGGAGTTTGTCGACCGCTTCATCCAGGAGGCCAGAACCACCGGACGCCTGTCGCATCCGAATATCATCAAAGTATATAACGTCGGCAAAACCAATGATCGCTACTATTTCACCATGGAACTGGTTAAAGGCACCAGCCTCACCCAGCGTATGGCGTCGCTTCCCCTGGAACTAACCATGATGATTTTCATGGAGGTGGCGGATGCCCTTGATTACGCCCACAAGCACGGTATAATCCATCGCGATATAAAGCCCGACAACATACTAATTGGTGAAGATGGAGAACCAAAAGTCACCGATCTAGGCATCGCCATCCTCGATTCCCGCGAAGCGCGGGAGGGAGGGGCGCAGAAGGTTTTGGGCACCCCCCACTACATGTCTCCCGAGCAGGCCGCGGGAAAGGCCATAACACCCGCCACTGACATCTATTCCCTGGGCGCCACTTTTTATCATGTCATTTCAGGTGCCCCGCTTTTTGATGCCCACTCCCCGGAAGGGATCATGGTTAAGCAGGTCCGGGAACTCCCCCGTCCCTTGCTTACAGTAGTACCTGACCTGCAACCCGATATCGCCCAGATCATTGACCGGTGTCTAGAAAAAGACCCAAAAAACCGTTTCGCTAGCGCTGCTGAATTACGCGACGCGGTAAAACGGATTCTTGACCATTTTTACCCCGGAATGTTTCCCACCATAAATTCCCCAACCCGTTGGCCAACCCCCCGTCTCTGGAAAATCGCGGCCCTGGTTTTGTTTCTCTTGGTTGTTTTCGTCTTGTTGCTCAATCTGCTTACTTAGGAGACCTTACTTGTCAGACCGCCCTCTCCTGGCGCAATTCGGAGCCGGTAATATCGGACGTTCCCTAGTGGGCCAGCTTTTCGCCAACTCCGGATGGGAGGTGATTTTCCTTGATGTGGCCGCTCCCCTTATCGACGCCCTCAACAGCAGGAAAAGCTACACCATAACGGTAAAGGACGACCTCCCGCCTGGCCAACCTAGCCATATAGAAGTGAAAAACGTCTCCGGCGTAAACCTAAGCGACCGTCAGGCAGTGGTGGACACCCTGGTTCGGGCCGACTTGATCGGTACCTCAGTTGGCGCCGCCAATCTGGAGGCGGCCTCCGGGCTAGTGGCGGAAGCCTTGCTACGCCGTTCCCGTCCAGTATCCCTGATCCTCTGTGAAAATCTGCACGGAGCGGCAAAAATAACCCGGGACTACCTCACCCGTTCCCTCCCACCCACCTTTCCTTTGGCAGAGCGCCTTGGGCTGGTGGAAGCGGCGATAGGCAAGATGGTTCCCTATACCCCCCTGGAAGTCAGGAAAAACGACCCCCTGGCCGTCTGGGCGGAAGCCTATAACACCCTCTATCTCGACGCCGAAAGCTACCTCGGTAGTCCTCCCACCGTCTTCGGGGTAGCCTGGCGCCAGCGCTTCCCAGCTTATGTCGACCGTAAACTCATGTTGCATAATTTTGCCCACGCCGCCACCGCCTATCACGGCTACCTGGCGGGGAAAAGCTTCATCTGGGAAGCCATCCGCGTTCCGGAGGTCAGGCAGGAGGTGGTTGGCTGCATGCTGGAAGTCTCGCGGGCCCTGGCGATTCGCCACGCCGACGTCTTTACCTTCGACGAGAACCGCGCCACCGCCGACGATCTGATACGCCGTTTCAATAATCCCGCCCTGGCTGACCCGGTGTTCCGGGTCGGGCGCGACCTCAAGCGCAAGTTTTCCCCCGGCGACCGTTGCCTGGGTTCCCTGCGCCTTCTTAGGGAAACGGGAATACCCGGTGCCTATAGCGCCCGGGCGGTGGCGGCGGGAATGTTGTTTGGCGCGGTTGATGAAACGGGAAAGGCGTTCCCGGGTGACCCGGAATTAGTGGAATTGGCGAAACGCCAAGGTCCAGAAGCGGTGCTGACCAGTATCGGTGGACTTGACGGCGAGAAGGATCAGGAATTAATCAAGGTGGTGGAGGAAGAATATCGGCGCCTCGCCACAACCAGCGCCTAGCAAGCGATAAATCGCCGGCAAAATAAAGTTACGCTACCAGTATGAAACAACCCCTCCCGTATCTACTCCGTTTTGGCCGTGCCACCCGGAAAGGTAGTGTTTCCCTGCCGCAAGGGACCTAATCTCCCCCCAACAGTCATTCCATTAGTCCAGATATTTAATCGAAAAAAGCGCGCAACGACGGCAAAAAAAATTTCCCCCGACAATTTTCACATCTGATAATCCCTATCTACCAAACAGGTTTTCGAAAAATATCCCCGTCAGCGTGGATCAATATTTTACGCACGCGTAACCAGTGAAATTCAAAGCCCAAAAATTTCATTTTGCCTTTTATATCAACGCAAATTTTAGCGTCTGTTTTTTGGCGTTATTGGTCGAGTTTGACTGTCAGTTATTGTGGGGCAGAGAAATTGCCCCTATCCATGGGATTTTTTGAAAAAAATTTTAGCTCAACCGCCAAAAGTCAACTGCGTGTTGTATTTTTTATAATAGCAAAGTTGTCAGTCAACGGAATTGAAAGACACCTGTCCCGCATCGGATCTACCCCAGAAGCCAAAAAAAGGATAAACCAACCACTCGCATCAATAACGCTACCCGGCTATCCCCAGGCTAGGGAAAAGTCGGTCTTTATGTGTGGTATATCCTTACACTACAGGATGTTCTAATGACCGTAACACGTATGACAACCGGGGAAGCGATATTGCGGTTTCTTGACCAGCAGTATATCGCTATTGACAACAATGTAGAAAAATTCGTCGACGGTTTCGCCATTTTATTTGGCCGGGGAGAAGAAATGGGGCTCGCTACGGTCCACGTCTCCAACCCGGGTAGCCTCAAAATTTACCGAAGCAAAAATGAGCAAGGGGCAGCTGGCCTGGCTCTAAATTTCGCCTCGCGACACAAGCGACGTAAAATAATAGCCTGTGGTATCAACTCGGAATTAAAGACGGAAAGTCTGATCCAACTGGCTGCCAACGCCACCCAGAACCATATCCCACTCTTCTTTCTCGTCACTGACAAGAGGGAAGGAAACGAGTCCTGTCCCGCCAGTATTGCCTTCCAGGCGGTCTGCAATTATTGGAAGCGGGTAAACCGCTCCGATCGCCTCATGACCGCCTTACTGGACGCCATGAGCGTCCTCACCTCTCCAACCCGGACCGGGGCGGTTTATATCGCCCTGGACCGGGACTTCTCGGAAAAAGCCTGGGATATTCCCAAAGCTTTTCTGGAAAAGCGAGTACACCGCATACCCCGTCCCTTACCGCCGGTTAAGGAACTGCAGAAAGCCGCGGAATTAATAACCGCCTCCCGCTTACCGTTCCTGGTGGTTGGCGGCGGAGCCAATTACTCGGAAGCGGGAAAAACAGTGGAAGACTTTTCTAGTCGTTTCCATATCCCCCTTGGCGAAACAACGGCGGGAACAAACACGGTGCGCCCGGCGCATACTCTTAACCTGGGTGTAATTGGCAGCCGAAACTTCACCGCCGCCACCCAACTGGCGAAAGAAAGCGATCTCTTGATCGGGGTGGGAACCCGCATCCATGACCATGGACACCACATAAGCCGGACAAACAGCAATATTCTTACTATCGGCATTTACCCTCCCAAAGGCGACAGGGATAACTGGCAAGTGACAGGAGACGCCAAGACAGTTATTTACAGTCTCAGCCTTTTTTTGGAGAAAATAAACTATCGCACGCACTGGGGTAACCTTCCCGTGCTAGCCCGGGCGGAATGGGCGGAGGCAAGTAAAAATGCCTTCTCCCCGCGTCACGGCGTCATTCATCCGGTCTTTTCATCCCCTCCGGACAACGTAATTGCCACCGGAAGGAAGGCTAAAGCCAATTCCAAGCTTAAAACCGACAACGCCAGTAACACCCTCATCCCCTACGGCAAGACTTACGACGAGGCGTTTAGCCATTCCCTATCCCGCGCCCAAAGTGATTATTCCACCGGTTGACTATCGATCCACTCGGCCGAAACGAGGTGAGGGAAACCGGCGACAACCCAAGACACCGGCAAAGACTGTCTCTGGTAGATAAAAAATTCAGGCTGACAAAAGAGGATAGTAAAACCGGGATTGACATGGGTGAGTTGGGTAAAGGAAATACGGTGGGTTAAATTACGACCAGTATAGGTTTCCACCCGACACCGGTTTACCAGACAATACTGGCTGCCGGGCGGCGGGTTAAAAACCAGGTTGGCGGGGTGTAGCGCAAAGGAGAATACTAAGAATAACGCCAAACACTGCTAAACTTTAACAACATAACGCCGTGAGGCGACAGTTTTTTACAACTTGCCTCGCGGGCGGCAAACCTAGGCCGCATCCCATAGCCAACCCCCGGTTTAAAGGGATTGGCGTAAGTCTGGATCTACCCCGCGCCATCTTTACCGCCGGGCGAACCAAAGCGGTCAGTAAAGCGGCACCACCGCCTGCCACACCGGGCCATCCCCCACTGCTTGCTGCTCGACAAGCTTAAGCTCGCCACTGGCAGGGTCGATAGCGTAGAGGGCGATAGCGGAGGCCTCCTCACCCGCCACCAGGAGAAAACGCCCACGCGGTTCCAGGAGAATACCCCGGGGTTGCTTCAGGGTTGTATAGGTTTTCTGCCGGGCGAGTCGGCCCGAGACCGGGTCGATTGCCAAAAGGGTAAGAAGGCTTTGTGATCGCTCACTGGCGTAGATGAAACGCCCATCTGAACGCACCTGCAGATCAGCGCCCCAGGTTTTGGGGGGGATTGGTGGCGAGGCGGGATGCTCCGCCCGGTAACGGATATTCGCTGTCGAGTAGTAATCGGCCTGGCCAGGGTCAAGCCCGATTTCGGGGGGCACAAACGCTTCCGTTCCCACCTCTTCCAGTCGTCCACTGTCCTGGTCTAGCCGATAACTCACAATAGTGCCGGCCATTTCCGTAAGAAGAAAAGCGTAACGCCCATCGGGAGAAAAACAGAGATGCCGCGGTCCCGAACCAGCCGGGGCATTGACAGCGGGGGGAGTCAGGGCAACTGCTTTTCCGGTCAGCGCATCGAAGCTGAACTGGGCGGTGAGGTCGGTTCCTAAATAAGTGACATAGGCAAAGCGGTTGGATGGGTCGGTGGTAACCGCGTGGGGATGTCGGCCAGCTGGCAGACTGGCAACCATTTCACCCTGAACCAGTCCTTCCCGACCCAGGGGATGCACCGTCACCAGATCGTCATTATAACTGGCGCTAAGGAGAAAACGCCCGCTGTGGTCGAGAGCCTGATAAACCATGCCAGCCGGCAAGGGAATGTCGGACAATAGCTCCAAGTCACCCTGGATCGGGTTGATCAACAGGGTAGCCTGGTAAAATTCACCATCCCGCTGGAATTCACTGTAAAGAAAACGCCCCGAGGGGCTGGCGAGCACAATTTCCGCTATCCCCTCAAGATGGGTTACTCCGAGAGGCCGGAGAGTTAGTTTACGGTAATTAAGGGCGAAACGACTGATTTCCCCACTCCTGGCGTTGGCGACAAAAACCAAGGCGCCATCACCCTGGTCTGGTTTAGGCATGTCCATCTCATTCCTCTCCCCGGATAAGAGTCCGGTTAAGACTACAACTGGCGTTCTTCCGCTACTAACGCCAAGGTAAATTCAGCCTGGCAGGCCACTTCGCCACCTACCCAGGCTTTGCCGGCAAGATAAAAGGCGTTGGCCAGTTTTTCCTTTAAAACCGCCTCTACTTCCAGACAGTCCCCCGGCCGCACCAGACGCCGGAATTTAACTTCCCGCACCCGGGTGACCACTGGCACCCCCGCCGCCCCCTGCCCCGCTAAGAGCACCCCGGCAGCCTGAAACATGATCTCCAGTAGTAGCACGCCAGGAGTTATGGGGTTACCGGGGTAGTGTCCAGAATACACTTGCTTCCACAAGGGATGGTCAGGACGTAAAGTCACCTTGGCCTTAACCCGGTCCGGGGAAAGTTCCAAAATATCGTCTAGGAGGAGAAAAGGGTCGCGGTGGGGGATGGCCGCCTTGATATCAACTGCCATTCTATAAGCCCCCCGTCACTTCCAAAGTGGCGCCGGTAATGTAAGCGGCTTCGCGGCTCGCCAGAAACAACACCGCCGCCGCCACTTCCCTTGCCGTCCCGAAACGCCCCATAGGCACCTGTTTACGATACTCCGCCGCCTGGGCTTCGGGAAGGTCTTTAATAAAGTCGGTGTCAATAAAACCGGGTGAAACCGCGTTCACGGTTATCCCACGCTTGGCCACTTCCTTGGCAAGACTCTGGGTAAGCGCCACCAGGCCGGCTTTGCTAGCGGCGTAGTTGGACTGGCCGGCGAAACCAAGCTTGCCGCTCGGGCTAGTGATGTTGACAATCCGGCCATAGCGGGCCGGACTCATCAGGCGAAGGATGCTTTTAGTCAGGCTGAAGGTGCCAGTGAGGTTAACCGCGAGGACCTGTTCCCAGTCGGCCTGGGGAAGCATGGCCAGAACGGCGTCACGGCGGATACCAGCTGAATTGACCAGCACATCCACCTTTTCCCCCTGGTCAAGCAGACGGTCGCCAAAAGCCGCTACCGCCGCTGCGTCAGACACGTCAAGCTGTTCCAGGCGTAACCGGTCGCCCGCCCCAGCTTCTTCCTGGAAACGTACGGCCGAAGCCTCGTCGTGGCCATAAAGAGCCAGCACCTTGCCACCAGCGGCGAGAAATTCTTCCGCCACCGCCCGGCCGATACCGCGGCTACCGCCGCTTACCAGCAGGGTCTGGCCACTAAAGTCAAAACCCATAGCGCTTCCTTTCCGGGCAAACCTTACCCCAGCCGGTCCAGCCGGTCAATATAACTGTCAGCCGCTCCCGCCGCCAGAGCGCCGCAGTTAGCCGAACCAAGCCAACCCGACATGACAATTCCCTCCGCCCCGCAATGGAAAAGCCCGGGCACGGTTTTGGCAAGTTCCGCCGCCGCTGCCAAACCCGGGTATTTAGTGCCGAAACTCGCTCCCCGACGGTGTCCACAGTAACGCTCGAGAGTCTTGGGGGTGGCCACTTCAGTGTGATTGAGTTTCGCCTCAATTCCCGGGAGGTGGCGGGAAAGGAGATGGAGGGTTTGGCGAGCCAGGGCCGCTTTTTTCGCCTGGTAGTCAGCTGGCGACAAACCATCCCAGTCGGCGTAGTCAGCGCAGACCGAAGCGACTATTTCCGTACTGTCGCTTTCCGGGTGTATATGCCGGGGATAATAGAAGGAGAAACTGGCGCTACGGGGAGGGAAGGCGGTAAGGGCCTTGGCGTCATAACTGGGTAATTCGGAAGCAAAAAGGATGTCGGCTATCTCGGGAATCCGTTCCCCGGGAGCGAGACCCAGATAAACCTGGGCCACTGACACTGATAAAGGGACCTCGGCCAGCTGCTGGGCGAAAGCTGGTGGAAGCTCGCCTTCAGCAAGGAGGTCAAGACCGGTGGCCAAGAGGTTAGCGTTTGACACCACCACTGGACTGATTATTTCCCGTCCGCCCGCCGCCACCCCGCACACCCGTCCCTGGCGGGTGACTATACGTTCCACCCGGGTGCGTAACAGTATATCCACTCCCGCCTCCAGAAGGAGACGCTGCATTTCCGCCAGGAGCCAATCGCTCCCACCCATGATGGTATAGGTGCCTTTAAGGGTGAAGTTGTTAAATATTATGGCGTAAACCTTCGCCGGATCGTCAAGATTGGTGCCGGTGGCGTAGGTTACCGTTTCCAGGAGGAAGCGCGCCACATCCAGGCGCCCGGGGAAGAAACGCTCAAGAAAATGCCGGGTGGTTTCCGGCGGCGACTCATGAATATCCATGTTTTGGCAGGCCTGGAAAAAAGCCTGGGAGGTTTCGGGCGGCACCGCGAAATGTTTGGCGAGAATCTGGTCGAAATCCCGGGCGGAAAAGTCGGTGGTGAAAGAAAATTCCGGGTTTTCATAGCGGATACGCGGAAGTGGAACGACCCGCTCGGCCAGATGCTGGCTCCAGTACTTGCGGAAAGTCTTCGCCACACCCCAGGGAAAAGCGTGCAGGGCCACCTCAAAAATATGCCCGGGCCGGCGAAACCAGGTCAGGTATCCCCCCAGCCGTGGGCCAGCTTCGAGCAGAAGCACCTTCCGGCCCTGGTCAGCCAAGCGCTTGGCGGCAGTCATGCCGCCGATACCAGCGCCAACCACCACCACCTGATAGTCGCGGTTTAAGGCGGCCGGGGAGGAGATAAGCATGGATCAGGATGCCTTGGCGTTAGTGGTTGCCTTGGCGCCGGCGTCGCTCTTGGCACCGGTGTCGCCCTTGGCGCTGACGCTGGCATCCTTGGCAGGAGAAGAATCCTTGGCGGGAGGGGAATCTGACTTGGCACCGTCGCCACTGCCTGACTTGTCAGTGGCGGCGGGCTGGGCTTTACGCTTGTAGTCAGTCTCATAGAAACCGCTACCCTTGAAAATTATCCCACCCCCGGACCCTATGAGGCGGCGCAGTTTAAGGCGGCCACACTTTGGGCACTTGCGCAAAGGTTTGTCACTCATCGCCTGGAATTCCTCAAACTGGTGTTGGCAATTCCCGCACTCATACTCGTAGGTGGGCATTAGTGTTTTCCTTTCCCGCGCCTTAGCAACGGGTTTTTTAGCTATGGCTCCCGGCTCACCACCACCCGGGCTGGGCGTATGACAAAATTCTCAAACATGTAACCCGGATCAAAGACATCAATCACGGTATTGGGTGGAACATCGCTGGAGGGAATGGTGGCCATGGCCTCGTGGAATTCGGGGTTAAACGGTTTCCCCTTGGCCTCGATCTTGGTAATTCCTGAACTCTCCAGCACCTTCCAGAGGTTTTCTTCCAGTATCGACACCCCTTCGTAAAGCGCTTCGTAGGACTGGCTTTTTCCCGCCTCGGTTTTGATGCGGGCCAGGTCGTCAATGGGGACAAACAACTTGCGTAGAAACTCGGTCAGACTGTCGCGTTTGAGGTTGGCCATGTCGCGAATAACGCGTTTACGGTAGTTATCCAGTTCGGCGCGTTCACGGCGGGCGAGGTCAAGATACTCGTCCCTCTCCTGGCGTAAGCGCGTATTGTCCCCCGCCGGCAAAATTCCCGCGCCCACGGCCGCCACCTGCTGCGGATCCACCCGCTCCGGCGCCAGACTCTGCCGGCGCTTGACTTCTATACTCCTGAGGTTGGCGGCTAAACGGGCCGCCCGGCTTTCCCCCACAGGCAGGATTGCCGGTGGCGGGGCAGAGCCACTCACCCTCTTGGTTTTTTTGGTCATTACCGGTTTCCCTCCGCTACCGTTCTGGAGCCGCTTTATTCCTTGTTGTCGGAGAACAAGTTTTTACAGCGATCCAGGAAGCCTTTGCGCTGTGGGGATACGTATTTGTCCTCCAAGGATGCCAACTCCCGAAAAAGTTCCTGTTGTCGGGAATTCAGCTTTTTAGGCGTCTCCACTATAACCTGGACTATCTGATCTCCTTCGGTGCGATCGCGCAAACGCTTGAAACCTATCCCTCTAAGCCTAAACACTTGGCCACTCTGGGTGCCGGGAGGTATGGTAACCCGCGCCTTGTTCTTCAGGGTCGGCACCTCCAGTTCCGTTCCTAGGGCGGCCTGGGCGAAGGTGATGGGGATTTGGCAAATGACATCGTCACCCTGGCGGGCGAAAAAGTCATGCTCCTGGACAAAAATATAACAGAAAAGATCACCCCGCGGCCCACCACTGTCGGAAGGCTCGCCCTCGTCCGGAACCCGAAGTCTAGTCCCGTCCTCAATGCCAGCCGGGATATTCACCCGGATCCGCACCGTCTTCGCCTCCCGGCCAGACCCGTGGCAGACAGTGCAGGGTTTGTCTATAACCTTGCCCCGTCCCTGGCAATTGGGACAGGTCTGCGATACCGAGAAGAAACCCTGGCTGTGATAAACCTGGCCCCGCCCACCACAATGGGGACAGGAACGCGGTTTACTGCCAGCAGCGGCGCCATTGCCGTTGCAGGCGCTACAATGCTCGTTTCTACGCAGGTCAATAGTTTTAGTTACTCCGGCGGCCGACTCTTCAAAGGTTATGTTAACCCTACACTTGAGACTCGCTCCGGCCTTGACCCCCTGTCCGAAAGGCGAGCCGCCCATGCCGCCAAAAACTCCATCGAAAATAGAGCCGCCACCGTTGCCGAATATGTCGGCAAAGTGGCTGAAAATATCCTCGAAGGAACTGAAGGAGTTACCACCCGCCCCCATCGAACCTGTCACACCCTCGTGACCGTACTGGTCATAGCGGCGGCGCTTGTCATCGTCATGCAGGACTTCATAGGCCTCAGCCGCTTCCTTGAATTTATTCTCAGCCTCTTTGTTGCCGGGGTTGCGGTCAGGATGGTACTTCATGGCCATCTTGCGGTAGGCCTTTTTGATCTCCTCCTGGTTGGCGGCTCGCTCCACGCCGAGAACTGTGTAATAATCGCGTTTTTTAGCCATATTACCGCCTTGTTAAAATCCCGGTCGTCAAAACCACTCGCTGGTGAGCTTATCCCGGTTATAAATGTACCCCGGTTCCGGGACACGATCCGGAACCGGGGATAGCGTAATCTAGGCTACAAACCGGGGCAGACGCTGTTTTCAGGACACCGCCCCCGCCTCCACCTTTTCTTTTTTGCCATCCTTTATTTCCGTAACCATGGTCTCTATACTAAGAAGCAGAGTGGCGATGGAACTGGCGTTCTGGAGAGCGAGACGCGTTACCTTGGCCGGGTCAAGCACTCCCGCCTTTACCAGATCCTCGTACTTGCCGGTAAGGGCATTAAAACCAACCGCCCCTTCCTTCTCTTCAACCTCGGCCGCCACTACCGAACCGTCCAGGCCGGAGTTTTCGCCTAGGATGGAAACCGGGGCGCGCACAGCGGCGAGAATAATGTCGACGCCGATTTTCTCATCGCCTTTCGCCTTGGCCCGGACCGCCTCGATAGCCTTGGCCGAGCGGAGTAACGCCACTCCGCCACCCGGGACCACTCCTTCCTCAGCCGCTGCCCTGGCCGCGTGGACCGCGTCCTCTACCCGGGCCTTTTTCTCCTTCATTTCCATCTCGGTGGTGGCTCCGACATTAATCACCGCCACGCCGCCAGCCAGCTTAGCCAAACGCTCCTGGAGTTTTTCCCGGTCATAGTCAGAGGTGGTCGCATCAATCCGGTTCTTGATTTGTTCAATCCGGGACTTGATGGCCTTGTTGTTGCCCGCCCCCTCGACAATAGTGGTGTTGTCCTTGTCGATAGAAACCGACTTGGTGCGGCCGAGTTGCTCGAGTTTAACGTTTTCCAGCTTGATACCGAGGTCTTCGGTAATAGCCTGGCCACCGGTCAGGATGGCAATATCTTCCAGCATAGCCTTGCGGCGGTCGCCAAAGCCGGGGGCCTTGACGGCGCAGACCTGTAGAGACCCACGCAGCCGGTTTATAACCAGGGCGGCCAGACATTCGCTTTCCACTTCCTCGGAAATCACCAGAAGGGGTTTGCCGGTGGTGGCGGCCTGTTCGAGAATCGGGATAAACTCCCGAAGATTGGATATCTTCTTCTCGTAAATCAGGATATAGGGGTCTTTCAGTTCGCAGGTCATGTTATTGGTGTTGGTGACAAAATACGGGCTTTGGTAACCCTTGTCGAAGCGCATGCCGTCCACCATGTCGACGGTGGTCTCGGTGGTCTTGCCTTCCTCGACCTGGAGGACTCCGTCGGAACCCACTTTGTCCATGGCTTTACCAACGATATCGCCAATCGCCTTGTCGTTGTTGGCGGAAATGGCAGCCACGGCCGCGATATCATCCTGCTTGTTGCAGGGTTTGGCGAGCTTGGCGAGAAACTCCACCGCCGCCGCCACAGCGATTTCCACCCCGCGGCGAACAGCGGCGGCATCGGCGCCGGAAGACACCGCCTTCATGCCGGCGGTGAATATGGCCTCAGCCAGAATAGAGGCGGTGGTAGTGCCATCGCCAGAAACATCACCGGTTTTCGAGGCGACTTCCTTCACCATCTGCGCCCCCATGTTTTCAAAGGGGTCGTCGAGTTTGATTTCCTTGGCCACGGTAACCCCGTCCTTGGTAAGTCCGGGATTGCCGAAACCTTTTTCATAAATCACGTTGTGGCCGGTGGGGCCAAGAGTGGACTTGACGGCGCGGACAAGCTTCTCCACTCCGGCGAGAATTTTCTGCCGGGCGTCCTGGCCGTAAACTAGTTGTTTTGCTGGCATAGGAATTGCTCCTGTCTCTTGATCAAGTTGTCCCGCCTGACGGGTAATTTTTCGCTCCCGGAGACCTCCCAAGACTGTCAAGCCGGTATTATCGGCCAGGGCATTAACTTGGGAGATAACCGCTGGTTTAGACCAGAAAACCCCCGGTCAGTTGGTCGCAAAGAAAAAACTAGAGTTTGGCGAGGATATCATTCTCACGCATAATCAGGTACTCGGTTCCATCCACCTTGATCTCGCTACCCGAGTACTTACCGAAAAGGACCAGGTCCCCAGCCGCCACGTCTGGCGTGGCGCGCTTGCCCGAGTCAAGCAACTTGCCCGGCCCTACGGCGATAACCTCACCCTTCTGGGGCTTCTCTTTGGCGTTGTCAGGAAGGATGATCCCGCCGGAGGTCTTCTCCTCCGCCTCCAGACGCTTAACCACTATGCGGTCATCCAGCGGCCGTAACTTCAGGCTGCTTTTCTCTTCCTTCTTGGACATTTCTTTCTCCTGATATAAATGGTTGGGTTTATATGATTGTTTAATAACAGGGAGGGGTTGACCCCAAACGGGGTCGGCCGCCTGTTAATAGTCCATATCCTCTTCACCACCGTGGCCGTGGCCACAGGAGCCACAGCTGCAGCCATCGTCCTTCTTCGGAGCTTCGGCGATCATGCAATCCGTAGAAAGGATAAGGCCCGCCACCGAGGAGGAATTCCTTAGCGCGGTGATGACCACCTTGGCAGGGTCGAGAATGCCCATTTCGCGCAGGTCACCATACTGGCCGGTAAGGGCGTTAAAGCCAAAGTCACCGCTACCCTGGAGGATTTTCCGAACCACCACCGCCCCGTCTGTCCCGGCGTTAAGGGCGATCTGGCGGGCAGGAGCCAAGGCAGCTTTCTTGACTATTTCCACTCCCAGTTGCTCGTCACCTTTCAGCTTTAGTCCCGGCAACACCTTGTCAGCCGCCCGGATAAGGGTGACCCCGCCCCCGGGGACAATACCGGCTTCGATAGCCGCCCGGGTGGCATGGAGGGCGTCTTCAAAACGCGCCTTGATCTCCTTCATTTCCGATTCAGTGGCGGCCCCAACGTTAACCTGGGCGATGCCACCGGCGAGTTTGGCCAGCCGCTCCTGCAGTTTCTCCCGGTCATAGTCGGAAGTGGTAGCCTCTATTTCACGACGGATCTGCTTTATCCGACCAGAAATGTCAGCGGCGGAACCAGCGCCTTTGACAATAGTGGTGTTGTCAGCATCCACCACCACCCGCTGGGCCCGGCCCAGGTCACGGACAGTTATCTTATCGAGGGGAATACCCAGATCCTCGAAAATAGCCTTGCCACCGGTCATGAGGGCGATGTCCTCAAGCATCGCCTTGCGGCGATCGCCAAAACCGGGAGCCTTGACAGCGCAGACATTGACAATACCGCGCATTTTGTTAACCACCAGAGTGGCCAGCGCCTCGCCATCGACATCTTCGGCGATAATCAGGAGTTGCACGCCAGACTTTGACACTTCCTCCAGAAGGGGAACCAGGTCCTGGGCGTTAGAGATCTTTTTCTCATGGATCAGGATGGCGCATTTTTCGAAAATCGTTTCCATGCGTTCCTGATTGGTGACAAAGTGGGGAGACAGGTAGCCGCGGTCGAACTGCATCCCTTCCACCACGTCAATAGTAGTCTCGATTGACTTGCCTTCTTCAACCGTGATAACTCCGTCGGAACCAACTTTTTCAAAAGCGTCGGCCAGGAGTTTACCAATCCTGGCGTCATTGTTGGCCGAAATGGCAGCCACCGAGGCGATGTCGTTTTTCCGCCCCTTGATGTTGGTGGACATTTTCTCGATTTCCTCCACCAACGCCTTTACCGCCTTGTCAATCCCAACCTTGATAGCCATGGGATTGGCTCCCGCCACCACGTTTTTCAACCCCTCCACCACCATGGATTCAGTGAGGACGGTAGCGGTTGTGGTTCCGTCGCCCGCCTTATTGGAAGTCTTGGAGGCAGCCTCTTTCACCAGCTGGGCCCCCATATTCTCGTATTTGTCAATAAGCTCCACTTCCTCGGCCACCGACACACCATCCTTGGTCACGGTGGGACTTCCCCACGACTTGTCCAAAATGGCGTTACGACCACGTGGGCCCAAGGTGACCTTCACCGCCTGCGCCAGTTTTTTCACGCCGTCGCGCATCTTGACGCGGGCGTCGGCGGCAAAAACCAGTTTCTTGGCTGCCATGTCTCAATTCCTCCTACAAACATTGGTAAAACCAACAAAAACCCCATAATAAGCCAGTAAAATACACCAAAAAGAAATGAAACGGGAAGCGTGCCTATCTCCCGACAAGAACACCAGCTATTCTTAAGCAATTTATCTGCCATCCGACCCAATAAAGATGTTTTTCGCCTGACATCTTTTCGACTTCAACCTTGTTTAATTATAACAACAATATTGTCTTGGTTTTACAGGCAAAATGACCCAGGTCAATTTTTCCGGTCCCGGCGGAACCCCGTTTTTTTTCCTCTGATATTATCGGCCCACCCTGTCAAATTGACAATCCCGCTTCCCAACGCTCGCCTTCACCGCGACCGGACTAGCCGGGAAGGCACGGGACTTTTTCCTGGCGAGGGCGGGAAGAGAAATGCCGTCTACCCTCCCCACGCCTTCGCACCCGCCGCCAGGACCTGGTAATGGCTTGACAAGGCTGGAAAGGCGGATAAAATATTTTACTTTGTTTTCTGTCCTGCCGGATGGAGACCGCTTTTTAAGGTTGCCTCGAGGGGACTTACCCCGGCCTGGCGACGAAAAAGGCCGTCGGGAGTCAGGCGTAATGGCGAAAGAAGCTAGTAGACCCGAGCTTTACGAGATTCTCGCGGAAAAACGAGCGCAGGGCAAAAAACCCCTAACTTATGAGCCTCACCCGGTGGCTTCACCTATACCGGAGGAGCCTTCACCCCCCACTAGCCGGCCTACCCCGACCAGTGGACGAGGACGCAGTAGCGATACATCCTGGCAGGAAAAAGCCCCAGAACCCACCCCGGAGCCGGTGGGAATTATTATTGACACCAGCCTGGAAAGCCAGTTGCCCCCGGTTTTACCGGTCCGGGACCGTCCGGTGGCGCTGGAGCAGAGTCCGGTTGCTCCCCCGGTTCTCCTACCTGCCCGAGTGGAACCACGGGTACGTTCACCCCGGGAAGTGGTGGTAGCTCTTGATACGGCTTTTATTATTTTCCTGGTGGTTTTGGTATTGTCCGGTTCCGCCTACTTCCTCGGCTACAAGCGGGGGCAAGAGGAAAAACCCATCGGACCGTCCAGCGGGGAACTAATCGACAGCGTCAACCCCGAACAAGTCAGTCTCCGTGAACTCGCGGGACGGTTGCGGCCGGTATTGGTGCCCCCGGACCAGGACTACACCCTGGTGTTAAGGACCGAGCCCGCAGTCTCAGAAATCCCCGAGCGCCTGGAGCTGGAACTTTCCGAGGCGGTGGCTCTCGGAGCCAAAAACTTTGGCGCGGAAATACCGGCCTTCATCTTCCGTAACACCAAGGGCGATGATGTCCGCTTTATCCTGGCGGTCGGACTGGGACGCGGCCTAAACGATCCTGATCTTAACCGGCTTCTCCAGATTTACAACCAGATGGAGGGAGTAACCCTTTCCCGTGAACCACGCCCTTATATCGGTTGCCA
Source organism: Planctomycetota bacterium (assembly GCA_031289115.1). GTDB lineage: Bacteria > Planctomycetota > SZUA-567 > SZUA-567 > SZUA-567 > JAITQC01. Next base: position 16,569 of record JAITQC010000076.1, read on the forward strand.
GATAGCGCCGGTACGTGAGCTTGGTACCCCACTGGGTTGAGTTACTGGAGAGCTATGAGAAACATAACGGAATGAAACCTATACCTGACTGCATACCTGACGCCCTGACCAAGATACTTGACGCAGCCCGTGCGGTCTCCGACGATGTCTTTATCCACCGGAAGATCATTCTGAAAGTCATGTCGGTCCTGGCCGATAGCGGCGACTTCGGGGTGGATCCTTCTGAACTCTATCTCACATGCTGGGACGTGGCCTGCCGCGCCCTTGGAGTCAAGGATCCTTATGAAAAGGAGAAGGCCAGGGGCAACAAGGCGGCCCTGGGAATTCTCAAAAGCCTTTATGAACGTTCCAGTAGTGACGGCGACCTACTCAAGGCTTCCCTGAAAATATCCTACGCCGGAGCTCTTACCGATTTCACTGGTCTAGGACGTTCCGACATTGAGGAAAAAGTAGCCCTCTACTACAGTTCCCGCCCGGCCCGGGACGAATCTGAGAAACTCGCGGCCGAACTCACCCGGGCGGCGGTGGTGGTGCTGGTGGCCGACCGGGCTGGCGAAATCGCCCTTGACCGCCCCCTCACCGAGTATCTGGTGAGCAAGGGTAAAAAGGTGTTCCTGGCGGTGGCTGCCCGGCCAGTGTTCAGCCTGGCCACGGAGAAAGACGCGGTGACCGCCGGATTCACCTTGCCAGTGGAAGTGATTAACCCGGGAACCGGCATGTATGGCTTGATGCAGGAGCGCTCCTCCAGCCAGTTCCGTGAGATAATGGAAAAGGCCGATGTTATCCTGGCCAAAGGAGACACCCACTTTAGTACCCTGACGTCAGAGAACAACATTTATTATATCCTCCGGGCCGGCACGCCGATGGTGGCGGCAAGACTTGCTATTCCCCTAGGTAGCGGGGCAATCTGCCGTGACCCAGAAAATGGGCACCAGCCCGGCTAGTCCCAGGGAAAAACCGTCCGACTTCAAGAAAGGAATTTAGTGTGAGCATCCATTCTTCGTTTCGCAACAGCAACAGCTCCTCCAAGCATCGCAATGTCCTCACCCGCCTGGAACGACTGGAAAAACTGACCGCCGCCGAGCGCTGGAACTCGGAAGAGCAGGGTTTGTTCGGTCTTCCCAAAGTCCGTTCCATCAAAGTGGCGATGAAGAAAAAGAAGAAGGCAGTGGCGGAAGAAGAGGCGACGGCGGCAGCTCCGGCGGCGGCAGCCAAATAGCCTCTCTACGTGGGGTAAACAAGCAAAAAGTTTAAGCTGGAACGCACCCGGGCGATTCTTTTCGCCCGGTAGGCTTTAGGTTTTTCCCTGTTTTGGTAGCCAGCGGGATGAGAGGGTAGGTAGATGCAAGCGCTAGCCCAGCGGATCAACCGCACCGAAGCTTCGGGGATACGTAAAATTTTCGACCTCGCCGCCACCCTGAAGAACCCGGTCAACCTTTCCATCGGCCAGCCGCATTTCGATGTCCCTGACCCGGTGAAGGAACAAGCCATTAGCGCCATCCAGGCTGGGAAAAACGCCTACACCCCCACCCAGGGTGGCCACGACCTCCGGGAAGCCTTATTACGCGGCCCCCTCAGTAACTACCGGGAGAAAGAGGTACTGGTAACTAGCGCCGTGTCAGGCGGCCTAGTCCTCTCCTTCATGGCCCTCCTCGACCCTGGCGATGAAATCCTCATACCTGACCCATATTTTGTCATGTACAAGCAACTTGCCCTGATGTTTGACGCTCGGCCCGTATTCTATGACACCTATCCCGACTGGCGTCTTGATCCAGGTAAAATCGCCGCCGCCGTAACTCCGCGAACCAAGGCCATCCTCCTGGCCTCCCCCGCTAACCCCACCGGGTCAGTCTATAACCGGGAGGAGCTAGTCGCCATCGCCGAAATATTGGAGAAACACGACCTTTTGGCGATTTCCGACGAGATTTACGACAGCTATTGTTTCGACAACCCTTTTGTAAGCCTCCGGGAAATTTGTCCCGCTCGCACCATCGCCCTTGGCGGTTTTTCCAAAAGCCACGCCATGACCGGCTGGCGCGTCGGCTGGGCGGCTGGCCCGGAAAACGTGATCCAAGCCATGACCAAACTACAGCAGTTTTCCTTTGTCTGCGCTCCCACGCCCTTCCAGAGCGCCGCCGCCTACGCCATAGGCTTCTCCATGCAGGCGGAAATGGCCAACTACCGCGCCAAGCGCGACCGCATAGCCGACGGACTTTCCCGCCTAGGCTATTCCTTTGTCAAACCCGCCGGATCCTTCTATATTTTCCCCCAGACGCCCTGGGGAAGTGGAAGCGAATTCGCTGAAACCTGCATAAAAAACAACCTTCTCGTTATCCCCGGCGGTTGTTTCTCCGAGCGGGACACGCATTTTCGCATTGTTTTCGCGGCCAAGGATGAAACCATCGATCAAGGCCTGGATATTTTGGGGAAGCTTTTCCACCCGCGTCAGTCATCTTAAAGCTCCAGCTTAGGGGGGTTCAACCCAATGTCAGAAAGCACCATGCAAAAAATCGTCAGCCTCGCCAAGCGGCGTGGCTTTATTTTCCAGTCATCGGAAATTTACGGGGGTCTACGGGCCTGCTATGACTACGGCCCCTTAGGGGTGGAACTCAAGAGAAACCTGAAAGACGCCTGGTGGCGGGACATAGTGCACCGGCGTGACGATGTGGTCGGTCTCGACTGCTCGATCATCATGCACCCCGACGTCTGGAAAGCTTCCGGCCACCTGGCCGGTTTCTCCGACCCCCTGGTAGACTGTCGTAACTGCAAGGAACGCTTTCGGGCTGACAAAGCCCCCCGGGCCGAACCAGGTAGCGCCATCACCTATCGCGAGGGCGGTCGTAAAGACGGGAAAAAATTGAGCGGAACGGCAAGCGACCGCGGCTACGTCTGTCCAGTCTGTGGTTCAGCTGACCTTTCGCCCGAACGCCAGTTTAACTTGATGTTTCGAACCTCGCTTGGGCCAGTCGACCCCATGCAGGAAATACTCGACCGGCTGGACAATCTGGCCGGCATGGGCGCGAGTGAAAGGCGGGAGTCCCTCTTCTCCATCATCTCCGCCTCGGCGGTTTACCTGCGGCCGGAAACCGCCCAGGGCATGTTTGTCAATTTTCTTAATGTCCTAAACTCCGCCCGCCAGAGTCCGCCCTTTGGAATTGCCCAGTGCGGCAAGTCCTACCGTAACGAAATCACCACCTCCAACCTCACCTTCCGCACTTGTGAGTTTGAACAGATGGAACTGGAGTTTTTTGTCCCCCCAGGCGAGGATGAAAAATGGTACGAGTATTGGCGGCAAACCCGTTTGGCCTGGTACACGTCGCTTGGGATGCGGCCTGACCGCCTGCGTTTACGCGACCACGAAAAATCGGAACTGGCCCATTACGCCAAGGCCTGCGCCGACATCGAGTATTTCTTCCCCTTTGAAAACCCCCAAGGCGAGGGGGAATGGGGCGAACTCGAGGGCATAGCCAACCGCACCGACTACGACCTCCGGCGCCATGCCGAAGCGACTGGGCGCGAACTGTCCTACTTTGATCCAGAGAAGAAGACCCACTATGTCCCCTTTGTCGTAGAGCCGGCCGCCGGGGCAGACCGCGCCACCCTCGCTTTCCTTTGCGACGCCTATGCCGAGGAAACTGTTGACGCTGCCAAAAACGATGTCCGCACGGTCCTACGCTTCCACCCCCGCCTTGCCCCTATCAAGGTGGCGGTCTTCCCCCTGGTGAAAAAAGATGGCATGCCGGAGAAGGCCCGGGCGATTCTCGCTGAACTCTTGGACGATGGGGTAAACTCTTTTTACGACGCCTCCGGCGCCATTGGCCGACGTTACCGGCGTATGGACGAGGTCGGTACCCCTTGGTGTGTGACTGTCGACACCGACACCCTTTCCGATGGCACCGTCACGGTACGGGAGCGCGACTCCATGCGCCAGGAGCGTATCCCCTCCGCCGGAATCGCCGATTATTTCAGGAAGAGATTGAAAGAAAGCGTCTAGACCGGTACTATTGTTTGCTTGGAACTATCTGTAGAAGCGGGACCGGCAAGGTCCCCGGGGTTTTTCCCTAACCAAGTGGAGACGATATGGAATTCAAGTTGCGGCTGAATCGCAAGAAAAAGGCTAACAAAGTGAAAAACCGTGAAGCGGCGGGATGCAAGCGGATAACTATCCGCGGCCGCAAGCGCTGGGTAAAAGTCAAGAAGGCTGGCGAGGCGGAAAAAGCCTAGGCAGAGCTGGTCCCAGTTGTCCAAGTCGGGTCCGGGTTGTCCCAACTTTTTGTACCTTTGAGGAAATAACATGCCCCTCGACAAACTCGACCCAGCCAACAACCGGGTCAACACTGATAATTTATTCCGCCAGGAAACCTACACTGACCTGGGGATGGGTACAATCCAGTGCCTGACGCCAGTCAAGATTGACGGCAGTCCTGACTCAAGCCGAGCCGCCATTTTCATGGGCTCAGCCCAGATCATGACCCAGGCGGGAATGATCCCGGTTCAGTGCGAGATTCCCGCTACCAGTCTCAAGACTGCCTGCGAGGCCTTCCCCGAGGCTATCCGGGGGGCGGTAAACGAGCTTATTGAGCAGGCGCGGCAACTTGAACGCGAGCGTCACGGTGGCATTGTCATTCCCCGCGGTGGCAACATTGAACTTCCTTGAGGCTTGACGCTCCGCCATGTCGATGTCGGATGTCATTTCATTTCTCTCTTCTCCCGCCCACCAACGGATCGCCCTCACCGGCCATCAGCGTCCGGATGCCGACTCCCTAGGGGCGTCGGTGGGTCTTTCGCTTATCCTCCGTGGCCTTGGCCGCGTCGCCAACCCAGTCAACCTCCTCCCCCCGCCACCCGGCCTTGATTTTATCCTGGACAGCTGCCCTATCCACCAGGCCTCCCCGGAAGAGGATTGGACCAAAGACTACGACGCCCTTCTGGTCCTAGACTGCGGTGAATGGGAGCGCCTTGACCCGGTGAACCGTCAGGCGAAAAACCGCCTCCCGGTCGCCAATCTCGACCACCACGCCTCAAGTCTCACCGGGATTGGCGAGGTGGCCTGGATCGAACCCCAGGCCAGTTCCATCGGGGAGATGGCGGTACAACTGGCGGCGGCGGCGGGTTGGGCCTTAAGCCGGGACGCCGCCCAGGCCTTATGGACATCCATAGTCGCCGACACCGGGCGCTTCTCCTACGACAACACCCGTCCAGCCACCTTGAAGGCGGCCCAAGCTTGCCTGGAAGCCGGGGCCGACCCGGTTCTCACCGCCCACTATCTCTTTCAATCCACACCCCGTTACGCCCGGGATCTCCAGGCCCGGCTCCTCACCCGGGCGGAATTCCACCATCAGGGGCGTCTGGCCCTGTCCTGGTTAACCCCAGCGGATTTTCAGGCGGCTGGCTGTGGTTCGGAAGGAACGCAAAACCTTATTAACACCCTGCAGGACACCGCCGGGGTGGAGGTGTCGCTACTAGTAAGCGAACCACCGGAAAAACCCCCGGGGAGGGGTAACTCAGTCAAGGCCAGCCTACGCACCCTTGAACCGCACGATGCCCTGCGGGTGGTAAAACGCTTTGGCGGTGGCGGACACCACCGGGCGGCTGGCTGCACCCTATCCCAGCCAGTGGAAGCGGCGGTCCGCCTGTTGCAAAAAGCGGTGTCGGAAGAGTTCTTCCCGCCCCCCCACCAGTGAAGCACTCCGCCCTGGCGGCGTCTTTCTTGCCGGCCGTTTCCCATTTAATCAGCTAACCCAAATTCCCCCGCGCAACTTTTTTACCCCTTTTTGGCGGCATTTTTTCGATAGCGCCTTAGGCTTAAAAAAACGGAATGGCTAAGTTCAGGCCTGACAAAAGGCCGAAGGCGACCTGGTCCCCTGCGCCAGCTCCATGAAGCCAGGAGCCACCTTTTTACTAGCCGGGTGGTGGTGTTTAAGCCCTAGTCGACGGTTGACCCATTGCTTTTCCTGCGTATACTTACTACCTCGGTTTGTTGTACTGGGATACGCTCCCGCGCTCCCACAGCCAACAAATTCTTCGCTAACGCCAGCCTCAACTGAACCTGAAACAATAGGGCAAATCGATTTAAAGTGAAAATGTCGGCAATTTTTGGGCTCGAACCCTTGATTCATAATGGCTTGTTTTCTGAACTGGAAAAATAGGGCCAACCTTTAAGGAGCAAACCTTGCCAGCGCCAGGACCGGGTTTTTCCCTCACCCTGTCAGTCCGGGACCAGGAGTCAATGGACCCCTTAGCCCGTATCGTGCCTGCCCTAAGCCTGCACGGTGGACGGCTAGCCGCCGCCCTGCCCCTGCCTGACGGCAGTCTGGCTATCACTGTCTATTGCCGCGACCTTCCTCACCAACAGGAAATTTTGACAAGCCTACGGGGCATCCCCGGCCTCACCTCAACCGGTCTCCAGGACGATGTCTTCGCCCTCCACCGCGGGGGAAAGCTCCAGATGAGTAGCACCTCCCCGCTTAAATCCGCCGCCGACCTCGCCCGCCAGTATACCCCGGGGGTGGCCAGGATCTGCCGTTCCATCGCCAAGGTTCCTGACCGGGCGCGCATCCTCACCCAGCGCCGCAACCTGGTGGCGGTGGTGTCAGACGGCTCGGCCATCCTGGGTCTAGGTAATCTCGGTCCGGCAGCCGCCCTGCCCGTCATGGAGGGAAAAGCCATCCTCTTCAAGGAATTCGGGGGGGTTGACGCCTTTCCCATTGTCCTGGCTAGTCAGGACATGGAGGAGATAGTGGCGACCGTTACCCAAATCGCCCCCTCCTTCGCCGGCATCAACCTGGAGGACATCTCCGCCCCCCGTTGTTTCGCCATTGAGGATAGACTGAAAAACACCCTGGATATTCCGGTATTTCACGACGACCAGCATGGCACCGCCATCGTAGTCCTGGCGGCGATTCAAAACGCCTGCCGGGTGACCGGCAAGGATTTTAGCCGTTTGCGGGTGGTGGTGCTTGGAGTTGGCGCGGCGGGAACCGCCTGCATCCGTCTTCTTACAAAAGCCGGGGTTGGCGAAATTATCGGAGTGAACCGCGGCGGAAGCATCTTTAGCGGCAAACCTGGACTAAGCGAGTCCAACCTGGAGTTGGCCAAAATCACCAATCCTCGCCGGGTGGAGGGTGGTGTCGTCGAGGCTCTGGCGGGCGCTGACGTCTTTCTTGGCTTGTCCGGACCTAACCTCCTTCCCCTGGCCGGAGTGAAGGCGATGGCTCCCGACCCCATAGTTCTAGCCATGTCCAACCCCGACCCGGAAATAGATCCGGAAGTGGTGCGGCCTTGGGTAGCAGTATTAGCCACCGGCCGGTCGGATTATCCTAACCAGGTCAACAATGTCCTCGCCTTCCCCGGTCTCTTTCGGGGCGCCCTGGACGCTGGCGCCACCCAGATAACCGGCGGCATGTGTCTGGCCGCCTCGGCAGCGATCGCTAGCTTGGCAGAGCGGGACGGAGTTAACCGGGAAAACATTATCCCCAACCCCCTCGACCGGCGGGTGGCGCCGGCGGTGGCGGAGGCGGTGGCGGAAGCGGCGAGGCAAGACGGGGTGGCGCGTGATTTTCCGCCCGTACCCGGCATAGACGAACTTTCTGACTGCTAGGCCGGTCGAAAAGTTCTATTTTTGCCAGCCCCGGGCTTAAGCTTACCGCCAAACCGGTGGGCGTTAGAAGGCCCGGTGGCGGCCGGCGGGAAGAAAACCTTGGCTTAGGCAACCCTTACCGCCCCCCGGTGCCTACCGGTGCCAAAAACCTCG
>JAITQC010000091.1 GCA_031289115.1 Planctomycetota bacterium
CGCCTGTTTAAATACAAGGAGTCTTTTGCCTCCAGCCTCACTATTGGGGCGCAATGTGTTTTGTTGCCGGAGAACCAGAACACCCTGGTGGAATTGGCCCGGCGCCTGAAACAGGCGGGAGCCGATTATTTCTCAGTCAAACATTTCTACAACCACCCGGGTAACCGCTATCAGCCCGACATGGCGTTTCGCACCCCGGAGTTTTTGGCTGGTCTACAAAGCGAGCTGGCGAAACTGGCGGGAAAGACTTTTCAGGTAACGCTACGGAACATAGGCCTGGTGGAGAATTCCCGCCAGTATAGCGTTTGTCACGGTCTTCCCTTCATTGTCTATGTCCGCGAGGATGGTCAGCTCTATACCTGTTTTTCGCACCAGGAGGATCCCCAGGCGGTTTTGGGTAACCTGGGGGAAACGGATTTCGCCTCGCTCTGGCGCTCGACCGAGAAGAAAGCGGCAATCGAGCATATAAACCAGCATTATGACAAAAAATCATGCCAGGCGAACTGCCGGCATCATGAAATCAACCAGTGGCTGGAGCAGTTGAGTACGCCTCCCCCGCATGTCAATTTTGTCTGACCCGGGCCACCCCAGGTAGGTCGCCTGGCGTTAGGGTCTCCTATTCCGGGATAAGCACTGTCGACGCGGGGAAAACCCGCTTTGCCTGGCGGTATAAGCTTTCGGGTTTACCCACATTTTAATTGACAGCCCGCCCCCCCTTTTGCTAAATTGCCTTTAACCCAGATTAGCTTAACTCGCAAGACCAGAGTAGGTCTCCCTTTTTCAACTTCCCTGAATCCAGCCCATTCTTGAAAACTATAAACGTTCCCTGGTATGGTTATTTTTTATCAGTTGGGAACGGGAATTCTGGTCGCCGGTTTTTTTATCCTGGCTTCCGGGCCTTTTTTCGTGTCTCTATTGTTTAATCGATTAGCCATATTTTTGGCAAAGTGTGGTGGGCTTATTTTCTTAAAGCCAATTAACTGGCACGGGGAGGACTAAGAATGCGTTATGTACTGGCGAAATCACTGGTGGTGGTTGGGGCGGTAATGCTTTTCGCGCTGGCCGGGATGGCGGCGGAAGGAAAGAAGCTTTCGATTGGCATGGTGTCGATTGACGTCAACGACTCGGGTAACGCCCGGGCTATCCGGGGCGCCACCGAGGAAGCGGAACGGCTGGGCTGGGACGTCATCGTGATTGACGGCCATGGCAGTCCGGACGAGGCTAACGCCGCTATCGAAAACCTGGTGTTGCGGGGAGTGGACGCCATTATCGACCTGGTTTTCCCCATTACTTCCCTGGGCTCAGGTCTACGGGCAGCGGCCGAGGAAGATGTGAAGGTAGGTACCTGGGGTGGCGGTTATGGCGAAGGGGTGGTGGTGACTTCCGGTAGTGGCGGAATCATGGCCCGGCCGATTGTCGAGCAGATGGTTAAGGACATGGGTGGCAAGGGTTCCGTTCTTGCCCTCACCTACCACACCGGCCAGGTGGCCCGGGAGCGGGAACTGGTTCTGGACGAGATACTGGTCAATTATCCCGACATCACGGTGACGAAAAACGAGGTGCGTATCCCGGGTTACCTCCAGGATGGGGCGGAGTTTGCCTCGGCCTGGTTGTCAGCCCATCCGGAAGGCAACGAACCCCTGGCTATCTGGGGTTCCTGGGATGACCCGGCCCTAGGCGCTATCGCCAGCATGCGGCAGCAGGATCGCCACGACGTCAAGGTCTATGGCCAGAACGGCAATATTGACGCGGTGGTGGCGGTGGAGAGCGGCTGGATGACCGCCACTGCCTGGGAGCAATCGGAAGTGGAGGGGGCGGTTTTGGTGCAGGCCCTGAAGGAGGCGATCGAAAAAGGCAAGGATTTCCCAGCTGGTCCTCGCGAAGTTCCGGTAATTGTGGTAAACCAGGAATCAATCGCTGGCTTTATCAAGGAACACCCGGAAGCGGCTGGCCGCTAATTAACCTGTTGGCCGGTCGGGATAGCGCCTTTTCCCGGCCGGCCAGCCGGGTGGTTTTTCCCGGGGCCGACAGTTTTTCTGGCGCGGAGGTACTCCCCCATGACTAACCCCAATGGGCAAGTTGTCCCTCCCCTTCTCCGAGTGGTTGGACTTTCCAAGAGTTTTGGCGGTGTCCAGGCGCTCCAGGACGTGAGTCTGGCGGTGTCAGCCGGGGAGGTCCACGGCCTCATTGGTTCCAACGGGGCTGGCAAGTCCACCCTTATCAAGATCCTTTCTGGCGATATCGCCCGGGACGCTGGGGAAATCTACCTGGAGGATAAACCCTACGTCGTTACTAATCCCCAGGAGGCCTTCCGGGCTGGCCTAAACTTCATCCACCAGGAACTGGCCCTCATTCCCAAGTTTACCATTCTGCAAAACCTCACCCTGGGTATGAAAAAACCCGGCCGTTTTGGTTTTATCGACTGGCGCGGAGCGAGGCGGGCGGTGGGGGGAGTGGTGGAACGGGTGGGTCTCAAGCAGTCGCTTGACACCATAGTTGACACCCTGAGCGTGGCTGACCAATGGCTGGTGTCGATCGCCCACGCCCTGATTCACCGTTGCCGTCTTATCTCCATGGACGAACCCACCGCCTCGCTTTCGACCGAGGAGTCGGAGCGGCTTTTCCGGGTTATTGACGACCTGACCCGGGACGGGGTGGCGGTGCTTTACGTGTCCCACCGCTTGGATGAGATACTTCGCCTTTGCCGGGATATTTCCGTCTTCAAGGATGGGCGCCTGGTTCTTACCACCCAGCGCGAACAAGTGACTAAACAGGATCTTATCGAGGCTATTGTCGGCGGTGAAATGCGCGACGTGTCCCTTCCCGCCGCCACGGATTTAGAGGCTCGACCCGAGGTTTTGTCAGTCAACGCCTTGTCGGCTGGTGACAAGGTGCGCCAGGTAGACTTTTGCCTTCACCAGGGCGAAGTCCTGGGAATTGGCGGCCTGGTCGGTTCGGGACGAACCGAACTCGCTGGCTTGATTTTCGGGATCAACCACCCCGATGCGGGAGAAATGCGGCTGTCTGGCCAACCCTTCTCCCCCCGCCAACCCATTGACGCCATTGTCGCCGGGATTGGCCTGGTGCCGGAGGAGCGCCGTTCCCAAGGCCTGATCCTGAAGGACAGTGTCGATTTTAACATCAGCCTGACTAACCTCACCAGCCTTCGCCTCGCTCCCCGCCTCCCCTTGGTCAATATGAAGCGCTCGGCCCAAATGACCGAGGCTATTGTCAAACGCCTGGCGATCAAGACTCCCTCGGTCTATACGGCGGTTATCGACCTTTCCGGCGGCAACCAGCAGAAGGTGGTTATTGGTAAATGGCTAAACCGGGATTTGCGGGTGCTGATTCTGGACGAGCCCTCGCGGGGGGTGGATGTCGGGGCCCGGGCTGAAATACATGGTAAAATCCGCGAGCTGGCGGCGGAAGGCATGGGTATAATTGTCATATCCTCTGACAACGAAGAGCTGCCGCGGGTTTGCGACCGGGTGTTGGTGATGTCATTTGGTAAAATTGTCGGCGAGTTGGTCGGGAGCGCCATTACCAAGGAAAACATTCTCTATCACAGTTGTAAATAAAGCCTGGCGAGTGGCTGGGAGACGGGGAGGGCGACATGCGTACAGCGGCGGAGCAGAGGTTACGGCGGCGCAACCTGTTTCTGGCGGTAAGCAAATTCGGCACCATTATCGGTTTAATCATAATGTTTGCCGCTTTCGCCGTCGCGGTTCCCAACATCTTTCCCACCCCGCGGAATATGGTGAACATCATTAACCAAGCCTCGCTTTCCGCCATCATCTCGGGTGGTCTCACCATGGGGTTGATTGTGGGCGAGATGGATCTTAGTATCGCCTACCTCGCCTCCTTCGCCGGGGTGCTGGTGACTGGCCTAATGGCCAACTACCACCTGAACACCTATTTATCCATCTTGATTGTTCTCCTGGTTTGCCTGGTTATTGGCGGATTGAACGGTTTAATTATCACCAAGCTGAAAGTCAACTCGGTGGTGGCGACCCTCGGCACCGGGAGTATCGTGGTGGGGCTTAACTTCGCCTACGCCCAGGGCGTCCCCATCGCCTCCGGGCTACCCGAGGCTTTTAAAACCCTGGCGATCGGGCGGACCCTCCACATCCCTAACAACATCCTTATCATGGCCCTGGTCCTGCTTATCCTCTGGGTGTTTCTCACCTACACCGAGTGGGGAGTGCAACTAAGGGC
>JAITQC010000204.1 GCA_031289115.1 Planctomycetota bacterium
TGGTGGAGTCGCGGCGACCCTGCGACTCCGAAGCCTTAGCCACCTCGTCATAGGTTATGACCCGGCCACCCCCGAAATTGGCGGAGGACACGGCGGTGATGGCGGCGGTCAGGGTGGTCTTGCCATGGTCAACGTGGCCGATAGTGCCTACGTTGATATGCGGTTTCTTGCGGACAAAATTTTCCGTGGCCATTCTTTTTCTCCTAAATTACCAACCAGAAGCGAGTATACCGGAGGTTGCCGCTAAACTGGCGAAAGCAAATCAGCCTTTACCGAAAAAACAAAAGGGTATAAAAAAACGCTCCGTTCGCTAGTGGACCCCGCAAGTGTGAGTCGGACCGGTTCGGGTCAAAACCAACGACCCGTAGCAACCGATTCGCCGCTTCCGTGGTTTTATGCCACCCTGCGCGAACGAAGACGATTGTCGCAGCTAAAGGAAAAAGCCGCGTTTAAGAGGGGATGGCTCACCGGTTGGACTGGTGCGCCACCCTTAGGGTTAGTTGCGGAGAGGCGCCAAACGTCCCGCCGCACTAGACAAACATAAAAATCGCCGCCGGAGCGGCTTCAGTTTTAATGGAGCTGCTGTCGAGAATCGGACTCGAGACCTCTTCCTTACCAAGGAAGTGCTCTACCAGCTGAGCTACAGCAGCACTATACCCCCTGTAGGGATATATTGGTAAGTAAAGAAATAACCTTATGGTTTTTTCTCAGCTTGTCAAATAAATTTTCCCGCCGCCAAGAGTTACTTGATTTTCCCAAACATTACCCTTGCGCCCCCGCTGGCTTGCCATTATCATAAGTAGTCCACTAGACAGGCGGCATGACGGCGAGCGGTCATGCCAGGGTGTTTTATTTTATCTTAACTGGAAATGGGGCTACCGTATTTTTAAGCCTCTATTTATAAAGACATTAACCAACCTTAAAACAGGAGCAGACCATGGCAGACGCAGAGGCTCGATTCCTCGGATACGAAAGTTCCGATCTCTCAGAGGCGTATTTTTCTCTTATTCCCGCCCCCCACGACGCCACTGCGAGTTATATCCGCGGACAAGCCTTGGCGCCTCAGAAAATTCTCGACGCCTCCAGCATCATTGATGACTATGACGAGGAAACTGGTCTCAGCCTGATTGACATGATTGGTATCCACGCCCTGGCGCCCGAGTCAGCTCCCACCGAACCCGGCCAACTCGAGCCATGGGTCAAGGAGCGGGTTGCCGAAGCCCTGGCCGCCACCGCCGTTCCGGTGATTCTCGGTGGTGACGGCACTGTTTCCCTCTGGGGTATAACCGCCCTCCTGGCCAATTCACCCGAACTAACTGTTCTCCACATTGACGCCAACGCTGACCTAGGCGATGTCGATGACGAGGACGGCAGCGAAAACCACCACACGGTAATGCGCCGGGTGCTGGAACTCGAGCATCCCCCGAGCATCTGCCAGGTGGGGATACGCACCCTTTCCCGCGATTCTTTTGAACGCATAATGGACAGTTCGATATCAGTGGAAACCTTCTTCATGGCCGATGTCGACCGTTCGCCTGACGAAAGCTGGCAGGACTCGGTAATTGACGAACTGCGTAGCCCAGTCTACCTTTCCATCGACATGACCGGCCTTGACCCCTCTGTCGCCCCGGCGGTTGGCGCTCCCGAACCGGGTGGCCTACGCTGGTGGCAGTTATTGCGCCTACTGAAAAAAGTCGCCTCCCGCCGCCGTATCGCCGCTATCGACATTACTGAACTCTGCCCCACCGAGAACAGCATCCAATCCGAGTTGGCGGCGGCCCGCTTAATCTACAAAACCATGAATTACATCCAGGCCAACGGAAAAATGCTCTCGAAACCCTAGAGCTCCCCAGCGGCCGGGAAACATACCCGGCCGTACGCCATAGCCAAGGAAGGGATGTATGCCGGTAAAGCGAAGGGGATGCCTGATCATCCGGCCGATTACCACCGCCGACCTGGATATTATGGTTGTCTTGATCCGTGAACTGGCTGTCTACGAAAACCTCCTCCCCCAGGTTGAAGTAGACGCCGAGTCTTTGCGGCAGTGGCTGTTTACCGACAGCAAGGCGGAGGCGCTGTTAGTCGAGGCGGAGGGGGAAGTGGTTGGCTACGCCATCTTTTTCACTACCTTCTCCACTTTCGCCGGCCGTCCCGGCCTCTTTCTGGAGGATCTTTTTATCCGCCCCGACGCCCGGGGCAAGGGTTGCGGCACCGCGGTATTACAGTATCTGGCTAGCCTGGCAGAGAAACGCGGCTACGTCCGCCTGGAGTGGAATTGCCTGGACTGGAACCACTCCGCCCACTCCTTCTACCAATCCCTGGGTGCCCAGCGTCTCCATGAATGGCTACCCTACCGGCTTAGCGGTGAAAACCTGACCCGTCTGGCTGATGGCGAGGTGGCCAGGCCGAAAAAAAGCGGCAAATTTTGACAAAACGCCACAAACGCCGCTAAATCAGTTTTATTAGCCTTAAAACACTTACGCTATTGCAAGATTTTGATCAATTCTCCCGCGAAAGCTTGCAAAATGAACCCTAAAGACCGACTCTCCCCTTTTCTTCCGCCTAACCCCACCCCTAGCGAATTGTCAACCCGGGTTGACTCCAGGCAACCCCTGGTGCGGCTTTCCGACGCCAGGGGTCAGTTAGCGCTCCCCCACTTCCCTGACGCAATTGTTTCAGTCCCACCGACCAACTTTGGCCAGACCAGCCGCTTTAACCCAGTTCCGCCGCTTGCGGCAACCTCCTTTTTTACCCCTGCCGCCGGGACCATTCCGGAAGCCGACTTTTTACGGGGCACCTAGTTATGACCCATCCGGCCAGTAACTACTCCCTGCGTTTCTCTCTCTTCCGCCACCAGGGAATTATTCCCGCCCGTCGCCACGACGCCTTTCTCCTCTCCCTTCTCCTCGCCCTCTTGGTCAACATCATTTTCTTCACCCTGCAGGCCATTCTGCCGGCTATTATCTTTCTCCTCACCCTGCTTGGCGCCAATCCCGCCCCCCGGCTGGAGGAGGAAAAGGAGCTCCCCTTTATCCTGGTGGACCCGTCGGAACTGGTGACAAGTGTGGACAACCCCGAGGCGATGGGGGAAGTGAGCCGGGAGGAGCGCCAGACCGAGGCTACTCCGGAGGCGGAAGACCTTAAACCCCGCATAGACGAAGGAGTGGAGGAAATACTCTCCCTTCTCCCAGGTAACCCGGCTCTAAGTCTTGACGGAGGCGAGGCGGGAATGGAAAGCGCCCCCCCCCCCCCCCCCCCCCCCAACCCCCCCGCCGGTTTGGGCCCCCCCGCGGCCGCGCCCCCCACCCCCGGGATAACGCCCCCCGACGGAACAC
>JAITQC010000219.1 GCA_031289115.1 Planctomycetota bacterium
GCCACCTCCCACCCACCCCCAAACCCTCGCCACTTCCCTCCCACCCCAAAACAATGTCCGATAACCCATAATTCCCCGAAAAAAAGCGCTTTACGTCCGATAACACCGAGTTTTCCCGGTAATAAAGGGGGATTAGTAAATATACACAAGAAGTTGAGCAATCCCGGGGGGAAAGTGGTCGAAAAACATATAGAGACTGTCTCTACCTAGTAACTCTCCCCACTCAGGCGAGTGGGCGTTTTACTCCATACTCGGATGGTTATGGGGAAATCAGACTGGCCGCCGCCAACAGCGCCTCAGGGTGGTGGCGAACCCGGCTGAACCAACAGGGATGATTATCATGAGCATCGGCAGGACTATCCTAGCCATACTTTTCATTATTTTACTAGCCGCTCTCGGCTATGTTTTAAGCGAAAACATTGAGAAAGTGTTTGGCCCCAGTGGTCCGCCGCCCCCGCCCCCGGAGCAAGACCTTCTGCCGGACGATTTTGACAGCGACAGCGAAACGGAAGGAATAGGAGGCGGGGCAGCGGGAGGGACAAGGGGGGGTACCCCGTCCTTAACCGATGACTCCATCACTAGCCTAGCCGGGCAGGCGGAGCGCTTGCTCGGGCGTGACGACAGTCTCGCCCTGGACTTACTTGGCCGGGCCATTTCCCTTGACCCCACCTACATGCGGCTCTGGCGCCTCAAGGCGATTGCCCATATTAACCGCGAGGAAAACCCCAAGGCCGCCGCCGCCATAGAGGTACTCCGGCTAGCGAATCCGGGTGACCCGGTGACTATTCTCCTGATGGTGGAAAATATCAGCCGCTGGCCCGGTTTAGGCCAAGGCGAAATCAACCGGCAATTGACCGAGATATTCGCTGACCGGGATATGGAAGCGGCGGGTAATCTAGTCGCCTCTATCCTGGAACAAGCCGGCGCTATCGAGTGGCTGGCCTGGTTCCTGCCGGTCTGGCAAAATATGGGCCCGGGACTCGGGCAAGCCGCGCAAATTCTCCGCTTTCTTTCCCTTAACCAACCCACGCAAGCCCTGGAAGCACTGGAACAACCGGCGTCAGAATACCTTACCCCGCGGCTTAGGGCTGTGGTCCAGGACATTGTTCTACGGGCGAACCAGGATACTGGACACGGGTTGTGGCAACCGGAACAAGGGGATATCCGCCGGGAAAAAGAGGGGATGGTCCAGAAATCCCTTCCTGGGGAAAACGCTTTGGCCGCCTTTGGCATACGCCCGGGCTGGCGTAACCTCCGGATATCCTTCCAGACCACGGGAAATGCCAACGCGGCGCAAAGCGTCTATGTGCGCTACTCTTCCCCAATGTCTTTTCTACGCCTATCCTTCACCAACCAGGAAACCCTGGTCCTGCAGGAACGCATACCCGAACGCGGACTTTACACCATATTTGAGTCGCCAGCCGATTTCGTTTTAGGAAAACGCCTGGTGCTGACTCTAAGGGGCGACCGCCTAAGCCTGTCCGCTGGCGGGGAAAACCTCTTGCCTGAACCCAACTTACCCATATCCCCGCAGATCCAGCCGGGAAAAATCGCCCTGGGACTGGAAAACACTTCCCAACTGGAACAGTCAGTCACCTACCCCATGCTTCTGGTGGAAATCGCTGAACCCCGCTGGCTGATTCGCCCGGAGTCAGGAGGCGACAATTACCTTTCTACCGCCTTAACCAATTGGGAAAACAGCGTCCTGGTTCTTGACCCAGACCAGGCTGACACCCTGACCGCCTTGTTACAGGCGACTAACGCTGGCGTAAAAAACTTCGCTCTCCTGCCCCCCGGGTCTCTCGATTTGTCCCGGGTCGAAGCCAAAACCAGCCGTCTCCCCGCTCCTTTAGGCACCAATATCTGGACTGGAGTGGTTTTCGAGCCTGGCGCCAACCCGGACTGGCAGGGCCTGGCTAGCGCTATGGAACAGGCCAAGGGCAAGGGCAAGGAAACCGCCCTACGCCTGAAAAACGATCCGACCGGCAGGCCAATTCTACCCGAAGACATCCCGTTTCTTGACTGGCTACTACTACCGCCCTCCCCGGTGGCCCTACCGGCGACGGTCCACTCTGGCACTTACGGGCAAGTCCTGGTGGGACAAAATTCCCGCCCCGAGGTGTTTATCTTGGCGAAGTGAAGCTAGGCGAAGTGAAGCTAGCGAATGGGGATAGTGGGGACGCGGGGTTAAGCGTAAGCGTTTGACAAGTGGCGAAGAAGACAGGCAGCAGGCGAAGGAGCAAGGGTCATGTGGGTGGCTAAGCCGGATAAAAAGCCAGGTTTTCCCGCTAGACGCCGTTTCCGGCCGCGTCCCGCCTTCATTCTTGGGGTAGTCCTCTTAGTAGTGGCGCGTAGCGGCATGCTGGCTAGCGACGTTACCGGCAACGTTTCGGTAGTGCGAAACACCGAAATCGCCAACTATTACTTTAACCTTGGTTTAAAACTCCGGGCCCTGGAACTGGTGGAAGACAGCCTCCGCGTCACTCCCGCCTATACTCCCTTGTGGCTGCTCAAAGCCAAGATTCACGCCTCCCTCCTGGATTACGCCGCCGCCGAGGAGGCGCTCTCGATCTGCATCGCTAGCGATTCTACCCTCCAGGAAGCGCATCTGCTTAATATCCAGATGAATCTGCAGCGTTCCGACCGGCCCGAAGGCGAAATCCAGGACAAGACTAGCCAGGCGATACGCCTGGCCGGGGAAGCGACTTTCACCCGTATCCTTTCTGACGTGTTACTGGCTGACCCCGGCTTCGTCATTACCCTCCCGCGTCTTTTAGCCGCCTGGCGAGAGGCGGGGGATGAAGTGGCCTGGGCCCGGGACATCATGACTGCTTACGAGCGCCAAGACTTCCCCGCCGCCCTGGACATCCTAAGGCGAAAGGAAGCCGACCCCCAGGCCGACCCCCGACTCCTCGCCCGCCTGGACTTCCTGCTCGGCCGGATTATGCGGGCAACGGGTCACGACAGTATCGCCCGGGAGCGGCTGGAAAAAGCTGGTAGTCTTGGCTTCCCGGTCGATGAAGTCAGTTCTTCCCTGGCCCTGGTCCATTTCGGACAAGGCCGTTTTGCCGAAGGGGCTGACAGCCTGGAGACTGTCTGGCGCCATAGTGAAAACCCCTTGGCGGTCCTAGTAAAAATCGCTGACGCCAGGCTACGTAGCGGCGGAGCCACCCGCCTCCTGCCTCTTCTTGACTACGCCCTCCAGTCTTTCCCTAACGCCTCGGTCCTCCTGGGCTGGCGCCTGGCTGCTCTTAGCCAAGTCGACCCCGGGGCGGCTGAGGCCTACCTGGCCGAACTAGTCAGGCGGGGGGCTACGAACGGACTTCTCTACGGCCAGATCCTCATAGCCCGGCGGCAAGGCGATTTCGCCCGCGCCCGGGAGGAACTGGCGGGGATTGCCCAGCACGTGTTAGACACCCAAGGCTTTGAACTGCCGCTGCACCAGGTAGAAAACTGGCTTATAACTGCCGAACAAAGCCGGCTGGAACAATGGAAAACCGAAACGTCCCTCGATAGGGCAGCGGACAAACTGCGGCAATCCGGGCGTAATTCTGACCTGGCCTGGATCTGGGAAGAACAGTTGCAGTACAGATACGCTGGCGACTACCGCCAGATGCTGGAGTTTATCCAGGACCTGGTGGAAAATGGCAACGTCCCTCTGGCGCTTGACTTTGCCAAGCGTAATCTCCCCGACATAAGTGTCCTGGGGGTCGCCCTTTCCCGTATCGACCCAGTCACCTTCAGTAACCCCCGCTGGGACATAGTGGCGCGTATCCTGGACGAGGCGGGGCCGCTGGGGAACGGCAGCTGGCCTGCCCTTTTCCAGGCAGTGGGTGACATTATTAGCACTAACACTGAGCACTTGACCGAAGCAGTGGAAAAACTTTCCCGGTTGCCGCCAGAAACGCAGGCGCTTACCCTTAATTACATCGATGCGGATGGGATACCCGCCCGGCTTAGCATCCCGGGGCGGGAATTTCGCCGTTTCCTCCAGGAATTGGGGGAATTGCTGCTCCAGGGAAGGTTTACCGAGGTTTTTCCTTTGCTAATTGGTTCGCCCCAATGGGATGCGCCTGACGCCACTGGTCAACCCGTGTTAAACCCGGGTAGGCTGGCGGAGGTGATACTTTCCAGTAGCGAGGACAAAAACGAGACTAAGGAACTACTTAGCCGTCTCCTAGCGGTCGATCCGGAAAACAGCCAGGTAAACCTGGCTATGGCGACTCTGGGTCAACAGATCGGCGACCCCCGGCTGATTGAACGCCACCTGGCCGCCGGCCTAGTCAAGGCGGAGGGCGGGCTACGCGAGCGTTTACTAGCTTTACGGGCGGAACTAGCGGGTAACAGCCAGCAACAGGCTGAACACCTGCTTAACTATATTAGTGGAAACCTGGGCGACAACACGGTCCGGCTGGGTCTTATACGGGCGCTGGTACGGGCCAACCGCTTTAGCGAGGCTAAAGAACAGGTAGCCTACCTGGAGCGGCAGTTTCAGCAAGGCGACACCCTGGTGGAATTTTATCTCGCCATGGCTTACGGCGACATTGGCGACTACTTTAACGCCGAAAAAATATGGCGGCAGTTGTCACGGCGTTATTCGCATTCCCAGGCGGCTCTGGCGGGTCTAGGGTTAACCCTTAATCTCCAGGGGAAAATGCGGGAATCCCTGTCGATCCTCAGTGGTCCAGTGCGCTTGACTGGTAACGGCGAGTTAGCGGCCCTGGCGGGCGAAGCGGCGCTGGCGCTTTCCGACTTTAAGGGCGCCATGATCATGGTCGACCTGGGCCTCGCCAAGGAACCGGATAATTTCCGCCTGCTGCAACTAGGAACCCAGGCGGCCGAGGCCTTGGCTGACCCGGAAAGCCTGGAAAAGTACAGCCGCGCCGCCCTGGAAATTCGCCCCTACTCTATCGCCATGAACACCATGTTTGGCCAGGCCCTGGCGAGCCAGGAAAAATGGGAAGAAGTAGAAAAGCATGACCAGCGCTTGTTTGAACTTAACCCGCTTAACCAAAGCGCCAGGGAACGCGAGTCAGAACGCCTGATCGCCATTAAAGCCAAGCCCAAGGAAGTCTGGCAAAACGACCACCAGCTAGCGGTGGATTTTGGCACTGACCCGCTGTTATGGATCCGCGCCGCCATTTCCGCCGCTTCGGCCGGTAAATTCGCCAACGCCTTCGCCCTCTTTAACAAAATGGCTATTGACGCCCCTAACGCCACCGTGGTTACCCTGGCTTTTGACAACCTGAGTTTGTCCCCCACCCCCGGCGTCCTGTCCCTGGCGGATTTCGAACAGCACCTGCGTCGCCTCCTGCAAAGCATGCGCTTCGCCGGGGCGGAAAACTACGGGGCGCGGGCGGCCCGGGAAATTAGCGCCGGGAAAATTCCCCTGCAAGTGGTGATTGGACGAACCCACCCGGAAACCCTCCTGGCCCTGGATGATTTACTCGCTAGCCTTAACGGCCAAGCCTTCCTGGTGGTGGGCGGAGAATCCCTGGTGGAAGACACGCCGCTCTGGCCTGACGCCAAGTTACTCCAGCGCCTGGCCGAGACTGGGAGATGGGGTTTCCTCCTTACCGACTACTCGCCGCCGGAACTTCCTGGCCCCACGCCAGAGGAACCGACCAGTTACTGGACCCAGCCGAATTGGCTGGGTGAGCGTTTTGAAACACGGGAAGAAATGCATGCCCGCCTCTCCCAGCGCCTGGCTGACCTTAAGGCGGCGGCGGCGAAAATTGCTGTCGACATAAAAGGCTGGGTCTACCCTTCCTGGGGCGACTATGGCCAGCGCACGGTGAAAAACACCCGGGAGGCGATGTCGACAGTCCGCCAGGCGGTGGCTGACAACTTCCCCTTCGCCCTCACCCGTAACCCCTCCGGAATGTGGGTGCCTTGGTCCACTTCCGACCCGCTACGCATCCCTATGCGCACAGTTTTCGCCGCTATCGCCCCTGACGACCTGGCCAAAGCGATTATGCAAAATATCCCCCCCCGCCGGGCGATCCTTGAACTGGCGAAGGTGAAGAGTTGGAACGGCCAACTACCCGCCGCCGACCGGCTTTTCCGCCGGGCCCGGGAGCTTTCGCTCGACCGCGCCGAAACAGTTTATTTCCACGCCCGTAACTCCCAGTACGAGGGTGACATCCCGCAAGCGGTCGAAATGACCGATGATCTCTGGGCGCTTGAACCACCGCTCCCGGCTAACTCCGAGGTCGAAGACCCCTTCGCTCGTAACCGCGAAAGGAACGCCACCCTCCTGGAGGACGTTAACCGCCTGCAGCGACCGCTGTTACGGGCATCTCCACGCTGGTGGGAAGACGACGGGGGCGAGTCCTATGTTGGCTATAGCACCCGTTTCTCCTTCCACGTTAATCCCCGCCTGGAACTTCGCTTCCAGGGCGGTCAACACAGCTGGCGTGACACAGAAGGAAAAACCGCGGGTTGGGAAGCGGGGTTTGGGGCGCGCTATTACTTCAAGCGGGAAAACTGGCTGTCTCTCGACCTGAAAAACGTCCGGGCGGCAAAACTCCAGGACCAATGGGAGATGGCGGCGGCTTGGCACGGCGCCTTTAGCCTGGCGCCCTTCGGGACCAATGGAACCTTTGACCTCCAGTATTTCCACGAAGGGGTGGAATCAAGGCCAGCTCGCCTGGCGGAAATAATGACCGACCGCCTGAGTCTCGCCAGTAATTTCCGCACCGGAAACCGCTGGGAAACCGACGCCGAGATTTTCCAGATATTCCGTACTGACAACAACCAAACCCGGGGTATTAACCTGCGTCCCACCTACCGTCTTTTTGAAATGCCGCTCCTTCGCCTGGGCTACTGGTTTAACCAGGCTGACAGCGACCGCGACCCGGAGGAGTATTACGCCCCCTTAGGTTACCAAGCCCACCAGGCGGTGGTTATTTATCGCCAGAATATTGGCAAACAGTTGGTGGTTAACGGCCTGTTTTCTATAGGGAAGGCGAAAACCCAGACCAAGGACTGGTCGACAGTGTTACGTTGGACCGCAGGGGTACAGTGGAAGCCTAACGAAATCGTCGACCTGGGGTTGAACTACTCGCACTTGAAACTACCGGATTACGAGTTAAAGGCCTGGGGTTTTGAAGGCGGAGTGCGTTTCTAGCCAAAAAAAGGGTTTGGCCTTTCCCTTGGGGAAAAACACACCCCCGCCCCGCGGTAATACCTTTAATTTTCAACCTTTTCCGTTTAGAATAACCTATAGAGAAACGAATCGCCGGGGTAGGCTTGGTAGGCGTGTTTTCCCCCCCAGGGGATGCCCCCGCCGGGAGAGCGGGTCCCGGCAGGCTAGTCAAGGAGGCCGGGAGGTTGT
>JAITQC010000089.1 GCA_031289115.1 Planctomycetota bacterium
TGGACCAGCCACTCCACCAGAGTGGCGTGGGGGGAGGAAAGGGCGGGATGGGGGAGATAGACAATGTCGGTAGGCATGGGTCAGTCGCTGTTGGACCGCTCCTGGGAATATTCGACAAAACTGGAGGGGAGGTGGGCGATGATGTCGGAAGCGATCATGCTGTGCTGGCCCAGTTCCGCCGCGGCGTGGTCGCCGGCCCGGCCATGCAGATACACTCCGAGCTTTGTCGCCTCCAGAGTCTTAAGTCCCTGGCCGACCAGGGCGGCTATCACCCCCACCAGAACATCGCCAGAGCCAGCGGTAGCCATGCCGGGGTTGCCGGAATGGTTGAGATAGACCTCTTTGCCGTCGGTGACAATGGTCTCCGCCCCCTTCAGGGCCACTACCGTTCCCGAGAGGGAGGCGTATTTCACCGCCAGTTCCCGGCGGTTTTTCTGCACCTCGGCCGAGGGTTTGTGGGTGAGATGGCCCATTTCCCCAGGATGCGGGGTGATGATGGTCGGACCCTGGCGTTTCCGGAAGATCAAAACCTCGTCGCCGATGGCGCTAAAGGCGCCGCCGTCGAGAACCAGGGGGGCGTAGATTTCCGGGATAAGGAGCCGCATCAGTTCCCCGGTGTCACCAGCCACCGGTAGCCCTGGACCCATGACTACGCAATCGGCCTCGCGGGCCGCTTCCACCAAGATTTCCCGGGCCGACATGGAGGGTGAACCCGAGGGGGTTTCCGGCAAGGGTAGCGACATCACTTCCGTGGTGAGGGACTCGGCCACCAGGTTAAGGCTTTTGGGGATGGCCCACAACACCACTCCCGCTCCGGCCCTAAGGGCGCTCTTGGAGGCGAGGACGCCAGCGCCGGTCATGCCGGCCGAGCCGGCGATGATCAGGATACGGCCGCAATCTCCCTTGTGCATCTCGGGTTTTCGCTCCGGAAGGGGAGGGAGCTGGGAAAAACGGGATTCAGTCATGCGTGTCCTCGGGGGAAAGGCGACTGGCTGGAAGATTCGGTTCCGTCTCGGCCCAGGGCCGGAGGCGGATAATACGGGCGGCGGTCACGGCGGCGCCGAAACCATTGTCGATATTGACGGTGGCTAGGCCAGGGGCACAACTACTAAGCATGCCGAGAAGGGCGCTGACGCCAGCGAAAGAAACACCATAGCCAACCGAGGTCGGGACCGCTATCACCGGGGCTGTCACTAGGCCGGCGAGGACGCTAGGCAATGCCCCTTCCATACCAGCCAGGGCGATAACCACCCGGGCGGGGCGGATTTCCTCCAGGCGGTTAAGAAGCCGGTGGAGACCGGAAATTCCCACGTCAGCCAGAAGGCGGCTTTCGATCCCGAGACTGTCCAGGCTTAGGACCGCCTCCTCAGCCGCCCCGAGGTCGGAAGTCCCTGCCGCCACCACGGCGATAAAACCGAGGGATAGGTCTTTCTCCGGCGGTTTGCCAACCAGGGCGGTGCCGCCGCGGCGGGAAAAACGCGCCTGGGGCCAAAGGCGCCGGAGTTCCAGTATGGCTTCGGGGCTGGCCCGAGTGACCAGGGCGAAACCCTGATCGTCCAGGAAGGCTTTGACAATGGCGATTAAGTCGGGGAGGGTTTTCCCAGCGGCGAAAACCGCCTCCGGCGCTCCGCAACGACTGGCGCGATCAGCGTCCAGACGGGCGTAGACCCCTTCCAGGGGGTTGTCGGTTAGCGGTATTTCTCTGTCCACTGGCGACATCCTCGGAGAAGACTAGGTTGGACGGGGTTTTTTAATCGCCTTGTTAGCCTTGTCCTCGGTGGCCCGGCGTTCCAGCTCACGCGCCCGCATGCGCCGCCGCCGTCTTTCCTGCACCACCTCGTCGTTAAAGACGATCTTCACCAGATAGGCGAACCAGAGAAAGCCGACCAGAAGCATACCGACGCCGAGGCTGAGCCAGCTAAAAAGGTTGTTCATGGCAAAAGGTTTCTCCCGTCGCCACCCGGCGTTACTGAGGTCGGGGCGTAGCCAGCTCTAGTTACTGGCTGGCAAAGCATAGGTTCTAATCTGATAAAGCAAAGTTGGTTTGGGTTGCGCCAGTCCTATCCCAACCCCGATTTTGACTATAGCGGAAAAGTTATATCCCTATAAACATAGGGAACTTGCTCTTGAGGCAAACAAAACTCGCCACCAATTATACGATACCGTCCATGTCCTTTTTGTCAAGACTTTTCATGGTGCCACTATAATCCGCGGGGGTAAGCTATCATCTGGTAGTAACTCCTTTGGCAGTCTCTGGCTTTCGCGCCGGGTGTTACTTCGAGGCATGCTCTAAAGTAATCAACTATTGACTCCGGAATGCTTTAGTGGCAAAAAAGCGAGTGCTATTTAACTCGGATTAAAGGTTAGGAAAATTATTGTTGGAGCGTTTCGGGCGCTAAGAGACGCCATTTTCCTTAAACAGCGCTCTTATAAGGCATTGAACAAACAGGAAGTTGTAGGATAGTGGGAATCCACTAGCGGGTCAAGTAAATATAAGGGAGTAAAGGCGCTTCCTTTTCGCCTGGGTCCATTGGCGGTGAAGCGCTAGTTATTTCCGCTTGGGTCGGTGTCGCGCCTAAGGCCCATGGCGTCACTTTCACTCTCGGTGTCACCTATCGGCTACGCGTTTTACTAGCCATAAAGCTTTAGTCCTGAATTTTGGCTAGCCTCCACCACCCCGTTAGGGAAAAGCCAAACGTAAACCTCCTAGGGGCTACGGCCTGACTCGCAGTAGCCCAGCCGTATTTTGGCCCCGATTCTTTGGGGATTTCCCGGAGCGGGGGTTGCGCTTTTACCCCGGGCTAGGTTAATATTACGCCTGTCCTTTGTGGTCTGTGGTTACCGCCGCCACGTCCGGGTGGTTTGGCGCCAACCCTTTTCACCCGGGTGGCCGGTTTATCCCCGGCCACCGAGTGTAACCCGGGAGACGCTATGCCGGAACCCACCCCGGGGCGATTGCCGCCCTGGCTAAAAAAAAGCATTCCCGCCGCCCCGTCTCCGGCTCTAGCCAGCTGCCTGGCGGATTTACGGCTGGACACGGTTTGCCGGGGGGCGCGCTGTCCCAACCGCCTGGATTGCCACCACCGCGGGCGGGCAGCCTTCCTGATTATGGGCCCTAACTGCAGCCGCGCCTGCCGCTTTTGCGCCATTCCCGCCGACCCTCCGCTTCCCCTTGACCCGGGGGAGCCAGAGCGCCTGGGCCAGGCGGCGGCTAGGCTTGCTCTGCGGCACGTGGTGGTCACCTCGGTCACCCGGGACGACCTTCCCGACGGCGGGGCGGGACATTTCGCCGCCACTATACGGGAGTTAAGGCGCCAGGCGCCAGCTGCCCGCCTGGAAATTCTCGTTCCCGATTTCGCCGGCAACCTTGAGTCCTGGGCGGTGGTGGTGGACGCGGCGCCAGATGTGTTTAACCACAACCTAGAAACAGTTCCCCGGCTCTATCCCTTGGTGCGGCCAGGCGCTGATTATCGCCGTAGCCTTGACCTGCTTACCTTTGCCCGGGAGCGGGCCCCCGGGCTCGCCACCAAGAGCGGCATCATGCTTGGCCTTGGCGAGGAAACGGCGGAGGTGCTCCAGGCGGGAAAAGATTTACTGGCCGCCGGGGTAGACATGCTGACAGT
>JAITQC010000185.1 GCA_031289115.1 Planctomycetota bacterium
ACCCGTAATCCGGCGCCAGATCCCTGTCTTCCCGATGCATCGCACTGCAGCCTACGGCAAATTTACAATTCCTCTATACTGGAAGTTATTAAAGTGGCGGGTAGTCCTGCGGCGTTGGAAAAACTGTTTTTTATACCAATGCTTGGTCAGGAGGAAGGACAGAAAATGTCGGCTACCACCATTGATGACATCAAGGCTAAGAGCGCGAAAGAAGGAGAGGCGAGAGGAAAGTTGGAAAACATAAAAACAATATTATGACTGTTTTTACTATCCGCTTTGGCGAAACACCTATTCCTGTCCAGGAAAAAGTGCTTCACTGCCAAGATTTAGGCGTCTTGGAATTCCTGCTTGCTAAATCAGCGAAAACGGATAATGCGGATCACAATGCCACGTTGAATAATCTGACGGCCGGGCAGAGGTCGCGACGGCTGTGGAACGGAAAGGTTCAAGCGCCCGTGATGAAGCAGGAACCCGTCTATGGTGCTCCGTTGAGGACGCGACCGATAGGAATCCCCTCCCTTTAGGGAGGTGAGGATGTCAATTCCATTTCGCCATATTCTAAAAGTATTGCCTTGAGATAATACATGAAATGAGGTTATTCGCCAGAATGCGTATCGCACTGTACGATGATTAGTTGGCCATTGACTATTTTGTAGACGCTGCGGTTGCTGCGTCAATACGACGACTCCAATATCCTTGCTGATCATGCCGCAACGGCTCTGGTTTGCCGATGCCGGAAAACGGCGAACGCTCAATATCTTTCAGAATGGAGTTAAACCGTTTCAGAGTTTTTCTGTCCAATTGCTGCCCGCGAAGATAAGCCTTCCCCGCTTCATCCATCCAGGCTTTTCGCCTGGTTCAATCCTCAAGCAGGTCGTGAACCGTCACTTGTCCAGTTTCGGCGTGGGCAATGGAGCGGCGAAGACGCGCCTGGTTTTTTTCGCCAAAAAACCGGTCGCAAATTTCAAAAGGCATCTTCCCCTGGCGTAACGCCTGACGGATATAGATGTTAACGGCCGCGGAGAGATCCCTGCCGAAATCATCAAACAGTTTTTCAGCATTTTCCTTTATTTCCCGGTCGAGCCGGATGGTTACATTGATTGTTTCCGCCCCTGGAATATCCTCCTTTTGTGAATAGGCATAACACAATATCTCGTGCCTTTCGGGCAATATGCAGGCGTAATCACTTCCGGCTTAGGCAAGAGGATGGCAATTACGAATAAGCTTGACAACACCCGGCTCCGGGGTATATTTTTACAAAATAACACCGGGTTACGCCACCTCCAGGGAACAACCCAGGATTCACAGGTGGGTTTTTCCCCTGATTTCTGGCCTCGTTCCCCACCAGTGCCCAGTCTCCTCTGGTGAGCCAGCCATAGATACCCGGAGACGCCACATTTCGCCGGCTTAGCGTTTGTCCGGTTCAGAACCACCTGTCGCCACCCAGTATCCTGTTTAGCCCTTGGTCATATCTTACTCCTTCTAGTCTTAGCCTTACCCGGGTTTTCCGCCCGAATTGGCGGTTTTTACTTCCGGTTTCCCTCTCTTTTAAGGTTTTGCCACACCCTATTCTGGTCGGCCCAAGCCGGTAATGCTTAGCTTGTTTTGCGCCTTAGCTACCCCTTCCCCACCGGTCAGCGGTCCAGTCAGGAGTATTAATGTCTGATTCCATTCTGGTTATGCGGGACATCGACAAGGCTTTCGCCGGGGTTCCAGCCCTAAGAAAAGCCTGTCTAGACCTAAGGGCTGGCGAGGTGCACGCCCTGATGGGGGAGAATGGCGCCGGAAAATCCACCCTGATGAAAATTCTCACCGGCATTTACTACCGTGATGCCGGTACCATTATTCTTGGCGGCCAACCCGTAGTTTTCCTCAATCCCCGCGAGGCCCAGGACGCGGGGATTGTCATTGTCCACCAGGAACTCAACCTCATGCCCCACCTCTCGGTGGCGCAAAACATTTATATCGGCCGGGAGCGGATGCGGGGAAAAATCATTGACGACCGTCAGATGATCCTTGACGCCCGGAAGCTTTTCCAGCACCTGAATATCGACATCAACCCCGCTAGCACTATGAGTGACCTCACCGTCGGGCGCCAGCAGATGTGCGAGATTGCCAAGGCCATCTCCACTGACGCCCGGATCATCGTCTTCGATGAACCCACCGCCGCCCTCACCGAGTCGGAGGTGAACGAGCTCTTCAAGATAATTGGCGAGTTACGCCGCAAAGACATCGGCATCATCTACATATCCCACCGCATGGACGAGATTAAGCGGATCACTGACCGGGTTACCGTCATGCGGGATGGCGAATATGTCGGAACTGTCGACAGCGCCAGTAGCAGCAAGGACGATATTGTCAAAATGATGGTGGGGCGCGTGGTTTACGAGGAACCCAAGACCAAAAGCAGCGTTCCCCCGGACGCTCCGGTGGTTTTGCGGGTGGAAGGCCTGAAGGCCGGGCGCATGGTCAAGGACGTCTCCTTCTCCCTCCACCGCGGGGAGATCCTGGGGGTAGCCGGTCTCATGGGGGCCGGTCGCACCGAAATGGCCCGCGCCATTTTCGGGGCGGATCGCCGCGATGCCGGAACCATCTATGTCAACAACCAGAAAGTCAACATCCGCTCTCCCAAGGACGCGGTGGCGGCTGGCATCAGCTACCTTTCCGAAGACCGCAAGCGTTACGGGGTGATGGTGGAGATGGATGTCACGGAAAACACCACCCTCCCAACCCTCTCCAACTTCCAAACCGGAATCTTCATCAACAACGCCAAGGAACGCGCTTCCGTCCGGGAATACATCTCCCGCCTGTCTATCAAGACACCTTCCGAACGCCAACAGGTGCGTAAGCTCTCCGGCGGCAACCAGCAGAAGATAGTTATCGCCAAATGGCTTATCCGCGACAGCCAGATCCTCATTTTCGACGAACCCACCCGTGGCATCGACGTTGGCGCCAAGGCGGAAATCTATGAACTGATGAACCGCCTGGTGCGCCAGGGAAAATCCATTGTCATGATTTCCTCCGAGTTAAGTGAAATACTCCGGATGAGTGACCGGATACTGGTCATGTGCGAGGGGCGAAAAACCGCCGAGATTTCGATCGATGTGGCAAACCAAGAAGACATCATGCACGCCGCCATGCTTAGAGAATAAGGGAAAAACATCCATGTCCAGAAACCTGACGCAACAACCCGCTCCCGCCACCCGGCTCAAGCGGTTATTCTCCAACCAGCGGACAGTTGCCCTGCTGGCCCTGGTGTTCCTCTTTGTCTTCTTTTGCCTGGCTGGAAACAACTTCGCCACCTACACCACCTTTGTCAGCATCCTCGACTCCTCCTACTACATCGGCTTTCTGGCCATCGGGACTACTTTCATCATCATCACCGGCGGCATCGACCTCTCCTCCGGCACGGTGATGGTCTGTTGCGCCCTTATCTCCGGAACCCTTATCAAGATGGGTTACCCGGTATGGCCTTCCCTCGCCTTGTGTATCGTCCTTGGCGGAGTTTTTGGCAGTCTTAACGGCTTCATGGTGGCGGTAATGGGACTACCCGCCTTTATCGCCACCCTAGGCACCATGATGATCTCCCGGGGGCTTGGTTCCATAATCACCGCCACCGCTAGCGTCACCTTTCCCCAACGCCGCACCCCGGAGGGAGCATTCAGGAATATCTTTAAAATTCTTTCCGCTGACACCCCCACTGGCGGCTACCCCACTGGTTTCATCCTTTTCATTATCCTCGCCATAATTTTCGGGATAATTCTTGGCAAGACCCGTCCCGGGCGTTACATAATGTCCCTGGGGAGTAACAAGGAGGCCACCCGCCTCTCCGGCATCGATACGGTGCGCTGGGAGATGCTCGCCTACATAATTGGCGGCCTCTTCGCTGGCTTGGCTGGCCTCTCCTACGCCGCCACCTACTCCACCGTCCTCCCCGGCACCGGCAACGGTTTTGAACTCGACGCCATCGCCGGCACCGTTATTGGCGGCACCTCCCTTTCCGGTGGCCTGGGTTCAATTTCCGGAACCATTATCGGCGTGTTCATCATGAGCGTCCTTAAAACCGGCCTTCCCTTTGTCGGTTTGCAGCCGCACTACCAGCTCCTCTTCACCGGCATCGTCCTGGTTATCGCGGTATTTGTTGACGTCCTTAACCGCCGGCGCCAGCGCACCTGACTCCCGCCGGGATTACCCCGGGTGACGCCCCGCCCGCGTCTATTAGTCGACCTGTGATTCACCCGCTTCCCTAAGCGGATAACCCCTTTTTAAAGGAGATTGAAAATGAAGAAAACCACCGCTTTGCTGTTGGCCACCCTGGTGGCCGCCCTCGTAGGCCTGGCGCCGGTCCTCTCCGCCGCCCAATACCATATCGAGGTGGTATCCAAGGGTTTCCAGCACGATTTCTGGAAACAGGTCAATCTTGGTTGCGTGGCAGCTGGCAAAGACCTTGACGCCAGCGTCAATTTTGTCGGACCCGCCAGCGAGTCCAACATTAGTGAACAGATTGAGCAACTCTCTAACGCCATTAACAAACGCCCGGACGCCATTTGCTTCGCCGCCCTCGACCGCGAAGCCTCCCTCGACCTGATTTTCCAGGCCGGCGCCGGCAAGATTCCCGTTGTAACCTTTGACTCCGATGTTGGCGGTGACACCGGCGGGGCCGTTCGGGCTTTCGTCGCCACCGACAACCAGGACGCCGGCGCCGCCGCCGCCAAGCAGATGTACGAAGCGGTCAAGGGCAAAGTCGCCAGCGCCACCAGCGCCGCCCCGGTTCACATCGGCGTTCTCTCCCAGGACACCACTTCCCAGTCGGTGGGTGACCGGACGGTTGGATTCATTAAGCAGATTGTCGAACTCTGCGGCGCCGCCACCACCTCGGTGGAAGGGCATGTCAAGTTCGAGAAGGTGATAGCCAGCGCCAAGGTGGTCATTGATGTCGGCATTCCGGCCGAAACGATTGACGCCGCCGCCAACACCATCGCCCAGACCCTCTTCAACAAACCGAACCTTCTTGGCATCTACGGCTCGAACGAGTTCGCCGCCAAGGCCATTGTCAATGTTAACGAGACCCTGAACATCCTCGGTCCTGGCAAAACAGTTGGCATCGGCTTCGATTCCGGCTCGGTCCAGGTACAGGCGGTCAAGGACAAGACCCTCTATGGCGCCATCACCCAGAACCCCTTCCAGATTGGTTATCTCTCGGTGAAGACCGCCATCCAGGCGATCAAGGGAGAGAAGGTTAGTAACATCGCCGTCCCCTTCTTCTTCTACACTGCCGAAAACATGAATCAGCCGGAAATTTCCTCCTGCCTCTATGAGTAGTCCAGGTCACTGACCACACTTCCCCCGGGACAATGTGGTTTAAAGCCCGGGACAGACACCAAATAAAGCGGGGAGGCTCTTAGCCTCCCCGCTTGCCTTTTCCCTAGCCGGGACACCTGTCCTTTTACCACCCCAGGAACCCTCCCCCACCCCGGGAATGGGACAAATCACACATACCTGACCTTACTAATGTCGAACCCTCCCCGGGAGGCTGGCTCTTCGTCTGGCACTCCCACCGCCACCAGGGCGAAAGGAGCGCTCTTGATCCCGAGAAGACGCCGTAAACCCGCCATGCGTTCCGCATTGGAATACACTCCGCACCAGCAGCACCCTAAGCCCAGCTCCAGCGCTTGCAGGAGGAGGTTCTGGGTGGCGGCGGCGCAGTCTTGCGGCATCCACTCCACCACCGTCTCCACCCCGCAGACGACGATGGCAAGCGAGGCGGTAGCTAGCATGGTGGCGTAGGGATGCACGTCCTGGAGGGCGGGAAAAAGGCTCCTGTCCCGCACCACCACAAATTCCCAGGGACGCAGGTTCATGGCGGAAGGAGCGGACATGGCCGCCGCCAAAAGCGCCTCAACCTGTTCCTGACTAACCTCCACGCCAGAACGGAATTTACGGATGCTACGGCGCGAACGTATCGCTTCAGCTACCTGCATAGCGCTTGTCCTCCTCCGGTGAAACCAAGAAAACCCGGTTGAAGAAATCTTCCACCGGGAAAAAAAGACCCGGGACGGCCTTGGGCCGTCCCGGTGACTATAAAGGGCGGTCCTTCCTTAGGGCAGAATGTTTCCCGCCCCCAGGTAGATCTTGTACCAGTCTTCGTGGCTAAGTTCAATAGTCTCGGCCTTGATGCAATCCTTGATCCGCTGGATGTTCATGGTGCCAGTCACTGGCTGCATCTTGGCGGGGTGGCGAAGAAGCCAGGCGAAAGCGATGGTGACATTGCTCACCTGGTATTTGGCCGCCAAGGCGTCTACGGCGGCGTTCAGTTTCGGGAACTTCGGGTTGTCCAGGAACACGCCCTGGAAAAATCCGAACTGGAAAGGCGACCAGGGTTGCACCGTGATGTCTTCCAGCCGGCAGAAATCAAGAACGCTGCCATCGTGGTCGAAACTACGCTCATCCTGCATGTTTACATGCAGACCCTGGGAAATCAGGGTGGCGTAGGCGATGGAGAGCTGGAGCTGGTTGGCGGCGATCGGCTGGCGGACAAATTTCTGGAGCAGTTTTATCTGCATGGGTTTTTGGTTGGAAACACCAAAGTTACGCACCTTGCCGGTGTTTTCCAGGTGGTCGAAGGCGGCCGCCACTTCTTCCGGCTCCACCAGGGCGTCGGGACGGTGAAGAAGAAGAACATCCAGATAGTCGGTTTGCAGGCGTTTCAGGCTGGCGTCTACCGAACGCAGGATATGATCCTTACGGAAATCAAAACTCACGTCCTTGACAATGCCACACTTGCTCTGGAGGATAAACTGGTCGCGAATGGACGCCTTCATGCCGATGGCGTTAGCGAAAATCTTCTCGCACTCGCCGTCGGCGTAGACATCGGCGTGGTCGAAGAAATTGGCACCAGCCTCCAGACATGCCTGGATAAAGCTCTCCGCCGCCGCCTTCTCCAGCTTGTCAATACGCATACACCCCACCGCCAGACGCGGCACCTGCAGGCCACTTTTACCCAACCTTATGGTTTTCATTCTGACAAATCTCCTTTTGCGTGGCGGGCACCAGTGGCGTCCACCCCTATTTCACCAACCTCGGGGGAAACAATCCCTCTAAAACATACTAATATATAATCGATTAACAAGCAACCAAAAAAAGCTGGCGCTAGTCCAGGAGTTACCCTCAATCCCAGCCCGAGTTAAGATCGGGAGTGAGTAGTTCCAGGGTCTTGTCAGTAGAGTAACGCCCCACGGCCTGAGGTTCGAAAAAACCATCCTCAGTCTCGGTTATCTGCAGCACATAGGCGTCGCGGGAAGACTCGCCGTCTTCGCCAATGTCTACCTTGCCACTGGCCAGGAGCAGGTCCTGCAACTGGTGCATGGCGTCGCGGATAGCCAGACGGTCCGCGCCACCCTGCTTAATTGACTCCGCCAGGACCGACACGGCATCGTACCCGAGGAACGAGTAGCCATCGATCTCTTCGCCGGTACGGTTGTAAAAATCGGTGATCCGCAGGCTCACCCGGTTTTCCCCCTCCGCTTGGGAGGCGGAGATGAAACAGGCTTCGTTAATAATATTACCGGAACCCATCCAGACATCCCAGGTGTCCATGTTTTCAGTGCCGAAAAATTTGGCTTTCAGGCCAAAACGCCCGGCGCCGCGAAAAAACTCGATAAGATAGCTTGGGACATGGTTAAGGTAGACCATTTCCACGTCGGCTTCCTGGCAGGCGGTAAAAAACTTCTTCTGCTCCGCCTCGTCGTTAATGGCGTCGTCACTGGGGAAGGCGTAGTCGATACTGGGGGTTATTCCGGAGTCGGCGAAAAGTTTCCCCACCGCGTTGCTGAAGCTACTGGTGCTGACCGAACCCTTGGTCCAAACCAAGGCCGGACGGGTGATGTCCAGGGCGGCAAGGGAATAAGCAACCGCCGCCTCGGCCTGGCGCTGGTCAGAATGCGCCAACCGCACCCGAAAGCGGGATCCTTTCAACAAATCGTGCATGGTGGCGAAAGGGAGGATTGTCGGAATCTCGAGTTGGTCATACTCCTCCGGAGAAAAAATGCTGACCTCGCGGGAGCGGATAGGACCGACAATGGCCAGGATGGTCGGATCGGCTACCAGAGCCAAAGTCTCTTCCCGTAGGCGATCCAGGTCTCCCGCATAATCAACCCACACCGCCTCCAGACGCTTCCCATCCACTCCGCCGGTGCGGTTTAACTCACCCAGGGCGAAGCGGATGCCCTTCTCCATGCTTTCGGACATCGAGCGTTCCGAGCCGTCTAGACTGTAAAGAACAGCAAAGCGGAGTTCTTCACCCGCCCTCGCCCTACCGGCGGCTACCAAAAACAACGCCAGAAACAGGGTCAACCACAGAGTCTGGATATTTTTTACTAACGCCACTCGCATTTATGCTTTCCTTTCCCATGCTCAAAACTAGCGCGTCACAAGGGGCGCCGTGAAGTCAGGGTAGAAAAAAAAACTTTCCACCACAAGGGTGGAAAGTCATTTTTATCCATTTTTCCGCAAAAAAGCAATGTCTTTGTGGTTGATATTTACCTTCGTCGCCGCTCTTGGCTAACCACAGGTTTGGCAGGGAGGTGGGTTGGGGCAGACCGGCTCTGGTTCGCAGGGAACCTGTACCCGCCGCCACACTTTCTTGTCCACCGTCTTGGTGGTGCAGACTTTTTTCTGCTGATTCACTGTCTTCTTGACCGTAGTCGGGCGCATGACGGTGACTTTTTTCTTCACCGGAACCTTGCGGCAGACCTTTTCCTTAACCACCTTCTTCTCCGGAACACACTTTTCCACTACCCGGATCCGGGTCACCGGCACTTCTTTCCAGGTCGCCACCTTGGCGATATACTCCTCGGTTTCGCAAACTTTGCTGCGCACCGGAACCTCAATCACCGTCTCCACTGTCCTTGCCACCCGCGTTTCCTTGCCGGTGCAGGGATCGCAAATTATGTCATAAACGGTCCGGCAGACCGGACGCTTTTCAAATTTCACCACCGAACGCCAAACCTGGCGGGTGCGGGTTTCCGGAACCAACTCGCGTTTCTTGACCTGAACCGTCTCCTCCACGCACTCCTGGACAATACGGTTTACCGTGATCTCCTTGTCTACCTCTTCATAAACCAGTTCGAAGCTGTCGATTTCCTCTTCGACTGGAGTCATGGTGCGCACCTCGATTTCCACCGGCTCGACAACATACTCCACCGCCGGCACTTCGACACGCACCGTTTCCTGCACCCGAACCCATTTAAAACGGGGAGCGGGAGGAGGAACGGGAGGAGGACAGTCAGCGCTTACTTGGGCTCCCCATCCTAGACCGGGTAAAACAAGAACCGCCAACAGTGACGTCAATATTTTCTTCATCTCAATCCCCTTTCCAAGGAGTCGCCCCATCCCCTCAACGCCCAGGAACCCCAGCCACAAAAAAACTTCCGGGGCAGGATGCGGGAAAACTGGCCCGCCTATCGGGAGCGACAACCAAACCGATAACTGCTATGTATTTTATTGTATAAATCCACCTGACGAATGCAAGAGCATGGCGATATTAATTCCGAAGGAAATTGTTTTTGCGGTCGTAGCCAACACCGCATTAACATCCGATAACTCATACTGTTAAATATTCAGCGTCCATAATTTAACAGCGATTTATCTTGAGCGGTTTTACTCATAGACGCTTGATTTTAAAGCGGCAATACTGGCGGTTAAAATTGACTTTTATGTCACGCCTTGGTTAAATTGACGACCGATAAAGTGTAACGATAAACCACTAACCCGGTCACCTATTTTAGCGAAAAATATTTTCTTTTTCGTGGGAATTTTACTGGATTCGACTTGAAAGGAATTTTGCGGAAGGAGAAAAAGGGGACGGAGGATTCGCTAGAACGGATGCCCGGTAATAGAAAAAGCGCCCTTACGAACCGCGTGAAGCAGATATTCCTTCGCTAGACTCGCCAAGTCGACAAAAGGTCGACTTGGCAGTTTTCCTGTTTCCCTGGAAACACCATGCTTATAGCGCCGTTTGGGGTGTCGAAGCTTCGGTAGAAAACGTCAGCGAAAATTCGCGGTTGTGCTTATATTCAATGACCGGCGCGGGTTTTCCGGCTTTTTTACAAGCCTGGGTAATCTTCTTGATACCGCGTCCCCACGACTCACTCATTCCCGAACGGAAGAACACGCCCGCAATCAAGGGATTGTGTGGTTCAGGACGGTGGGTGGCAAACAAGTCCTCCA
Source organism: Planctomycetota bacterium (assembly GCA_031289115.1). Taxonomy (GTDB): domain Bacteria; phylum Planctomycetota; class SZUA-567; order SZUA-567; family SZUA-567; genus JAITQC01. The sequence continues at coordinate 10,228 of JAITQC010000185.1, forward strand.
CCGACCATTGTTCCGGTAAAATTCCATCGTTATAGATTATGACCTTGTCGGCAAAAACTTTTATCTGGATCGGTATGCCGGTGCTGTAGTCGCGGTGGACCAAAGCGTTGATGAGCGCTTCGCGAAAGGCTGCTTGGGGCACCGGGTAGGTTTCAGCCCGCTGCCTCCTCTCGAAATAGTTGAGGTAAATGGCATCCATAACCTTATCCGGCAACGCCATAAGTGAACCGCGAACTTCGTGCTGATACAATAAATCCGTATCACTGGCGAACTTGCCAATCTTTACGAACGCGCCCGGCACCCACTTTTCCGAGTCTTGGTGGAACAGTAGCAGGGCGGCGCGGCGAAGATAATTACCCTCGGTAAGTTGTAGGCTATCCAGCAAGGTTGCATCCGACATTTCCAGGTCTTTCTCCGTCAGCCGCTTACTCTCAACCGCTTTCCGGCGAAAGATTTTAAAGGCGTCACTCTCAAAGTCGCTCGTCTTGATCTGCGGAATCGGAACGCTGTCCCATGTTTTGCCTTGTTTACGAAGCAAAAACTCAACCAGCGCGTTTCCCGTAAGTAACTGGGTTGTGCTGCCGAAACGATAGTAATACTTGCCGCCGCAATTGATAGGAAAGTGATGCGGCTGGACGGTGATTCGTATATATTGGTTGCCGTTGGCGTCGACAAGGTCAACATCAACGCCAATTTTCATCGCCTTACGGAACTTGTTTGGTAACACTTTGAGCAGTTTCCGTATGTCCGCTTGCCCAAGCATAACGCCAGCGTCGCTATGCCCGATTTCTAAGACGCCCCCGCTCGCGTTAGCAAGGCCGCAGACAGTATGAAGATACTCGCCACGCCACGACTCAATACGTTCGATGTTTTGCTTTTCCACCGCTTGCGCCTCCCATTATTGCTGCTTGTTGTTTTCGTCTTACTTAATTCCCCTAATCGCGGTAACATCGCACTCGAGCGCCTTGCCGCTTCTTAAAAGCACTGGGGTTTATTCATTCTCACCCTTGCCCATTTTGGCGCCTGACGCTGAACTTTGCTAGTCGAGTCACGGGACCTAAATCGCGCCGGACCATATTTTTGCCTAATAACATTTTCTCGAGTATTTGACACTGCTTTTCCTATAGGCGCCTCGGCTTTCCGCAAAGCATACTGCCACTAACTAGTATTACGCCATAAATATTTTGCTTTGTCGACTCACTAGTTACGCGGGTAAACACCGTAACAAACTCGAGTTCGGCCGCTCCAAAAATTATCTAGCGAATTATAGCTAGTTATGCCTATAAAAAGAGTTTGAGTGAATTGTTTACTTTCCTTAGGCAAAAAGTACGGCCAATAAAATATATCATTGTTAATCGCTTGCAGTTTTCGTATTGTTTGAGGTAAAGATACTCCGCCGGTAGAAAACACCGCTTGCTAGCCGGCTTGGCAACTGACCTCAAGGGAAAGCGTTTTTTGCCAAATTCTCCCTCGGCCTCTGGTAGAGTCACCAGTCCGGCCATAATCTCGTCCACTCCATGGCTCTGTTCGTTTTTTTTTCGTTTCTTTCCAGCCGGTCCCGGAGTTCCTTAGTAGAGACAGGGCCAAGAAAGATAACCCGACGTGGTCCCCGCCCGGGCGGGGCAGCCACTTGCCGGGGGCGGGGCGGCGATAGTTAAGGTTACGCGCCACCCCGACCGAGGACCACTGACTTTTCCCGACAAGATACCCTCGCCACCAGCGGCACCGGGCGGTGGCTCCCACCGGACAAAGGGAACGGCATGGCAATTTGGGCTTGACCTTATCCGGCTAGCTTTATATGTTAGATTTCCTTTACCGGGCTTTAAACCCCACCTTCTCTTATCCGGCGGTCTTTCCGCCATGACAATTAGGAATACACCATGGCCAAAGCGACAAACGGCGGTAAAAATAAAGCCCCCGGCAAAAAGGCGGAGCCAGCCAAATCCGCCCCGGCCGGCAAGAATGTGAAAAAAAGCCCCGCCGCCAAGCCGGCCAAAACTCCCCCCGCGGCCAGTAGCGCCAAAACAGTTGCCACCCGGGCGCCGGGCAAAACCGGTAAGCCCCAGGCCAAAGTGTCCCCAGCGGTAAATAATAAAAGCCAAACCAAGTCGGCTCCAGCCAAGTCGGTTCAAGCCAAGGCTCCGGCCAAGACAACCCCGGTAAAGTCGACTCCGGCCAAGGCGGCTCCAGCCAAGACAACCTCGGCCAAGGCAGCTCCAGCTAAAACAACCCCGGCCAAGGCAGCTCCAGCCAAGACAACCCCAACCAAGGCGGCTCCCGCCAAGACCGGCGGCAAAAACAGCTCCACCAAGACCAAGGCCAGGTCAAAAACTACGGTAAAGGCGGCCTCAAGCGTTCTTCCCGTCACCACCGCCACTACCACCGTCACCTCGGGTGGCCTGGGAATTAGGATTACCCGGCGTAAACCCGGGCTAAGCGTCCCCACCCGGGTATTGATCCTGGGCAAGACCAATACGGGAAAAACCGGGACCCCGGAAAACCAGACTGACCGCCAACTCTCCAAAAAGGACCTGACCGCCATCCGCTTCGAACTGGTAGAACGCCGCGACCGCCTCCTCACCGGGATGCGCCGGGAACTGGCGATCCAGCGGGAACGGGCTGACAGCAAGGCGGCGGACGAAGTGGACAAGGCGGCTGACGCCTACGACGAGGACCTTTCTTTCGAGATAGCCACCGCCAACGACCAGGAACTAGGCGACATCCAGGCGGCCCTGGACAAAATTGAAAAAGGCACCTATGGCGTCTGCGAAGTATGCGGGGAACACATAGCGCCTTCCCGCCTGAAAATTCTCCCTTCCGCCACCACCTGCGTCGACTGCCGGGGCCAGGAGGAAATGGCCCGCCAGCGGGAAGATGGCAACCTCTCCTTCACCATGGTTACCGACGAGTTTGACGAAAGCGAGGCTGGGGAAACCTGATACCTCCGGTTTAGAGGCGGGAAAGGGTTACTGAGAATGAGCGCCAGACAAGAGGGGCTTAGCCACCAGCCGGTCTGGTGGCGGCAAAGAAATAACCTAGGCCTCCTCCTCCTACTCGCTAGCGTCCTACTCGCCATTTTCGTTCTCACCCAGGACGTCAACTGGCAAAACGATCACAACGACTGTCTAAGCGCCGCTATCCAGGCGGCAGGCGAGGGCAGTTACGACGAGGCTCTTACCTTCTTTCAGGCCGCCCTCGGCTTCAATCCCTACAGTCCAGAGGCCCACCTGGGACTTGGGATCATCCTTGACCACAATTTCGGCGACAATATCGGAGCGCTACGGCATTACCAGGCCGCCCTCCGGGAAAATCCGCTCCTTCCTGACCACCAGAAAGCCATCTTCGCCCTGCCAGTTCTCGAGGCGATAATCAGTTGCCGTATCGAAGACCCCCAGGACGCGATTGAAGACATGTGGCTGGCGGTGACGGAAAACATGCCACTGCTTTTTCGTTCCCGCCTGGGACCAGACGCCCTGGCGCAGGCCGAGGTGTATTGGCAGGCTTGGCGGGAAAGAGGGAGGGGGAAACTAGTTCGGCGCCGCGTGCGGCTGTCGGAAGGCCATCCTTACGAGGTGGTGTTAAGCTACTCTTTTCCCAATGGTGAAATAAAATCCCTGCGCTTCGCCTGCCAGGAAGGCGAGCCCTGGCGTCTTGACCTTGCCTTTCCCTGACTCCCCGCCCATCTTTACTGCTTCCGGAAACCGGCTATGACCTTGGAAGACCTGCAACAAGATATCAGGCGTCTGGACGTCGAGTTGGTCAACTGTCTCGACCGGCGTTTTCAGCTAGCCCGGCGCCTGGCGGCGCTGAAACGCGAAGGCGGGCTTCCCCCGCCTGACCTGGGACAGGCAGAAGCATTCCTCACGGAACTCCCTGGCTGGTCTGACGGCTCCACCCCCCCCGCCAGCCTGGAACGCTTTTGGCGCCTCCTGTTGTCAGACACCCTGGCCCTGGAGGAAGAGGCGCTGTCCGATCTAGCCGAAGGGAATCTCCTCCCTCCGACAACCCGCGCCAAACGGCGTTTCCCCGCCCGCATCCGGGAAAACATCCACCTGGGGCCGGAATTGGTCTGGCTTCGCCTCACCTTTTCCCACCCCCCCTATTTCCAGCCGGGACAGTTTTTCCAGTTGGGTCTCGCCCCCAACCAAACCGACCCTTTCCTCGCCCGACCCTTCGCCCCGGTGGCGCATTTCCCCGACGGCCTAGCTTTTGTCTTCACCCGGACTGGCCGGGGCACCCGGTTTCTCGCCAACCTTCCTCCCGGAACCGAGCTTGGCCTGCTCGCTCCCCTGGGCAACAGTTACCGCCTGGAGGGCCAGGAAAATACGGCGGTCCTGCTGGGTGGCGGAGTGGGAGGACCAAGCCTGGCGCCCCTGGCGGCGGCCCTTTGCTCCCGGAAAGTGGAAACCATTCTTTTTCTTGGCGCCCGGGACAGCCGCCGCTTGCCTGACCGGGGACTTTTCCCCACCGACCTGGAAGTCCACTACGCCACCGACGACGGGAGCCGGGGCTTTTCTGGCCACCTCCCGGCCGCCCTGGCCGCCTGGCGCCAGGGCGCGGGAAAGGGGCGGAGTTTCCGGCTTTACGCTTGCGGTCCCCTTCCCCTCCTCAAGGCGGTGGCCGCCTTCGCCAGGCTAGAAGGAATCGACTGCCAGGTATCTATGGAGGAACGCATGGCTTGCGGCCTTGGGGCTTGCGCTGGTTGCGCCGTCCCGCTAGGCGGGAATTACCAACGTGTCTGCCGGGAAGGGCCGGTGTTTATGGCTGGACAAGTGGAGTGGGACAAACTGTAACCTTTCAGCGGGGTGAAATCTAGGAAGGAGCGAAGCATGAACCGGAAAAAAGCGGCGCCTGGCGAAAAAAAAGGCAAACCTGACTCGAGCCGTAAAACCCGCCCGGGCAAAGCTGTCGACGGCCTGGAAAAACTCCGCCAGCTAGGAAGCCGGATCATCACTGAACCAGAACACATGGTTTCCGCCTGGAGCCTGATGCGGGCGGCTGGAGTGATCCGGAATTTTCCCAGCCGTTTCCGTCCCACCGTCACCATCATCAACTCATTCTCCACCCAGATTCCCGGCCATACCCACCTCCGGGAACTGGAAGCGGTGATCAAGAAAGAACTTTCCCGCCTCGGTTTCAATGTCTGGGTGGCTAACGTTGGGGGAGTGGTTTGCGACGGCATCGCCATGGGGCATTTCGGCATGAAATACTCCCTGGCCAGCCGGGAACTTATCACCGACCAGATCGAGACTATCCTGATGGCCCACCCCGCCGACGCCTGGATCGGTATTGGCAATTGCGACAAGATAGTTCCGGGCATGTTTAACGCCATGGTCAGAATGAACATCCCCGCTGTCTACGTGGGGGGAGGACCCATGCTCGCCGGGCGCGACAACACTGACCTCATCTCGATCTTCGAGGCGGTGGGGAAAAAAGCGGCTGGCCGGATCACCGCCCGCCAGCTAGAGCGACTGGCGGCTAACGCCTGCCCCGGCTGCGGTTCATGCGCAGGAATGTTCACCGCCAACTCCATGAACTGTCTGGGGGAGGCCCTGGGGCTAGCCCTTCCTGGTAACGGCACCGTCACCGCCGAGGTTTGGGCTGACAAAAAGAAAACCCGCACCCGCCTAAACCCCCGCCGGCTCGAACTGGCCCGCGCCAGCGCCCGCGCCCTCGGGCGCTGCCTGGAGCTTAAGCTCCGTCCCCTTGACATTATCACCCAGGCCAGCCTCGACAACGCTTTTGCCTGCGACATGGCGATGGGGGGATCCACCAACACCATTCTCCACACCCTGGCCCTGGCCCACTCGGCGGGTGTAACTTATGACCTCCACCGGATCGACAGCCTGTCGCGCCGGGTACCCTGCATCTGCAAGGTGTCTCCTTCCCGCCCCGGTGTCCACATGGAGGATATCGACGCCAAGGGCGGGGTAGCGGCGATTGTGCGGGAAGTGTGGGCGAAGGGAAAAGGGGAATTCAAACTTGGCCTTCCCGAGGTCTCCGGCGCCTTCATGGCGGCGGTAAAAAAAGCCCCCGCCCCGGATGGGGATATTATCCGAACCCGGAAAAAACCCTTCGGCTCCGGAGGCCTGGCGGTCCTCTTCGGCAACCTCGCTCCCCAGGGGGCGGTAGTCAAGGTGGCGGGGGTGGAGCCAGACATGCTCCGCTTCACTGGCCCGGCCCGGGTTTTCGAATCGGAAGAAGCAGCCCGGGACGGCATCCTCGCTGGCCGGGTCAAGGATGGCGACGTGGTGGTTATCCGTTATGAAGGTCCGCGGGGGGGGCCGGGAATGCAGGAAATGCTTTCCCCCACCGCCGCCATCCAGGGAGCGGGTATCCGCGCCGCCCTGGTGACTGACGGCCGGTTTAGTGGCGGAACCCGTGGCCTCTGTGTCGGGCATGTCAGCCCGGAGGCGGCGGCTGGCGGCCCCCTGGCTTTGGTGCGCGAGGGCGAGACTATCCACATCGACGCTATTGACCGGCGGGTGGAAGTGGCTGTTTCCGGCCGGGAACTTGCCGCCCGGCGGAAAAAACTTCCCCCCTTCCAGAGCAAAGTCAAGCATGGCTGGCTAGCCCGCTATTCCCGTAATGTCTCCTCAGCCGACCGGGGCGGTGTGTTTGAAATCTAAGCGCTTCGCGTCCCTGAACCATTCTGGCGTGGGTATTCACCCCTTACGGGTCTATCCCGTGTCCGTTCCGGAGGAACCGGCCCGAGGGAAAGCGCTACTCCGGTTTTTCCGGTTCCACCCTAGTGGCCAGCCAGGCATATGAAGGCGAGTAGAGGTGTTTTTTAGGCCGGCGTCTTTTTATCGCGCCACTATCAGGCGGAATTTTTCAGAATTATCCGCGCTAGCGGGAGTGTTGCTTCACGCTGTTTTGGTAAAACGCGGGTAATGGTTTAAGTCCCTTTTGCCCCCCTGGAACCCGGTTGTTTACGCTTTCGGGTGCCTGACTACCGCTTTTTAACACCAGAAAGAGAGCGAGTTTTACCTAGCCCCGAGTTACCCACAAACGTTTCCCCCCGCCAACATTTATGACCAGCCTTTTTCTCGCCAACGGAAGTAGACACTTTTCCAAGGCAGGGCATAAGCGCCCTTTTTCCTTGAAACACAGCGCATACGGCATTAGTATTTATATAAACAAGGCGCCTAAACCAGCTTGGACCGCCCCCCTGCCCCTAACCAACGCTTACGTCTCCAAGCGACTGTTCAGGGAAAACATACCTCTTTTGGGCGATTTATTACCCGCTGTGCTTGGCTTAAAACCAGAGGATTGCCCGATTATTCAGGGTCTTGATCCGCACTTAAAGCCGGAAAGCACTAATGGAAACGTAGCGGGTTGGATATCAAGGTTATTACAAAAACAGGCCAGGGTTTGGCTAGTGAAAGGCAAGGTGAAGAGCAGGCTTTTACCAGGCAACGCCTGCCGTATTATTGCGCCCAGCTGTTTGCCGAGCCGGGCAAGCGCGGCGACATATAGCAAAAACTTCCCAAAGTGACAAGCACCTCATAACCAAATTCCCGCGGATTAAGACTAACAACATAGCGCAGCATTGTTTTTGCTTCTATGACGAAATAAATAAAGCTTGTTTTAAAGACTCCCTGCCGATCGATATTTTAGAAATACCCAAGCTGAGGAAAAGAAGAAGGCTAATCTTGCCGACTGGCTTCGCTTTTTCGTAGCCAAGAAAGAGGAGACGTTTAACATGTCAGATCAAACTGATCCGATAGCCGAAGCCTGGCGCTGCCTCAAAGAACTGAGCGCCGATCCGTCCGTCCGTAAAATTGCTGAAGCCCGCGATCAAGCCCGCAGGGAATTAAACGCTGAGATAAACGCCACACGCGAGGAAGCTCGGCAGAAAGAACGGCGGGAAATCGCACGCAGAGCACTGCGCCAAAAGCTGCCCATTAAAACTATTAAAATTCTTACCGGACTACCTCTTAAGGAAATAAAGCAGCTTGCCACCAGTCTTACCGACTAGGTGAGGTGAGTTGATTTGTCATTCTTCAAGCGAGCACATTGGCTTAACTTTGCCCGTCTCTCGGTTTTCCTGTCTCGCGGAAACAAAGTTTCTGCTTTTACGTTCTTTCCAGAATTTACGCTGCCTAAAATCCGGCGGCTGGCGAAAAAAACGCCATTCATTTTCCTGACTCCCTACCGATCGCTATTATAGAAAGACCTAAGGCACGGAAGAAAGATAAGGCAAAACTTGCCGACTGGCTTCGCTTTTTCGCCACCAAGAAAGAGGAGACGTTTAACATGTTAGATAAAACTAGTCCGGCTAAGACCGAAACCCAGGGCGTCTACAAAAAATTGAGCGCCGAAGAAGCCGCCCGCATGCGTTCTGAATCCCGCCAAAAATGGCGCATGGATTATAACTCTTCAATATACGGCGCACGCAGGATAGGACGGCAGGAAGTACGCCTGGAAGTCGCACGCAACGCACTGCGCGAAAAAATACCGTTTGAGGTTATCGCCGAAGTCACCAGTCTACCTCTTGAGGAAGTACAGCAGCTTGCCGCCAGTCTTAACGACTAGGCGGACCAGTTGTTTTTACGACCCTACCTTAGCGTAATTTTCGTCCTATTATGTTTTCTACGTCGGCGAAACAAAGTCCGCTGTTTTTCAAAATTCGTAGACTCAAGTTACAAGTTGAGCGGTCGTCTCTCTTGGGTGGCGCCGGTCTCAGGCTCCCTGAGCCTTTGGTAATTGCCTACCTGGCGTAATTCCCCGCTCCGCTTCCGCTAACGCGGCGTCCCGCCAACCTCAGCGGAGCAAGAGAGTCCCCCCGGGCGATACGTGTCGGTTTACCCCCCCGCCGGGCGTTCCTGGTTTAGCAACTTCTTTCTAGCCTCTCAACCCAGGACATCGCCAGGATTGCCGCCACGTTTAAAGCGTTCGCTGACGAAACGCCTGAGAACGTTATGGGCTACTACGCTGCCGCCACTACCGCTGAAATCGCCAAGCAGGACTTTGTCCTCACGCCGGGGGGTTAGGTTAGGATTGAAAAGCAAGCCGACGACGAGCCATTCGAGGAAAAGAAGGCGCGGTTGACAGGCGAGACGCCGGAGTTGTGGGCGACTTCGCGTAAGTTAGAGGACAAAATAAAGAAGCGTTTTGGGGCGATTGGCTATGAAATCTAAAGACAAAGGCAAAGTTCCAGGTAATTCCGAATCCTTTGCGGAAGTTGCCACGATTATCAAGCGTTCTCGCGAAAACGCTTTCCGCGCCGTCAACCGCGAACTTATCTCTTTGTATTGGGAAATCGGACGCTACATTAGCGAGAAAACGGAAACGTCGGGGTGGGGAAAAGCCGTCGTTACTGGTTTTGCCGATTACCTTCAGGCGCAGTATGCAGGTAGCAAAGGATTTTCGCCGCAAAACATCTGGCGCATGAAGCAGTTTTATGCGACTTATCGCGGTAATGAAAAACTCTCACCACTGGTGAGAGAAATCAGTTGGACAAATAATCTGCTGATTATGATGGCGGCTAAAACAGACGAAGAACGGGAGTTTTACCTGCTTCTTAGCAGAAAGAACAAATACTCGAAGCGCGAACTTGCGCGACAGATTGACAGCTCCCTTTTCGAGCAGACGCTCATATCTAATACGGAAAATCAACCTTTCGCTAAGCGGGATAATGGGCTTACGGCGTTACGGGACAGCTATGTCTTGGAGTTCCTTGATATTCCCGAACGCCACAAGGAAAAGGAGATGCGCAAAGCGATCATCGCCAACCTGCGCGACTTTATCCTTGAATTTGGAAAGGACTTCTCATTTTTAGGCGATGAATACAAGGTTCAGGTCGGCAACACGGACTTCAAATTGGACTTACTGTTTTACAATCGTGTGCTTTCCTGCCTAGTCGCTATCGAACTTAAAATCGGGCGGTTTAAGCCGGAACACCTCGGACAGCTTGAATTTTACTTGGAAGCTCTTGACCGCGATGTCCGTAAGTCAAACGAGAATCCCAGCGTCGGGCTAATACTGTGTTCCCAAAAAGACACTGAGGTGGTGGAATACGCTCTTAGCCGCAGTATGTCCCCGGCGCTAATAGCTGAATATCAGACGCACCTGCCACAAAAGGCATTACTTGAAAACAAGCTGCGGGAATTGCGTGATCTGGCAGAGGCAGAGGAACTGAGGGACGCTGACGAAAGCGGTGATGGCGAATAAGAATAAGATTAGCCGACGCAGTAGTTTTCCACCCTGTTGAACTCCTGCCGAAAGACACAGTTCTGAAAAAAGGTTTCAATCCCTAAGCTATCGCCGTTTTACCGCAATGCCACCATGTGGAGTACGCGCTTGGGTAAGCGCAGCACAACCTTGACCCCAGGCGGAGATTGGCTTGCTTGGGGAGTAAAACACGGTTCCACTTGGCTTGCCATGTCATAAATCCGCGTTGTTTTGGCATCAGGGAAGCAAGATGCACCTGCCCTTCCGATAGCCTGAGCGAAGGGTGGGCTAAGCGAGGGTTGCGAGGCAAAGGAATTTCTAGTAACATACGTTAAATAAAGCAAAAAGCGGGAGTCTTGCCATAAGTTACGCTGCCGAAGAAGCCAATTTCAACCTCGCCCCGCTAGCCCCCAGGCGGGAGATTCTTTGTTATGAATCCCTGTGGGCAGAAACGCGAGGCGTACGCCTCAAGGACTTAGCGAAAGAACTCCAGAACCGGCTTCCTTCCTTCTTCTTCCAGCAGATCAAGGACGAGACGAAAGAGGCGGTTCAATCCTACTTGGAACAAATTGGCTGCTACCGCTATAATGTGCTATTCCGGGAAACCGCCGATTACCCGGATAGGCTACTGCCTCTGGAATTGCCCTTGCTCTATTTCAGAGGCGACATCAGCTTGCTTGGTTCGCCGTCCGTTTCCATTGTCGGAGCCCGCAAGGCTTCGCCACGCGGGATTAAGTCGGCTCAAATGCTAGCCTCCGGGCTTAGCCAACTTGGCTATACCATCGTTTCCGGCTTGGCGGCAGGCATAGACGCGGCGGCGCATAGCGAGGCCATCCGCTGCAAAGGGAAAACCATCGGCGTTATTGGAACCCCCATCAACGCCTATTACCCGCGAGAAAACCGGGCCTTGCAGGAAAAGATCGCTAGCGAGCATCTTCTACTTTCCCATGTGCCGTTCTTTAGGTATTCCCGGCAAGACTACCAGAAGAACCGCCTTTTCTTTCCTGAGCGGAACCGGATAATGGCCGCTCTTAGCGACGCCACCATCATTGCCGAGGCGTCTAACCAAAGCGGCTCACTGATTCAAGCCAGAGAATGTTTCCGTCTCAAAAAGAAGTTGATCATTCTTAAGCCCATGCTTGACGACAAGACATTGACCTGGCCCAAGACCTATATGGCACAAGGCGCGTT
>JAITQC010000210.1 GCA_031289115.1 Planctomycetota bacterium
GGCTCGCCGGAAATAGACAGGGTAGCCAGCCACCACCTCCACCACTTCCGCCGCCGCCTGGGCCAGCCGACGGTTAAGCCAGGCCAGGGCGACCTGGTAATCCCGCACCGCTGGCGTTACTTCCCCGCCATCGGCGAAAATATCGTTACTAACCACCAGCAGGTTGTCAACCCGTTCCCCCAGGCCAGTGATCCCCTGCCAGGCCAGTTCCGCCGCCTCACCCTGGCCAGGGGAGTCAAACATGAGGTTGGCTAGAAGGTTGCCGGCGCATTCAAGAAGAAGCGATGTCCCCGGAGGGGGAGCAAGGCCAATCAGGGTTCCATAACACTCCAGAGTGGCGAAACCCCGGTCCTGGCGGCGTCGGCGGTGGCGAAGAATCCGCTCCTCCCCCCCCTCCGGACGCATGGTGGCGAGGTAGACCCGGGAGCCGGAGCGGGACAAGTCCAGCAGGCGCTCCTCGGCCCAAGCGCTTTTACCACTGCCACTCCCCCCGTACACCAACCCAAGCATCATCCCCCTCCCCCGACCTAAACCCGGCTGGACCAATCCTCTGGCTGCTGACGCCTGGCGTAGAGTCGGGTAGCCGCTTGGTAAAAAACATCCTGCCTCAGGGCACTAGGTCGGTGTAAGCGTCCATCCCGTGATATGCCTGGCGGGCCATATCAAGGAGAGGCACCAGGGTCACCGCCCCGCTCCCCTCCCCCAGCCGGAGTCTCGCCTGGACAACCGGCTCTAGACCAAGCTCCCAAAGAACCAGCCGGGCGGCGGGTTCAGTCGAGAGGTGGCTGGCGAGCATGGCCTGCCGCGCTCCGGGACAGAGGCGTTCAGCAGTAAGGGCGGCCACAGTGGAAATAAGCCCGTCCAGCACCACCGGCACTCCAAGTTCGGCGCAGGCGATAAACATCCCGGTGAGGCCAGCCAGGTCAAAACCACCGATTTTAGCCAGGACGTCCAGGGGATTTGACGGGTCGGGATGGTTGACCCGGATAGCCTGTTTAATAATTTCCACCTTGTCAGGTATGCGCTCCGGCGGCAGACCGGCTCCCTGGCCAGTTATAGTCTCCACTTCCAGCCCAAGGAGAACCGCCGTCATGGCGGCGGCGCTAGTGGTGTTGCCAATCCCCACTTCCCCGGCCAAGAGAAGGCGCGCTCCCTGTTCCACCGCCGCCTTCGTCACACTCACGCCTTGGTCAATACCCTGAAGGGCGTGTTCTGGCGTCATGGCGGGACCTTGGGAAAGGTCGGCCGTTCCCCGACCCAGGCTAAGCGGGATAAAACCAGCGGGCGGCCTCTCCCAGTCCACCCCCATGTCCACCGGCGTCACCTCCACCCCGGCCACCGTCGCCATCTGGCACACCGCCAGTCGGCCGTTAGCTAGGGAACGCCCCAGGGCGGCAGTCACTTCGCCTCCCACCACGCTCACCCCCCGCCGGGCAACGCCGTTGTCGGCGCAAAACACCAGAAGACGACAGGGTTTCAGGGCGCCTCCCGCCTCCCCGGTGATTCCGGCTATCTGCACCAGCGCCTCTTCCAGTTGGCCAAGGCTGCCCGGCGGCTTACCCCGGCTGTCCCAGTGTTCCTGGCAGCGGTGGGCGGCGTCAAGGTCGAATGGCTTCAGGGTAAATTTCCGGGGAAACTGGGTCTTTGGCATGGCGATTCCCTGCTTTCTTGGACCAGCCCATTTTTGGTGGGTCTGGATCAGCCTGGGAGCGGGTGAAAGATGTCCCGCCGGTGGTTAAAAGAGGGGAGGCTACCGCGCTTTCCCTCGTTCCTCCCATTTTACCGGTAATTCCCCTCCCGTGAAAGGTGTCAACCTCAAACATGGCGGAAAAAACCGGCCCCGCCGGTTCCGGAAAGAAACGAATGTAGGAAAAACCCGGGTCGGTGGTAGGCGCTTCAGGCGGGGAAAGTGAGCCAAAGGGTTACCCGGCCGTAGCAGCTAAACAGCCGCAAATCCCCCGGTTTAAGCCACTTTAAGCCACTTTCAGCCAGCTACCTTGGCACCAAGAAATATTGCCGTAGACCAGTCCACTTCGCCAGGGGTTTGGCAAATACACCCGGTAACTCTGCCCTAGCGACAAAGCGTCCCGGTTTTTTTCCCAGCGGAGGGTTAAACGTTTTTTTCGCCCGTCGCGGCCACTTATTCCCCGCCGGGAAAAAAAGGCTGACACGCTGGGCCAGCCCAGTGTGTCAGCCAATTCTGTTTCGAGACATCTTTACGGCAATCAATAGGTCCCCGCCGAACCGTCAGTCAGCAGGCTAACCGCTGAACTGGTTCCCAGGCGGTCGCAACCCGCCTCGATAAATTTCTCCATCTGTTCTACCGTACGTATGCCACCAGCCGCCTTGATCTTGATCCCGGGTTGGAGGTAGGTGCGGAAGAGCTCGATGTCATCCAGGGTTGCTCCCTCGGTGCCAAAACCAGTGGAGGTCTTGATGTAGTCGGCCTTCGCCTCGCTCACCAGGTCGCACAGGCGCTTCTTCTCCTCATGGTCAAGGTAGCAGGTCTCAATTATCACCTTCAGTATCTTGTCCGGCAAGATGTTCCGGATAGCTTTGATCTCGCCCAGGACATAGTCGTAGTCATGGTTTTTCACCGCCGCGACATTCACCACCATGTCCACCTCGTCCACCCCGTCGGCCAGGGCCTGGCGAACTTCCGCCAGTTTTCCCGCGCTACTACTGTACCCCAGGGGGAAGCCGACCACGGTGCAGATAACCAGTTCCGGATAGTTCTCGCGGATACGCTTAATGTAATAAGGCGGGACGCAGACGCTGGCGGTCTTATACGCCTTCGCCTCGTCGCAAAGTTTCTTGATGTCCCGCCATGTCGCGAAGGCTTTCAACTGGGTGTGGTCTACCATGCCAAGAATAGCCGCTTTGTCCATAGAGGTTCTCCATGAAGAGAAAGTACAAAAAAGCCGGTTATAGGGTCAGACACCCAACAAACCCCGGACTGTCGCCGCCACCGCCGCCGCGTTCAGGCCGAACTTTTCCAAAACGTAGTCCAGTGTCCCCACCTCGCCAAAACCAGTGGCGCCGAGGCGGCGAAACGGCGTGGCGGTTCTCCCGGCGAGAATTTCCGCCACCGCCGAGCCAAGCCCGCCGGTGATGGAATGGTTGTCCAGGGTGACAATCGCCCGGGTCTGGGCCGCCGCCGCCAGGACCGCCCCAGCGTCCAGGGGGGCGATGGTGAACATGTCAAGCACCCGGACGGCGACACCATCGCGCCGGAGTAGATCGGCGGCTTTAAGGGCTTCGCGCATGCCAATGAACCCAGCGCTTATGATGGTGGCGTCGTTACCGTAGTCCTTGGCGATGTAGGCGGTTCCCAGTTCAAACTCAGTCCCCTGGGGGTAAAGGTTCTCCCGGGTCTTACGGAAAAGGCGGAAGTAGTAGACACCCGGCTGGCGCATACTCGCGTCCAGAACCGGATCGATCATGCCAGGGTCGGAAAAATCGACAATAACCACCCCGGGGATGGAACGCATGAGCGCCACATCTTCCAGGGCCATATGGGTGCCGCCGTTGGCGTGGCCGGCGAGGCCCGGGTCGCTACCCACCAGCCGTACGTCCAGTCCGGCGTAAGCGCAGGAGACAAACACCTGGTCCAGGGCGCGCCGGCTGATAAAGGCGGCGAAGGAGTGGACAAAGGGGATAAAGCCGCCGGCTGAGAGGCCAGCCGCCACCCCCACCATGTTGGCTTCCTGGATGCCGCAGTTAAAGAAGCGGTCGGGATAGTTGGCGGCGAAGGCGTTGGCGCCGCTGGAAGAGGAGAGGTCAGCGTCCAGGACCACCACCCGCTCGTCCTGGGCGGCCAAACGGCCAACGCTTTGATAAAAAACCTGCCGCATTTCTAGCGCGCCGTCAATAATCGGCATGATGGCCTTTCTCCGGGTTGAATTCCTAACCCGTTCTGGGCGACGCTACGCTTTCCCGTCCGCCCGGGTGAAACGCTTTAAACTGCCGCTTGCAGACTGGCGATACGCCTAGTAATCTCCGCCTCCGCTTCCCGCAGCTGTGCCTCGTCCACCACGCTATGGTGGACCTTCGGCTTACCCTCCAGCCGGCTCCATCCCCTGCCCTTGATAGTCTTAAGGATGATGGCGGTGGGTTGCATTGGCACCCCGGCGGCGGGTTGGAGAGCGGCGTGGATTTCCCTGACACTGTGGCCGTCAACCGCCAGCATATTCCAGCCAAAAGAGGCAAACATCGCCCCGGCGTTCGCCACCCCGGCGCAAATATCCCGGGTGTCGCCGTCCAGCTGCTGGCCGTTCAGGTCCACTAGCGCCACCAGGTTTCTAAGCTTCCTCTGCCGGGCGAAAAGCGCCATCTCCCAAACCTGGCCCTCGTCAAGTTCCCCGTCGCCGAGGATGAGAAAAGTCCGGTAGGCGCGCCTGGCCAGTTGGTCCGCCAGGGCGATACCGGCGGCGGAGGAGGCGCCCTGGCCCAGGGACCCGGTGGTCATGTCTACTCCCGGGGTTTTCTGGCGGTCGCAGTGGCTGGGAAAAAGGGTGCCGTTCTGGTTAAGCGTCAGCAGGTCTTCCAGCGGGAAAAAGCCTTTGAGGGCAAGGGCGGCGAAGAGACCAGGACCACAGTGCCCTTTGGAAAGCACCAGCTTGTCCCGTTCGGGAGCGGCGGGGTTTCTCGGGTTTACCCGCATGACATCACCGTAAAGCACCGCCAGGGCCTCGGCCATGGAGAAAATCCCCCCCAGGTGCCCTCCCCCCGCCGCCGCCACGGCGCGTAGGGATGCCAGGCGTATATTCTCGGCGAAAATCTGCAGTTCCTGTTCCAAGGCACTGTCCACCGTCCTGCTCCTTTCGCCTACTTTATGATAATGTCCCGGCCGCTCTTATCAGCGTTAAGGATTATCGCCACAATCACCAGGGTGCCAAAACAGATCTGCTGCCAGAAGGCGTCCACTCCCACCAGGTTCAGTCCATTTTGGATAGCGATCACCAACAACACTCCCACCAGGGTCCGGAGCACTCCGCCAATACCACCGGTGAGGGTGGTCCCCCCCAGCACCACCGCCGCGATAGCCATCAGGGTCAGGGGCGTCCCCACCTGGGGGAGGCTACTACGGAGTTTTATGGCGTAAAAGACCCCCGCCAGGGCGGAACCCACCCCGGCCAGGGTGAAGGCGGCCAGTTTAGTCCAGGTGGTGGCGACACCCATCATGCGGGACGCTTTTTCATTGGCGCCCACCGCGTATATCGATTTACCCACCCGGGTGCGGTTCTGGATAAAGAAGAGGATGGCGAGAAACCCCAGCGCCACCAGGAAGGTTATGGGGAAAAGATCGAAAAGGGTGAATTTCGACCAGTTGATGACGCTCCATTGCTTGATCGGGATACCCTTTGGTTTTCCATCGGAAATCAACAGCGCCGCGCACTGCCAGACAGCGGAGGTGCAAAGGGTGGCGACAAAAGTCGGGACCCGGAGCAGGGTGTAAACCAGGCCGTTTAAAAGTCCCGCCAGCACCCCCATCAGGGCCATGAGAACAAGCATGACGGGGGAACCGGTTTCACTGATGTAAAGTCCGGCGATGACGCAGGAGCAGGATATGATGGAGCCGGTGGAAAGGTCGATGCAACCGAGGAGAAGGACAAAAGTCAGTGACCCGGCGACCAAAAGAAGGGGAGCGGTGTCAGTGAGGATACTGGTGATGTTGTAGACGCCAAGGAAATTGGCGTTCATGCTGGTGAAAACCCCCAGCACCAGTGCCAGGCAGAGGAGCGGCATCAGGCTGGACAGGTGGTCACGGAAAACTCTGGCTAGGGCTGGCATCAACCATCTCCCGCTAAACAGTCGGGGTTTCCCCCGGAACAAGACTACATCATGTATTTGATTATTTCCACCTGCTCCGGCTTGGCGTCAGGGGGGCAGTCAAAAGAGCGGATAGCCTGGCCGTCCTTCATGACTAGTAGACGGCTGGAAAGACCAATGTACTCGTCCAGGGTGTCGCCAAGGATTATGACCGCCACCCCAAGGTTAGTCATGTCGCGGATAAGGGTGTAGATCTCCTCTTTGGAACCAACATCGACGCCACGGGTGGGATGATTCAGGACCAGGATGCGGGCCTTACTAATCATGGCGCGGGCAAACACCACTTTCTGGGCGTTACCGCCGGAGAGGCGCATGATCCGGTCGCTCACTTGGCCGCATTTAATCCGTAGCTTCCCCACCCACTCCCGGGCGATCTGGCTAACCCGGCGGTTGGAAAGGACGCCAGCCGAGCAGGCGGCTTTGAGGTTGGACATGATCATGTTTTCCGCGATGGAGAGGATGCCGATTACTCCCTCCTCCCGCCTTTCCTTGGGGATGGAAAGAATGCCGTAGCGAAGAGCTTCAGCCGGGTTGGCGAAACTGGTGAAAGTGGTTCCAGCCACCTCGAGGGTCCCGGAACTTGGACTGGCGTCGCCGCAAATAACCGAGCAGACCGCCTCGTTTCCCGAGCCTTCCACGCCACAGAGGCCAAGCACCTCGCCCTGGTGGAGGTCAAAAGTCACCTCCCGGAAAATCCCCTTTAGCGAGATGTCCCGCACCCGGAGAGCCACTTCCGGTTCCCGTAGGTTCTGGCGTTCAGTCTTGTAGTACTGGCCCGTGGTGGCGTGACCCACCATCATGCGGTAGAGGATCTGGGCGTCAGCCTCCTGTGTCTTAACCTCGCCCGCCCCGGTGCCGTCCTTGAAGACATAGATGCGGTCAGTAAGGGCCAACACCTCGTTAAGGCGGTGGGAGACAAAAATTATGGCGTGCCCTTCGTCGCGGAGGCGCCGGGTCTCCTGGAAGAGGAGCTGGCACTCCGCCTCGTTCAGGACCGAGGTAGGCTCGTCCAGGAGAATCAGGGAACTTTCGCCCGGGTTGGCGGTGCTGACAATATCAAAAACCTTGGCGATTTCCACCATCTGCCGGGAGGCGAAGTTGAGGTCCCAGATCTTTTTTTCTGGCGGGATGCTTCCCATCCCAATCGCCGCCAAAGCACGGGCGGCGGCGGCGTTCATGCGCTGCCAACTTATTACTCCGTGGCGGCGGAAGTGGTCTTCGCGGCCGAGGAAGATGTTTTGCGCCACCGTGAGGTTACGGATAAGCGCCTGCTCCTGGAAAACCATCCCCACGCCCTGGACGTTGGCGTCCAGGGGAGTGCGGCAACTGTAGGGCCGGCCTTGCATAAACATCTGGCCGGCAGTCGGCTGTTCCACCCCGGCGATCATCTTGAGGAGTGTCGACTTGCCCGCCCCGTTTTCGCCGATAAGGCCGACGATTTCCCCCTCCTTGACCGTCAGGTCCACTTCCCGGAGGGCGCCAAAATCCCCGTAGTAGCGGCTGAGGCGCTCGGCGCTAAACAACACTGGTTTTTCCGGTTCGCTCTGGCTCATTTGACAAAATCCTTTTTGCCCCGGGTAACCGAAAGCGCCACCGCCAAAATGATAATCACTCCCTTGACCGCCTCCTGGATATAGGGGTTTATGCCTAGCAGAATCATGCAATTCTGGATAATCACCACGATGACCACCCCGACCAGGGACTCAAGCATGCCACCCTTGCCACCCGCCAGGGAGGCGCCGCCGACCACCAGGGCGGTAATGGTGGTGAAGAGGTTGCCCTGGCCAATAATCACCTCCCCCCGGTTAAGGCGGATAGCGCCAAACAGGCCCGCCAGCGAAGCGCAGCAGGCGCACCAGGCGAAAGCCTTGATCTTGACCCAGTCGACATTGACGCCGGTGGAACGTAAAACCCCCTCGTTGTCGCCAATGGCGTAGATGGCGCGGGCGAAAGCGGTGTATTTCTGGATAAAGCAGCCGACGAGAAAAATACCCAGCGCCATGAAGGAGAGATAGGGGATCCCCAGGATCGAACCTTGGCTAATGGCGGGGAAAAGGGCGTATTCGACTGTGGCGGGCTTTCCTCCGTAGGACATGATGCCAAAACCGGTGATGACGCTCCCCATCCCGAAGGAGACCATGAAGGAGGGTATGCGCATTTTCACATGGAGGACGCCGGTGACAAAGCCGATAAAGGTCCCGGCGGCGACGGTGAGGGCCATGCCTAAAACCCCGAGGTCCATGGAGTTCTTTTTGTTTAGCACCAAGAGGGTGACAATGGAGGCGCAGAAACCCATCACCCCCTCGATCGAAAGGTCGATGCCGCCAATGATAATCACGTTGGTGATGCCAGTGGCGAGTATCAGGGGGATACTGATTTGGTTAAGGATGTTGATAGCGTTGGTCACGGTGAAAAAACCGCCCACAAACAGCGACGCCAAGACGGCGAAGGAGGCCAGGATAATTCCCGGCACCATCTGCATCAACTGGTTATGCCGTCGCTCGTCAGCGATCTTTTGCGCGAATTCTTCAGCTATTGTTAGGTCACCCCTCCCGGGGAGACTGGCACTGTTTGCCATGGCTAGCAATCCTTAAGGGTTCCCGCCACTACCCAGCCGAAAACCGGGTCAGGGTAAAATTAACGGCGGAGGTTTAGGCGTAGCGTCATTATACCGCGGCGCCAAGAAAGAGAAAGCGAAAGAAAGAGGGATACCCAGCGCCCTGGAGTAAGGCCAAAGAGCCGGGGATAAGCAAAGCAGAAAGCGGCCACTTCACCGGAAAAACATATCCCCGGCGCGGGAAAACGCGCCGGGGATATAGGGAAAAATAAATCGCTAATCCTTTATCAAAATGGGACGCACCACCGGGAACTCGAGATTGGTGAAGTCGTAGGTGGGAACGCTGTTCATAAATTCCTGGCGGTACTTGGCCAGGTTCGCCTTCTCGACCAGATAGCCTTCGGTGTAGAAGGCGCGCTGCCGGTCAGGAAGCTTGGAAGGGGTGATCTTGCCAGCCCAGGCGTAATAGGCGTAGGCGGCGCCGTAGCCACCCTGCAGGAAGCCGTTGTTGGCGACGGTGCACACCATGTCGCCAGCGTCGATGGCGTCGATGGCGGCGGAGACGCCGTCAACTCCCACCACCTTGATTTTACCGTTCAGACCCTTGGCTTTCAAGGCCTGGATGGCGCCAAGCGCCATGTCATCGTTGGCGCTCCAGATACCGTCGAGGTCGGTGTATTTGGCCAGCCAAGTTTCGGTGGTGTTTAGGGCGCGCTGGGGGTTCCAGTCACAAACCTGGAGATCCAGAAACTCTACATCAGGATATTCCTTTAACGCCTGCTGTAACCCGGCGTAACGTTCAACCGCCGAGTCGTTGCCGAGTTGTCCCTGCAGGCCCACGATCTTTCCCTTGCCGGGGGTCTTGAAGAGTTTGAACATTTTGACCGCAATGTCATAACCCTGTTTCACCCCGTCCACCGACTGGTGCATGACATAATACTGGTAGTTCTTCGGGTTCAACCCTTCGGCCAGGTGCCAGACACTGGTCCAGTAAACCTTGGCGTCTTCGCAAATTTCCGCTATGGCGGCGGTGTTGGGAGCGTTGGAGGGGTCGACATAGATGATGGAGTTTTGTCCGTGGCTGGCGATAAAGGCCTTGATGCCGTTAAGCTGTTTCTCGTCATCGCCGTCGCAGGTCAGGACCTGGGTCTCAGCCGAGCCGGGAGGTAGAGTGCTAGCGAAAAGCTTGCCGCCTTCCGCTTCCTGGTTCCAGTACTCGTTGTCGGTGGAGTGGATAGCCATGCCGATAAACACCTTTTCCCCGGCCTGGCTCACGCCGATGGCGGTCAAGACCAGCGCCAGCACCATAAGTGACAAACATTTTTTCAACATCTTTTCCTCCTGGTAAAAACATCCCTTCAGAAAACACCAACTTCTCATCCCGGCATCGACCGGGACGGAAGTGACAATGCGTCGTGAAAACAGGGTGGCGCCCCCCCAACCGGGTTTAAGGGACTAGGAAGGGTGGTGGTAGACCTGGCTGTTTCGTTTTCCTCTGGCGTAAAACCCGAAGCGACCTGGACAATGCCCCGCCAGTAGCCAAAGGCAAAAAACAGGCAACGGTAGAGCAAAAATCAGGCAAAGGTAGACTGACCGAAAAGGGAAAATCCCGCCTTTTATATCCAGTGCGTAACGGCCCAGTAGGTTTAAGGAAAAAGATGGCGAATCGAGGAAAAGCGTGGAGACCTTAAAATTATTTGGCTAGTTAACCCTTTGTATGATAAGGAACATTTTTTTTGTAGTCAAGAAATATCCAGCCTAAAACCAGGACCCGGGGGAGGCGGCTGAGTCAACGGAGGTTAGCCGAAACACTCAGGTTCGCCAGGCGGCGGCGGCGGCGACCAGGCGCTGAGCCGCGGTGGGATTACTGGCGAAATGGATATGGGTAAAACTGGCGAACAGGCTAGGAGTGGCCCAGCCCGCCTCCCCCGTTTGGCTCCCATCCGCCCGGGTAAAGCGCCAGTCAGAGCCGGGATGGCTGGTCTGCCAGTAATGGAAGCTGTGTCCCCGTAAAACCCCGCCCTTGCGGCAAAGGAGGTTGTCTTTTTTAGCAGTGAGACTGAGGTAACCAAACAACCCTGGTTTATCCCCCGGCTGGGAAACCCCGGGGAGAACGCCTAGCATGGGGTGAACCTGACCCTCTGGGTCGCCAAGGCCAGTCTGGAGGTAAAGAAAACCTCCGCACTCGGCTAAAACCGGCATACCCTCTTTCACCCGGGAGCGGATTTCCTCCCGAAGGCTAACGTTTTCCGCCAACTCCCGGGCGTGGAGCTCTGGGTAACCCCCACCAAAGTAAAGTCCAGCCAGGTCAGGCGGAAGGGTTGGGTCAGCAAGGGGACTAAAGAAAACCAGCTCGGCGCCAAAGTGGCGGAGAAGGTCCAGGTTGTCCTGGTAGTAGAAGGCGAAGGCGGCGTCCAGGGCTACCCCCAGCCGCGGGCGGGAGGGCAGGACGGGGTAACTTGGTTCCTTAGGCACCACCAGGTCGTCCGCTCCCGCCGCCACGGCTAAAAAATCCACCAGGTCAAGGTGTTTGGTTACCAGGCTAGCCAGGAGTTGCATTTTCTCCTGTCTTTCCGGCACTTCCGCCGGGGTGACAAGCCCGAGGTGCCGGCTTTCCAGCCGGGCCTCCGGGAGGTCAGGAAGGGCGCCAAAGACGGTGATCCCGGTTTCCCGCCACAGGATGGGGGGCAGTTTTTCCTCCTGCCGAGGACTTGCCCGGTTAAGCACCACCCCGGCGATGCCGTTGTCAGGCCGAAAATCCCGAAAGCCCTGGAGGGTAGCGGCGAGGGACAAACAACTCCCCCTGGCGTCCAGAAGAAGAACCACTGGCGTGCGGGTAAGCCGGGCTAGTTGGTAGGTACTGGCCGCCTCTCCTCCGCCAATTCCGTCATAAAACCCCATTACTCCTTCGATAACCGCGATGTCCTGGCCCTCACACCCCCGGGCGAGGGCGGTTTTCACCGCGGCGGGGGGGGAGAGGAAAAGGTCAAGGTTACGGCTAGGGATGCCTAGAACTGCCTGGTGAAACAGGGGGTCAATATAATCCGGACCCGCCTTAAAGGCAGCTACCCCCAGCCCCCGGTTAGTCAAGGCCTGGAGCAGGCCAAGGGTCAGGCTAGTCTTGCCAATCCCACTCCCAGAGGCAGCCACCAGGAAGCGAGGCAGGCAAAAGTTTGGCTTTTTCTTAGGCATCGCCACCTCCGCTCACCAGGAAAACCGGATTAAGGCCAGTAAACATCGCCCGTCCCGCCCGGTCGCTAGTCCTAGCCACCGTGAGGGATGTAGTAGACACTTCCGCCACTCCAAGCTGGCGCATGACTTGGTTCGCTTCTGCCAGGGTCTCCAGGGTGACTGCCGCCACCACTAGCCGGGCGTTTGGGTTAGCCTGGAGCACAGCGGCGACAATAGGGGTGAGTTCCCCCTGGCTACCGCCAACAAAAACTCCTTCCGGCGGTGGCAGCCCAGCCAGAGCGGCCGGAGCCCGGCCGGCTTGCACAAACAGGTTGTAAACCCCGAAACGCTCACGGTTAGCCTGGATGAGAGCTAGCGCTTCGGGACGCTCCTCCACCGCGTAAACCCTGCCCCGCCGGGCCGCCAGGGCCAACTCCACCGCCACTGACCCGCTACCAGCCCCGATATCGTAAAAAACTCCCCCAGGACTTGGCGCCAGGAGAGATAGAGCCAGCGCCCGGGTCTCGCGTTTGCTTAGCGGCGCCTCCCCCCGGACAAACTCCAGGTCAGGAATGCCAGCCACCTGGCTAAGGCGCTTAAACACCGGAGGGGACTCCACCAGGGTGAGGGAGAAGGGAGAAAAAACCTCTCCCGCCAGGGAAGCGGCTTTTCCCTGGCGCAAACGTTCTTTCGGTAAAGTCAGGTTTTCCCCCACCGTTACCCAGGCTTCGCCAAGGCCACTCTCGAGGAGTTGGTTAACAATGTCAGTAGGGGAAAAAGCGCCGCCACTAGTAAAAAGAACCCGGGGGTGGTTAAGCACCTCGGTTAGAACCGGGCAGTCTACTCCGTGCCCGCTCACCAGGTGGAAATCCTGCCAGGGCCGGCCTAGCCGGGCGGCGAAGACCGCCAGGGACGAAACCCCTGGTATTAAACCAAGCTTCATTTCCGGCAGTAACTCCAGAATCTGTTTGGCCCCGCTGTAAAAACCCAGGTCCCCCCTTAGCGCCACCACCACCCGTTCCCACTCCGGGTGTTCCCGAATCGCCCGGGCGATGTCTTCCGGGTGGGCCAGGGACAGCCTTTCCCCGCTGTATTCCGGGGGTAGGGTTAAAAGCACCCCTTCCCCTCCCACCACCACCCCGGCCGCCAGGACAGCCTGGCGAGCGGCGAGGGTTATCCCGTCCGGGGCGCCTGGGCCCATGCCTACCAGAATCACTTCCACAGCTTTTCCTCCCCCGTCTTAGCCAGACGGTTTTTCACCTCCGCCAGGGTTATCCCCCCCGAGCCCGGGGGGCGGCGAATCAATATGGCGCGCACCCCTAGTTCCCTGGCCGCCGCCAGCTTAGCTGGCGTCCCTCCCTCCTCCCCCCCGTCCTTGGTAACCAGTTCCTGGATGGCTAACTGCCGCATCAAGGCGTGGTTTAGCGCTTGGCTAAAGGGTCCTTGCATGGCGACAATATTGGCGAAGGGAAAACCAAGTTCCTGGGCGGCGGTCAGGGCAGAGGCGGTTGGCAAGAGACGGGGATAAAAGCGCTGGGGAAAATCCCGGCAGGAGCGAAAGGCGCCAAGGCCCTGGCTACCAATTGCCAAAAGGACGTTACCCCGCTCCCCCACGGCGGCGGCCGCCTCTTCCAGGGTGTCTACCAGGTTTGCCTCGCCTGGTGGGGTTTCCGCCCGGCCGGGCCGGATCACTTCCAGCCCCGCCTCCCGGGCGGCGGCGGCGATGTTTAAGCTAGCCTGGACAGCGTAGGGGTGGGTGGCGTCAACCACCAGGTCAGGCTGAAAACTATCCAGCAGTTCCAGGATTCCCGCCTGGTCCAGGCGGCCAACCCGCACTGGCAGGGGGATTTCACCTAGAGCCGCCTGGCCCTCGGGAGTGGCGACCGAAATAAGGGCATTCGCCCCAAGTGACGCCAGATGCTGGCTAATTTCCCGGCCCTCGCGGGTGCCGGCGAAGAGGACTACCCGCATGGCTCCTCCCGGTAGCCCCGGCGGGTAACCAGGCGTCCCGCCACTAGCCGGGTGGCGCGGGATCCGACAAACAGGGTCACTCCCATGTCGGCTGGGAAATCCCGAAGTCCCGCCAGGTCAAGCGTGCCCCACGCCTCTCCCGCCCGGCCGGTCTGGCGGGTCCAACCGCAGGGAGTGTCGGGAGGACGGTGGCAAAGTATTATGTCTACCGCCCAGGACAGGGCATGTCTTCGGCGGTGGCTACCTGGGTTATAGAGGCAAAGGACCAGGTCAGTGGCGGCTAGCGCACGTAGGCGCGCCTCAATCTGCTCCCTAGGAGTAAGGAGGTCACTAAGGGAAAGCACGGCGAAGTCGTTAGCGAGGGGAGACCCTAGACGCGCCGCCCCAGACAGGGCGGCGGTGACTCCAGCCACCACTTCTACCTCCACCCCAGGATAATCCGGAGCGAGACCCAGGACCAGCCCAGCCATCCCGTAAACCCCGGGGTCGCCACTGGAGACTAGAGCCGGGACTAAGCCGGCGGCGGCGGCTTCGAGAGCCTCCCGGGC
>JAITQC010000004.1 GCA_031289115.1 Planctomycetota bacterium
AGAAAGAACGCGAGGCTCAGGATATGCTCGTGCCTGCCCGGGAAACAGCGCTTTAAAACCTTGCCCAGGCCAATAGCGTCGGCGGTTTTTTTGAGGATAAGATATGGCCCGATAACACGGCACGTCGCTGTGACTTCGGGCGCCTTAGCGGCGCGCTTCGCCGCACGTCCCTTCTGTTTTGAAGGGATGAGTTCGCCAGTGTCTTCGTCTATACGTCCAAGGCATACCTGTTTATTACGGCTTTGCTTCTTTTCCGGATCCCAAAACCCTTCCACTGAATACAGATATTTCTTGCCATTTGGCTTCGTATGGATTGTGGTATAAGGCATGTTGCGTCTCCCTCTAGCATTGTTATACTGCTGCTAAAGTATAACATGGGTTAAGGGAAAAAAGCAAGCGCTTTCTACAAGAAGATGCTGGCAGAATCAGGCTTTTTTACGATTGCTTGTTACACTTGCCGGGATTTTAGGTAAATAACCGGGTCTAAGGGGCGAAAAAGCGGATAAGCAGTAAAATATCTGACTTTAGAAATATTTCCCCAAAAAAACGGCACAATTTTATCTGCTTTAGTGGGTTTTCCGGGAAAAAGAGGGAAAATGCGAGTAAAACCCGACTTGGTTGGTCGCTCCAGTGAAAAGCATCTGCCGCAAGCAGTCAGCCAGGGTTATTCCCTGGCATCCGCAGCCGAAGCTAGTCGATACTAATGACGCAGCCACTTTTCGGAAGTTGGTGGCGAACCATGCTTAAGCTAGGGTTTTTTGTATGGACAACCCGGGCCACCGTAAAAGGCAATACCGGAGTGGCTGTATAAACTGTCGCCAAGGCACACTGGCGACCCGAGACGCCAAAGGGCGTAAAAAAAGATAACTTGGCTACAAGTCGACCCGGGAGGGTGGCTAGCTAGTAAATTGTCCCAAACCCAGGGTGGTGTCACTTGGCCGTTATTCACCGCTAATCCAACAAAAGCGGCGGAAAAACCGGACTTTTACCCTTAACTTTTACGCCCGGGAATACAGGGCGCCCTTTCCCTCGACCTTTTTCCCCGCTTCCTGTCTTACAAGCTTGCGAGAAACGGCGCGTTAAAATAAAATACTCATGGTGCGCTCCGCCGTGTGTCGGTACCAGAGAAACCGGGTTGGGTGATGGAGGTGGAAAATGGTTAAACGAAAATCTTCTCTCCTTGATACTTTCCTGGCCCTTGTCCAGGTGGCTTCGCCATCGTTACGGGAGAGGGATGTGGCCAAGATCCTTGCCCGGCGCCTGCGGGAACTTGGTTATGAGCCACTGGAGGACGATGTCGGCCAGGTCATAGGTGGCAATTGCGGCAATCTTATAGTCAAGGTGCCGGCCACTGGCGCCGGCCCGAATCTTCTTCTCTCCGCCCATATCGACACGGTGGAGAAGCCAAACGATCCACCCGCCCTGCCGCATATCGAGGGCAAGGTGGTGCGCCGGACCGGGGGTGGCATCCTGGGGGCCGACGACAAGGCCGGGGTGGCGGTGTTGGTGGAGTTGCTCTCCCGTCTCAAAACTGACAAACGTAAACATGGGGAACTTCTCTTCGTCTTCTCGGTGGCGGAGGAGCTCGAATGCCTGGGGGCGGCTGAACTCGACAAAACCCTCTACCAGAAGCTTGAGGGCGGGGTTATCCTGGACTACGCCCTTCCCACGGAAATCGTCATCGCCGCTCCCACCAAAGTGTCTTTCAAAATCACAGTCCACGGGAGCACCGGCCATGCGGCGGTGCCGGAGCGGAAAATCAATGCCCTCCAGGTTCTGGCGCGGGTGGTGGCGGATCTCCCGATGGGGCGGCTAGACGCCTACACCACTGCCAACGCCGGGATAATGCGCTCGGGAAACGCCATAAACATTATTCCCGGCAAAGCTTACGCTGAGTATGAAATTCGTAGCCACCGCAAGGACATTCTGGATTTCCATGTCAAGCAGGTGGTGGGGATAATCGAGGGGGTGGTGCGTAAGAGCCGTGTTTTCGGTTTGGCTGGGGCGGGCGGCGGCCTGGCTGGGGCGGGTGACAAGGACGAGATCATCCGCGCCAGCGTGGATGTGGAAGTTGAGGTGGGTTACGAAGGCTTCCGCCTGGCCGAAGACGCTAAACTGGTGCGGACAGTGCAACGGGCGGCCCAGAAGGCGGGTCTAACCCCGGAACTAATCATCGCCCAGGGTGGCTCCGACGCCAATATCTACAACCGTCGCGGATTGCCGTCACTGGTGGTCGGTTGTGGCATGCACGAGGCGCATGGGTCCCGGGAGTACGCCGACCTTGGGGAAATGCAGAAGGCGGTGGAGCTTCTCGACTGCCTGGTGCACCGCTAGGCTCTTACGGACTGGTCGAGACGCCGCCCCAGTGGACGCCGGAAGATCTTCCCCGGGTTTTTTAGCCACCCCGGCTTTTTTCCGGGTGACCGGGACGGCGGGGAGGAAAGTAAATGGCTGAGATCATTGGCATGGAGGTGGGGTCGCTGACGGTCTGCTGCTATCTAGTTTTTTCAGCCCCGGCCCAGCCGGATAACCCTGTCCCCTGTGTCATCATCGACCCTGGTGGCGATGCCGGGAAGATAAGCGAGTGCATGAAACAGAGGGGTCTGGAACCGGAGGCGATCCTTCTTACCCACTCCCACGCCGACCATATCGGCGGGGTGGAGGAAATTCTGGCCGCCTGGCCAGGTTGCAAAGTCATCTGTTCGGAAGAGACTTCCCGACGGGCTGGCGACCCCCGTCTTAACCTTAGCTCCTTCATCGGCGAACCCTTTCGGATATCTCCCGCCAGCCGTTTCCTGGGGGATGGCGAGGAGTTTACCCTGGCGGGACTACAATGGCGGGCTGAACCTCTGCCCGGACACGAGCCGGGGGAAATGGTTTATGTCCTCAACTCCGGTGAGGCCCTGTTTTGCGGTGACACGGTTTTCGCCGGTTCGGTGGGACGCAGTGATTTTCCCGGCGGGGACGGGGTTTTATTGGTGGAAGGCATTAAACGCCTCCTGCCCCTGTTTCTCCCCGCCACCCCGCTTTATCCTGGACACGGTCCGGCCAGTACAGCCGGCCGCGAGTTAAAAACCAATCCGTTTCTCCAGGGTTTTCCCGATTTCTAGGAACGCGGCTCTTTCGGCCGGGTTTGCGGCGCCACGGGGGGCGTTGGCGATCCCGGCCGGTCGCTTTTTTCACAGGGACAGGTTGCTATGCCGGTTACCAGGGGTCTTATCTGCGACCTGGACGGGACGCTTCTCAATAACGAATGGGTGCATGTGCTGGCGTGGGAGGAGGAGTTGCTTCTCCATGGGGTTAAGATCGCGGCTGGCTGGGACGCGCAGTATGTCGGCCATCCTGACCGCGACCTGGCTAAGCTTTTGGTCGAGGCTTATCCGGTTCTACCCGCAGCGGAGGACCTTCTGGCCAAGCGTAACCAGCGTTATCGGGAACTCCTAGTGGAGAAGCGCCAGGGAGTGATTTTTCCCGGGGTGGCGGAGGTTCTGGCGGAATTACGGGAGCTTGGCGTTCTAACCGCTATCGGTTCCAACAGCCCCATGGAAAACTGCCTGGCTGCCCTGGAAGTGGCGGGCTTGGCGGACTACTTCCCGGTGATTGTCGCCCACGGGATGGCGGCGGCGCCCAAACCCGCCCCTGACATATACTGCGAGGCGACCAGGCGTTTGGATCTTCCCCCGGCCGAGTGCGCCGTTGTCGAGGACACCGGGCTCGGGGTGGCGGCGGGCAAGGCCGCCGGTTGTCTAACCCTAGCTGTCCTTACCACCTCCACCCCGGAAAGATTGGCCGGAGCCGACCGGGTGTTTCCCACCACCGCCGCCGCCCTGGAATGGGTGGCCCGGGGTTAAAGCTGGGTTTCCTGTCACGTAAGGAAAAGCCATGCGTAAAGCCTTCTGTTTCCTGGTTTGTGTCCTATGGGTAGGCGTAACGGCCCTACCGGCTGGCGAACGCCAGTCGCCCGTGGAACAGGTGGAAGGCGCTTATGCCAGCGCCCTCGCCAAGGCGACGGGGCCAAACCAGCGCCGGGTAGCGGCAGACTTACGTGACCGCCGGTTGGCCGCCATTTTGGACCAATCCTACGAAGCCCTTCTCGCCTGGCTTATCGACAACCCGCCCCAGATGAAACAACTGGAGCGGGAATACGTCGACTACCAGGCGGAGCGGGAGCGCCTGCTGGCGGCCGGTTCCGGGAATTCGCCAGAGGCCACGGGCCACCAGGTGGATTTGGCCAGTAAACTTATTCTCGAGCGTCTACGGGAATTTCAGGGGGTGGTCGACCTTTCGCCTTCCCAGTAGGGTTTTCCCGGGCCGGCGGACCGCCGGGAAAAAAAGTGTTTTTTTCTGGATTAAGACGGTTCTTTCCCTATAATTTTACCTTCACCATCTTTGGTGCCTTTTAATATCCCTACCGGTTGGGTTTTCTGACCCCTCCGGGTTTAATTATTGTTTCCCCGGGATGATCCGGGTTGTTTTGTCTTGCTGTCGGGTTTGTGAACGGGAGCGCCAATGTCTACGCAAGCGGTTATCCGCACTGGTGGTAAACAGGTGCTGGTGTCGGAAGGTGATGTTATTGATATCGAGTTACTGGCGGGTCAGAAAGATGGGGACGAGGTAACCTTTCCCGAGGTGTTGATGCTGGTTGACGGCAATAATTCCCGGATTGGCGCGCCCTTACTGACTGATGTCACGGTCAAGGCCAAGATTCTCAAGGAAGTGAAGGGCGAGAAAACCAAGGCCATTTTTTTCCGCCACCGCAAGGACAGCATGACCACCAAGGGTCATCGCCAGCATTATCACCGGGTGTCAATCACCCTCGTCGGAGCCTAACCCTCGCCTATATGGGTTCGCCTGGGTAGGACGTTTTTGCCGAGTTAAACCGATGGGGGAATAATTTCCACCCTTTACCACGTTTCCAGGAGTTTTGTCATGGCACACAAAGTTGGGCAGGGTAGTAGCCGTAACGGCCGTGATTCCAAGCCGAAATTCAGGGGAGTAAAGCGTTTCGGCGGGGAGCAGGTTACCCCAGGAACCATTATTGTCAGGCAGAAGGGCAATCGTTTCCATCCTGGCCTTAATGTCGGTCAAGGCAGGGATTTCACCCTTTTCGCTCTTTCCGGGGGAGTGGTAAAGTTTGAGATGACAAAGCGGAAAGTGCATGTGGAGGCTCAGGCCGCCCCAGTGGCTTAGTCTTCTCCCCTCCCACTATTTTAGTCCGGGACCGGCGAACTTGCCAGTAAGCGAAATTATGGCATGGCCCTATATCCTCAAGTATCTGGTGACAGTTTCTTAACCTCCCGCCCGACGCTGGAGCATTTCTCCTGGGTGGGATTCGCCTCGTTTATTCCGCTGGCCAACAGTTTCCAGCCGACCTTCCCCGGAAGGTCGGCTTTTTCTGGTCCCAGTCTCCCCTGTCGGGCGGAGGGGGGATTTGCCACCCCATTTTACCCGGTCGGGTTGGGGGAGACGGGAGCATGACCGAGACCGGACGCCTGGCGGAGTTGATCCTCTTCATCGTGGTGCGGCATCCGTTGGCTCTCCTGGTCACCCTCTTCCTCCTGCTTGCCTCAGCTACCATGTCCAGTTGTGAAACCGCCCTTTTTTCCCTCACCCCTCCCGAAGTCAACCGCCTACGCTCTCTTCCCGGTCGCTTGAACCACCTGATCGACCTATTGTATTCACAACTCAATCAATTGATGTCAACCCTCCTTTTCTGCAACATGGCGGTGAATGTCCTTCTTTTCGCCATGTCGACCGTGATTGGCTTGTCCCTGGTCGAGGTCTATGGCACCAGCGCGGCTTTTCTCTATGGCCTGGTGAACCTGGGGATGGTTATTTTTTGTGGCGAGGTTTTCCCCAAGCAACTGGCTATCGCCGCCCATCTCACCGTAGCCCGCCTCACGGTAGTCCCGGTGTGGCTGTGTCACCGCCTGGTCGGGCGGCCGTTAAGGGTGCTTAACACAGTGACCCGGGTTTGCGAACGGGTGATAAACTTGAGTCGCCACGACAGCGTCAGCCTGAAGGAGGAGGAGTTCAAGCTTCTCATTGAAGTCAGCAAATCCGATGGGGTGATCACCAATGACGAGTACGAGCTTATCTACGGCATAGTCGACCTCCCCAATGTCAAAATAAAGGATCTGATGACGCCCCGGATTGACGCGGTGATGGTGAAACCTGACACCACCGGCGAGGATATTGTCAAATTGGCGCATTTCTGCGGTCACAACAAGCTGCCGATAATTAACGTGGAGCAGGATGAACTGATCGGCTGGGTCAACGCGCATGACTTTCTCTTGGACAGCAGCAAAGCTGATGCCAGCGCTGCCCATCGCCGCTTCCGCTATTTTTCCGAACATGATCGGGTGGACCAGATACTCCGGCGCCTCAAGTCATCCCGGGACGAGCTTCTGGCGGTGGTGGATGAGCGGGGGTCGGTTGTCGGCGTATTCACCCTGCATGACATCATGGCGGAAGTCCTGGGTGACTTTGGCGAACACGGCACCGCCTCGCCGGAGGACATAGTAGAAACGACAGACGGCTATGCTTTGGCCGGCGGGGTAAGCGTACGGGAATGGCGGGAGCTTTTCGGAGTCGCCAGCGCTATCCCCAACAGTACCACGGTAGGGGGCCTGGTAGTGTCCCTCTTGGGGAGGCCCGCCCGCCTGGGAGACAAGGTCAAACTGGAAAACATGGAGATGGCGGTCCTGTCGGTGTGGCGTAACCGGGTGACCCGGGTTATGGTACGCTTGTTGGCACCGGGCGCGGGGCGGACGGATAAAAATGCTACTGATTAACAGCCTGGGTTTTTTCTTTTTCCTGGTTATCAATATTTTCACCTCGACGGCGGAGACCGGTCTCTACCGGGTGAGCCAGGTGCGCATGCGTATCCGTAGCGACCGGGGCGACCGCCGGGCCGCCCTGGTTCTCCGGGAAGTGAAAAACCTGGACAAGTTGATTACCACCATTCTGGTCGCCAGCAATATCTCCGCTTACGCTGGCACCTATTTCTTTACCAGCCAATTTTTGCACTGGGGTTTTCCCCATGCTGAGATTCTCGCCACCATCATCCTCACCCCGCTCTTCTTTGTCCTGGCGGAATCCCTTCCTAAACAACTCGCCTATCATCACGCCGACAGCTGGACTCCCTGGCTGGCGCCGGTACTCCAGCTATTTTGGTACCTCTTTTCGCCGATAGTCAGGCTCCTAAACCTGGCATCCCTACTTCTTCGCCGCATTCTGGGGCTGGCGGGTGATGTGGAATTGGTCTCCAGCGGCCGAGCCCGCCTGATGGAACGCTTCGAAGCGGGGGTGGCGGACAATATCCTGACTTCCGAACAGAATATGATGGCGCGGCGGATAATGGAACTGGAAAGCATTTCCGCCGCCGACATCATGATTCCCTGTTCGCGGCTTCCTGTCATCGCGGAACGGACCAGCCGGGCCGGGATTATCCAGCACCTCGCCCTGCACCAAGAGGAACTGGTGATGCTTTCTGGCGGCAGCGGCAGGATCACCGGCTCGGTGGTCACCCTGGATAGTTTGATAAAAAACCCCGGTAAACCCGAGGATTCGGTGGAGGGCCTGGCGGTGGAACTTGGTCGCATCGGTTCCGGGGCCGCCCTTTCCCACGTTCTTTTGTGGCTACGTGACCACCACGCCCAGCAGGCGGCGGTAACTGAGCGTAACCGGGTGATTGGGATAATAACCTCGAAAAGCATACTCTCCCGTATAGCCGAAGGCGGAACGGGCGAGTCTTGACTAACCCGGACAAACGGCCGGGTTGACTCTGCCGCCAGCCGGCAAGTGGTTGGCGGATAGTGACTGGAAAGGGGAAGACATGGCAATCGAACAACGGGATTTTGGCAAGCTCGCGGACGGGCGAGAGGTGAGTCTTTTCATCCTGCGGGGCGCGGACGGTCTCTGCGTCAGTGTCAGCGACTACGGTGGGATTGTCCAGTCGATAAGCGCTCCTGACCGGAAGGGCGAGCCAGGTGAAATTGCCCTGGGCTTCCCCAGCCTTCCGGAATACCTGGCCCGTCCCAATTACTATGGCGCCCTTATCGGTCGGGTCGCCAATCGTATCGGGGCCGGACGTTTCAGTTTGGAGGGGAAGGAATACCAGCTGGGGAAAAACAACAACGGGCAGCACCTGCACGGCGGGGAATTTGGCTTCAACCGGCGGCTGTGGACAGCGCGGCTGGAGGAGGGGAGGCTACGGCTTGATTACCTTTCAGTGGATGGCGAGGAAGGGTATCCGGGAAACCTGCGTAGCACAGTCTGGTATTCCCTGGACGGCTGGGACCTGGCTATAAACTACCAGGCCGCTACCGACCAGACTACCCTGGTGAACCTCACCAACCACACCTTTTTTAACTTGAACGCCTGCCAGGGCGACATCCTGCGCCAAGAACTAAGGCTCCAGGCCGACCACTACACCCCGGTTGACAGTAACCTCATTCCCACTGGGGAAATTCTCCCGGTCCAGGACACCCCGATGGATTTCACCCGCTCCAAGGCGATTGGCCAGGACTTCGCCAAGCTTCCCGGGGGTTATGACCACAACTTTGTCTTCTCCCGCGCTGTCAAGGGTGACAAGCGGAGTTGGCCAGTCGAGGTTTACGACCCAGACAGCGGCCGCACCCTGGCGATGACCACTAGCGAACCCTGCTGCCAGTTCTATAGCGGCAATTTCCTCGACGGCTCTGACCAGGGCCACGGCGGGAAGGTCTACAACTTGCGTTACGCTTTTTGCCTTGAGGCGCAGAAACACCCGGACGCTATTAACCACCCGGACTTCGCCTCGGTGGTTCTTAAGCCAGGTGAAGTCTATCACCAGGCCACCACCTACCGTTTCGGTGTGCGTTAAGCCCCCCCCAGGGGAGGTGCGTCAGGCGAAAAATCCCGACTGGACCAGCCAGTAGATAAGGCCGCCGGCGGCGGCTAGGCCGGTAATGATGGTCAGGGCTATCTTCCACACGCTCCAGGGACGCTCACCCTGCACTTCCCCGGTCTGGGCGTTAATGACAAAGCGGTAGGTGCGGTTGCCGTAGGCGTAAGCGGAGAGCCAGACCGGCAGGAGTATATGCTTGAAGGTCACATGGTTGTAACGGGTGTCCTGATCGCCAATCCGTTGCTCGTCGCCGCCGATGTCCCCGAGGACTGCATGTTCAATAACCGGTTCCATCCGCACTTGGGCGGTGACAAAGCCGTCTCGGAGCGAGACATTGTAGGTGTTGGTGACAAAGCCGGACAGATACTCGTTTTGAAAAGGCTTTAGCCCGGACAAGTCCCAGGGTTCCAGGCGGTTGACAAGAACACCGGGAAGGGAGGTGCTGGCAGTGATCAGGATGTCGTCAAAAGCGACTGACACCTTTCCCCGCACCGGGGTCCAACGGATCAGGCGAACCTGTTCGGTGCGCGTCTCCATTTTGCCATTCAACATCATCCGTCGCACCCGGGTTTCATAGTAGGCGTCACCGCGTTCACCCCGGTAGTTGGTGATGGTGTCGGCGTCAAAAGTCCAATAGGGGAGGTAAACGCCGTCCAGACCCTCGTTACGGTAGCTACGGCGGACAAAGTCGCCAGGAGCGAACCAGCGGCTGGCGATCCAGGCCTGATAGACAGCCAGGGCTTTCTGGCGGTCGAGCTGGAAAGGCAGGACCGCCTGGACTGGTAGTTTTACTGACTGGCGGTTCTGGATAGAGAGGGGACTACCACAATAGGGGCAGCGGTCAGCGCTATGCTCTTCGGAAACAGTGGTGTTGGCTCCACAGGCGGGGCAGGTGACGGTCTGGAGGGTGGGCCCCTCCGGCTGGGCGGCGATTTTACGCTCCTCCTCTTCCAGAGTGAGGAGGAAATCGTTTTCCTTCAGGTAATCAGCCTCGTTTTCCGCCGCCGGTATGGGGTTGCGGGTTTGGCAGTAGGGACAGACGATGAAGTCGCTACCGGGTTGGTAGAGGAGACTCGAACCGCAGTTTAGACAGTTGAAATGCCGCGCCCCCGGGCTGGGGCGGCCTGCCTGGATTGGGGCAGGCGTAGCGGTGGCAGGGCTTGGCGGGGCAGTTTCCTCAGTTTCTTCTGGCATGCGGTAGTTCTTTCCTGTCCTTAGCGGGCCCCCGGAGCTTTAGCTCCGGGGGCCCGGGGTTAGCGGGTGACAACGGGGCGACCTGTCTTCCCGGCTAGGACTGGGGAAGGGGAGGCGGCAGGGTGGCTAGGAAAGCCTGGAATTCGGCTATTTCCCCAGCCGGCCGCCATTCCGCCATCCCGGTCTTCCAGAGTAGTCCTCCCCGGCTTATCTCGCCTCCGGCCAGCTTTTCCTGGATGACCGTGGCGCTGAAGGGGCCGATCTGTTTACCATCGACACCAGCGTACCATTCCGCCGCGCTTCCCGGTAAGGGAGGCGGGGTGCCACTGGCTACCCCGGGAGCGGCTGGAGCGGCCGCGGCGGCCGCGGCGCCAGCGTTAGAACCCAAATTCCCCGAGATCATCTTTCCCATGTCTACTCCGGCAAACATTCCCACCATGCTGCCGGCGGTGCCGGGATTTTTAGCCGCGTCGGCCAAGGCGTTGGCGGCTTGGAACTGGGTGTAGCGGTTCAGGTCGCCCACCACCCCCATCTGGGTGCGTTTGTCCAGCGCCTCTTCTACCGCCGGGGGCAGGCTAATGTTTTCCACCAGGAACTTACTAAGCTCAAGCCCGTATTCACTAAAATCCTTCTGGATGAGGGAACGTAGGAATTCTCCCATTTCGTTGTACTGGGCCGCCAGGTCGAGGGCAGGTATCTTGGCTTCGCCCAGGGCGTCAGCGAAACGGCTCACCAGGATGTTACGCAGTTGTCCCGAGACGTCCTCGGCCAGCAGGCTGGGGGCGGTTCCGGACATGGTTTTGATGAATTGGCCGGGGTCGGAGACCCGGAAGGCGTAGGAGCCAAAAGCCCGGAGCCGCAGAGGGCCAAACTCGGCGTCCCGGAGCATTATCGGGTTTTGCGTCCCCCATTTCTGGTCGACAAACTGCCGGGTGTTAACAAAGTAGACGTCGGCCTTGAAGGGGGAGTTAAAGGCGTATTTCCAGCTTTTCAGAGTGGTGAGGACGGGGATGTTGTTGGTGGAGAGTTCGCGCCGCCCTGGTCCAAAGACGTCACCAAGTTCGCCCTCGTGTAAAAACACCGCCGCCTGGCTTTCCCTGACTATGAGTTGCGCCCCGTTCTTGATTTCGTTGTCAGACCGGTTGAATTTCCACACCAGAACGTTACGTGTCTCGTCAACCCATTCGATAACGTCAATGAACTGGCCTAGAGCCTTGTTTTTGATGTCGTCCAGTAGACCCATGGTTGTTGTCCTTTCCTTCTTGCCGCCGCCCATTCGGGGCTAAGAAAACCCAATTTTAACTTATATTTTAGCAGGGTGGGAATCTTTTTTCTCCCCTTGGACGCTTTCCCCGGCCCGCTCGCGCTCCACCAAGGCCAAAGCCTCGGCGCGGCTGGATATTTCTCCGTCTAGCTGGGCATCCTCCACTAGGCGGAGGAGCCGGCCGATTTCTGGGCCGGGCCGCACCCCGAGGTCGAGGAGGTCCCCTCCCCGGAGAAGGGGTTTCCTTGCCGCTGGCCGCTCTTTTTCTAGCCGCCAGGCCCGGAGTCCAAAGAACCAGTTAGCAAGGAGGTTGTGGGAGGAGTGGCAGTCCAGGCGGTGGAGTTCAAGGTGGAGGGGGAAGTCCGCTTCGGCCAGCCAGCGCCGCAACTTGTTACGCCTTAGGTGGCTAAGGTTAGAAAAATGGATGTGGCGGCGGATAAGGCTGTAAACCGATTCCTGTAACCGAACGGAACGGTGGAGGCGGATCAGGATGTCCCGGGCCATTTCCGCTCCTTGAAGATCGTGGTTGTTGAAGCGGATGCGGTCGCTTACTTCAAAGGTGTCGGGTTTACCGATGTCGTGAAGGAGGGCGCTCCAGGCGAGGGCGAGCCGCGCTCCACTGTCCATGGCGCTCCAGCATTCGCGGATGCCCTCCAGGTACTCTTCCCTCCCCATGGGGAGGGAGGCGGAGTCGGCCCCGGGTTTCTCCCCCGGGGGGGAGGGCGGCGGCGGGATACGCTGCTCTAAGTCAGCGGGAGTGAAATCTTCCGGTCCGACCTGGTTTTTCACCGCCTGATCCAGATAGGCAAGAAGGATCAGAGTGTGGGTCCAGACATCGCCTTCGGGGTGGAAAAGAGGAGGTTGCAGCACTCCCGCTAGAGCTTCGACTTCGGGAAGGAGGTGGGGGAGGAGGCCGCTCTCCCGTAAGAGGCGTAACCCTGGACTGGCGTAACCGTTGGTGAGGATGGTTTCCAATTCCCCGGCGATGCGTTCGGCTGAGACAACTTTTATCTCGCCCGCCAGAAGACAAAGGGCGTCCCAAGTTTCCTCCGCGATCCGGAATCCGGTGCGGGCGGCGAATCTTACCGCCCGGAGGAGGCGGAGCTTGTCTTCCTGGAAACGCTCCGTCGCCACTCCTACCGTGCGTAGTGTGCGCCCCTCCAGGTCGGCGAGTCCGCCGACATAGTCGATTATTTCCCGGGTGAAGAGGTTGTAGAAAAGGGCGTTAATGGTGAAGTCGCGGCGGCGGGCGTCTTCCTCCGGAGTGGAAAACACCACCCCATCCGGGTGGCGTCCGTCAGTATAGGCGAGGTCGGTCCGGAAGGTGGCGATTTCATAGTGGCCACCCGCCGTGCCCTCGGCCAACATAACCCCGAAGGCTTTTCCCACCGGGATGGCGCTGGGGATAAGGCGGGAGATTTCCTCCGGGGTGGCGGAGGTGGCGAGGTCGTAGTCCTTCGGTTGTTCCCCGCGCAGGCTGTCGCGAACCGCTCCGCCGCAAAAAAACACCTGATGGCCAGCTTCGGCCAGGCGGTGGGCCAAGGCGACGGCATCTCCCGGGGGGTTAAAGGAAAAAGCGGCCGGCATGACGGTCCTCGCCCCACTGGGGTTGGGGAAAACCCGTCCGGAGCGGGCTATTCCCCCGCCTCCAGGCGTACGCGGGCCTGGTCGGCCGCCCCGACTAAGCCGGCGTTACCGCCGAGGGCGGCGGGGACAATTTCCATGGTTCGGCTGGGGTGGACGTTACGGTTTAGGCAGGCTTGGCGCATGGCGTCAAAGAGGATGGCCCCGGCTTGGATCATGCCGCCAGCCACGATGCAACGGTCGGGATTGAGGAATTCGGCGATGCTGGAAGCCATGACACCAAGAAAATGTCCGGTTTCTTCGACAATGTGCAAAGCCACCGGGTCGCCGCCACTGGCGGCGGAGAAGATGTCCTGGGTGGTTAGGAAATCCCGCTTGACCGCCAGGGGGGAGCGCCAGCCCTGGTCAAGAAGCTCCTTGAAGCGGGCCGTCACCGCCGTGGCCGAGGCGTAGGCCTCGACACAGCCCCGGCCGCCGCAGCCGCAGGGGCGCCCGCCGTCAATGATGCAGATGTGGCCAAGTTCCCCCGCCGTTCCGTCCCGGCCAGTATGGAGTTTTCCGTCAATGATGATAGCGCCGCCGATACCGGTGCCCAGGGTCACCATCATCATGTGGCGCACCCCCACTCCGGCGCCGGTGACAAACTCACCCCAGCCCGCGCAGTTGGCGTCGTTTTCAATAAAGGCGGTGATGTGGGTACGCTCCCGCACTAGGGCGGCCAGGGGGATGTTTTCCCAACCCGGCATGTTGGGGGTGCTGTAGACAATGCCGGCTTTTTGGTTGAGGGGGCCGGGGATACCCATGCCAATAGCGGCTATGTCGGCCTGTTTAAGCCCAGCCTGGCGCATCGCCTCTTCTATGCCGCCGATCAGCCGATTAATAACCGCCTGACTGCCCTCTATCGCCAGGGTGGGACATTCGAATTTGGTCAATACCCTATGCTGGCGGTCGATAACCGCGGCGCGTAGATTTGTTCCCCCCAGGTCGACCCCGATCAGATGTTTAGACATAAAATAAACCTTGTCCCCTCGTGGATGGGTTGGTTCAGGCTAGCGGTCGTGGGTTAAGTTGGTCGGACGCAAGTATTCGGTTGACTGGAGTTCGACCATGGCTTTGGTGCCCTTGCCCTTGTGGCTGTTAAGGGTGATGGCTCCGCCGTAATTCGCCATTATGTAGCGGGCCACACTAAGCCCCAGGCCAGCCTCGGGACCACTGTTTTTGGTGGAGTAGAAGAAATTGAAACTGAGCGAAAGTTCGTCCAGGGTGAGACCGATACCGGTGTCGATTATTTCCGCCACGATCCATTTTTGCACCCGATAGGCATTGACGGTGAGGGAGCCACCCCGCGGCATGGCCTCGATGGAGTTGTTGATAAGGTTGCTGAAGACATTCTGGAGGTCGCCGGGATCGGCCAGGGTGAGGAGGGGTCCGGCCTCGCCGTCCTGGATGTCGCTGGCGAGGGTGATGCGATTTTTTTTCATCTGCGGTCCGGCCAGCCACAGGCTGTAGCGGAGGATTTCCCCCACCGACACTTGGCTGGTCTCGATATTGGTGGTGATGCCATTGAAAATTTCCCGGATGGTGTTGTCGATGCGTTTAATGCCGGACTGACAGTGCTGTACGGTTCTCTGGCTTGGGCTGGAGTCAGGAATTTCGACATGCAGCTTATCTAGTCCTTCCTGGATAACGTCCAAGGATGGGCGGATGGCGTTAGCCAGTCTAGCCGCCAGGCGCCCCGTAGCCACCTGGCGTTCGGCGATGGAAAATTCCATCTGCGATTGTTCCGTCTCGGAAATGGCGTTGTTGATCTTGGTTTTCAAGTTGTTCTTGATGTCGGCCGCGTCTTCCGCCAGTTGGTTGAAGGAGCTTGCCAGACGGCTAAAAAAGTCGGCCTGTCCGGCGTTAGGCAAAAGAAGGACCTTGCCCGCGACCATTTTATCCGCGTCCTCAACGATCTGGGCGAGGGGGGCCAAGAGGGACCAGGAGACTAAAAGGTAAGCGGCCAGGAGGTTGATAGCGAAAAGGGCGATTAGCCCGGCAAGTATATACCAGTTGCTTTCAGTGTCGTTCCGGCTGGAAGGGTCAAGGATGCCCCCGACGGCAATGATAAACGGTGTCGCCAGGACATCGGCCACTAATAAGACAGCAAAGAAAAGGAGAATTTTTCTACGCAGGATCATGGGTTAACTCTCGGTGTAAGCCAATAAACCAACGGCTGA
This sequence comes from Planctomycetota bacterium, assembly GCA_031289115.1. Taxonomy (GTDB): domain Bacteria; phylum Planctomycetota; class SZUA-567; order SZUA-567; family SZUA-567; genus JAITQC01. Next base: position 15,152 of record JAITQC010000004.1, read on the forward strand.
CTCCAGGCGGAAGACAGCGTGGTAAAGTTAGCAATTTTCGCAGAATACCTTCCCCGGCGCAACCTTAATCTGAGGGGAGGTAAACAGGGGATTGTCCCGCCGGGCCGCTAGGCGCCTGGCGGCTGACCCTGGCCACCCCGGGGAGGAACGGGCTGGCGGTTTCACCAATCTGGTTCGGACTGAAATAACCTGGGGAGGGTTTTTTCGCCTGGCGAGCGGCAGTCGGGGCGAGTTCATCGGGATACGTTTGGCTGCCTCTGGTAAGGGTTGGCGCGCTTCACGGGTTGCCGTTTTTCGGGTTATACTGACAGAATCTCGCGGAAGGCTGGCTGGAAGGGGGGACGCACCACCCCTTTTTCAGTCACGAAGGCGGTCACTAGTCCCTGGTCGGTGACGTCGAAAGCGGGGTTGCTGGTTTTTATTCCGGCCGGCGCCATAGGCTGGCGATACCACAGGTCGGTTATTTCAACTCCTTGCCTCTCCTCTATCCGGATACTCCCCCCATCCGGGGTGGCGAGGTCGATGGTGGAAGTGGGGGCGGCGACATAGAAGGGAATGCCATAGTGGTGGGCGCAGAGGGCAACGCTAAGGGTGCCAATTTTGTTGGCGACATCGCCGTTGGCGGCCACCCGGTCACAACCGACAAACACCGCCTGGATGCGGCCGTTTTTCATGTTCCAGGCCGCCATGTTGTCACAGATAAGGGTTACGTCTAGGCCGGCTTGGCTTAGTTCAAAGGCGGTGAGCCGGGCACCTTGGAGAAGAGGACGCGTTTCATCGACAAACACGTGGAGGCGCATTCCCCGCTCGTGACCAAGGTAGAGTGGGGCGGTGGCGGTGCCGTAACGGACAGCGGCGAGGCGGCCGGCGTTACAGTGGGTGAGTATTCCCCAGTTGTCCTGGATGAGGGTGAGGCCGTGCTCGCCAATCGCCCGGCAGGCCTGGATGTCTTCCGTCCGGATAGCTTCCGCTTCCTGGTAGAGGGACTCGACAATCTGCGGCACCGGGAGAGCGGCGTGCTGGTCTAGGCAGCGGAGCATTCTTCGTAAAGCCCAGGAGAGGTTGACGGCGGTGGGACGGGAAGAATCCAGGTAGTCTTTGGCCTTTTCCACCCCGGCCCGGAAGTCGGGATAGGCAAGGTCAGCCAATTCTCGGGCGGCGAGGTAAAGTCCACCTGCCGCCGCCACCCCGATGGCGGGGGCACCGCGGACGCGGAGAGTTTTTATCGCCTCCCAGATTTCCGCCTGGGTTTTCAGGTGAAGCAGGCTTATTTGGGTAGGAAGGAGGGTCTGGTCGATAATGACCAGGGCGCCCGCAGGACGGTCAAGGCGGACAGTGTCGAATTGGGCGAGGTTGGTGGCAGGGGCAGACAAGGAATCCTCTTTTATCCGGTTTTTCCGGGTTTGGCTGGGGGCGGGTTTTTCAGGCGAGTGGTGAAGCTGACTTTACGTTGGTAGGACCGGGCCAGACGCCGGGCCGACTCCTCCCAGGTGAAGGCGGTTTCCACCGCCACCCGGCCGTTTCGCCCCATCCAGGTGGTGCCGCCCCGGTCTTGTTTAGCCTTGACGATGGTGTCGGCCAGGGCATCGGGATGGTCAACCACCACCCAGCCATTGGTGTGGTCGAGGATGAATTCCGAGGGGACGGTATTACTCAGCACCACCGCCGGCCGGGAAGCGGCCCAGGCGGCGAGGACTGCCCGTCCACTGACATCGCGGCGGAAGGGGGCGATGACCAGGTCGCTCGCGCGGTAGATGGCTGGCGACACCCTCCCGCCAGACGGGGCGAGGAAACGGGAGACGGGACCAGCTGAACGTCGCATCACCTCCAGGTCTTCGCCAGCGCCGACAAAAAGAAACTTTATCCGCGGCTCGGGTTTGGCGAGAAGGGCGGCGGCGGCCGCCGCCAGGTCGCCACCACTCGTACGCGAAAAGCGGCCAGCGAAAAGAACGACGAAGTCTTCGGGTTCAAAACCGAGTTTTTGCCGGGTGGTGGCGGCGTCGCCACTGGAGCGGTCGAAAGACTCCAGGTCGACACCGTGGTAGACAACTTCGCTTTTCCAGTCCGGGAGGTGGAACTGCTGCTCCAGGAAACGCCGGACCTGATAGGAAGTGGCTACAACACTGTCGGCTGTCGTCACCCCGTTTCTCTCCAGGTCGGCAATGCTAGCCGAATCCCCCTGTTTAGGCCAGGTGCCAGTGCGGCTCCATTCGGTGGAATGAAAACTGACCGCCAGGGGAAGGGAAAATTCCCGCTGGGCCCGTAGACCTGTTTCCAAAGTCAGCCACTCGTGGCAATGCACCAGGTCGACTCGTCCCTGGCGGTTTTCCGCTTCCCGGAAATAGTGCAGGAAAGACTGGGAAAGGGAGGCAATCTCCTCGACAAAACTCGCTTTCCGGTCCCAGGGGCAACGCCAGACATCGACTCCCGAGCAGTTTTCCACCAGGGGCTGACCCTCCCGCCGGCGAGTGAAAAACCGCACCCGGTGTCCTATCCTGACCATGGCCTGGGCTAGGCAACTGGCGTAGACCGCCCCGCCGCCGACTGCTATCCCCTCGAGCGCCTCCCAGGCGAATACGGCTATTTGCAAGACTAGCAACCTTTCCTAAAGGGGGGGCGTCAGCCGGATGGTTTCCCAAAGCCACTTCCGCCTCAGGAAAAGTGGATTTCCGCTTTGTTCAGGCGGTGGTATATGTCGCGGTTTATCCGGTCGACTTCGCCCATGAAGTCGACGCCGGATTTGGGGTCGACCCAGAAACTGATGCTGACGACAAGCCGTCCCGACTCGAAGTCAGTGAAACTCACCACCGGTGGCTTGTCGGGAATGCTACCCTGATGCCCGGCCAGGGCTTGGCGGATAAGGTCAAGGGCGAGTTCTAATTTTGTGGGGCCAATATAGGGATGGAGATATATTTTACTGCTTCGCAGTATAAAGGGGCGCCGGGAAAGGTTGTAGACGGTGGAACTGATGGCGTTGGAGTTGGGGATGATGATGTCGGCGCCGTCGCGGCTCCTGACCCGCATGGAACGCATGCCAATATGCTCGACCGTACCGTTACAGTCGCCAATAGTGATGCTGTCCCCGACCAGGAAAGGCTGGTCGAAGGCGATGCTGGCGAAACCGAGGAGGTTTTTCAGGGTTTCCTGCGAGGCCAAAGCCAAGGCCAAACCACCGATGCCAAGCCCGGCTATGATGGAGACTACCGTCTCGCCGGTGGCGGACTGGTAAATATGGACGCCGGTTATGATCAGCACCAGCAGGCGCAGCGTCTTGAAGGCGAGGGGGCGCACAGTGTCGAGGAGCCGGTCTGGGCTATGGAATAGGGAATTGCCGTAGAACTCATCCACCAGCCCGACCATCCCATAGAGATAGAGCATGAAGGCGAGGTAGATTATCATGTCGGAGAGGAAGACCAGTTCCGGGTAGTAACTGGTGACAATGAGCCAGGAGACAATTTTAATTCCCACCCCGGCCAGGGCGAGTTTTATCGGTTTGTTTAGGCCTAGACGCGCCACATGGAGGATGCGTTGCCAGCTCTGCCAATCTCGGGAGTCATAATCACGCCAACGCTGGAAGCGCCGGCTGACGTTAAGCCAGAAAAAGAAGAGAAGTACTATCCCCAGTAAAGACAGGACATAACGCCATAGGGCTATGTCTAGGAAGTGGTAGGAGAAGAAAGGGCTCACTGATCCCGGCAGCCTGTCCTTGACCACGGCATCGGTAGACTCCACCGTTTCCTTGGCCTCGGCGATTATTTTTATACGGTCTTGAACCAGTATTCCCGCGTCTTCGGGATCACTGGGTTTTTCCGGGGCGGGGTTTGCTTCTGGGGCGGGAGTGGCCTCGGAAGCAGGGGTGGCCTCTGGGGTGGGAGTGGTCGCCGGAGCGGGGGTGGCCTCCGGGGCGGGAGTGGCTGCCGGAGCAGGTGTTTCCTCCCCCGCCAGCGTCACCCTCCCTTGGTTGACGCCAGGGACAAGGAGCAGGAGGAAAAGGAAAAAGCTAAGACGGGTGCCTTTATCCGGGAGGCCAGGGCAACCGAGGTTTTGGAGTTGAGAAAACATATCGCCCGTCCTCCGTGGTCGTCCGGCTGGGAAAACTACTGGTCGTCAACCGGTTCTTCAGCCACGAAAATAGGGACCTGGATTATCACCTTGGTACCGATGCCGGGCTTACTCTCGATCCAAATCTTTCCCGAGTGGTCGGTGATGATTTGCCGGCAGATAGTGAGCCCCAGTCCACTGCCGGAAGTGTGGTTTTTCACCGCTCCCCCGATTTCGAACTTCGCAAACACCTTCTCGACCTCCTCGGGAGAAATACCGATGCCGGTGTCCTCCACCTCGATTATGAGTGAGGGGACACTGGTGTCGGGCATGGGGTCGGAACGGTAGGAGCGTATGACTATGCTGCCGCCTGGCTCGGTGAAAGTTATGGCGTTCTGGAGGATGTTATGGATCGCCTTGGTGAAATGGACAAGGCAGAGGCGGCACAGGCCAATGTCATCCGCCAGTTCCAGGCCAAGAGACAGGTTTTTCGCCTCCAGCTGTGACATCAGGGACATGACAACGTTTTCAATAATGTCGTTAGGTTCGTTGGGGCCGAAATCATAACTCGCCATACCAGCTTCGAGCTTAGTGAGGTCAATTGCGTCGTCAATGATGCGGCAGAGACGTTTGCCTTCGTTGATAATAATGTCCAGGTACTCGCACCACTCGGGGGGGATGGTGTCGCCGCTGGCCTCGGCGCTCATCAGTAACGTTTCCGAGTAGGCCATTATCGAGGTGAGAGGAGTTCTTAGTTCATGGCTGGCCAGGGAAAGAAAATCGCTCTTCATGGAGTCGAGCTGGCGCAGCTTCTTCACCTCGCGTGAGAGTTTGAGGTCGCGGCAGATCACTACCCGGCCGATAGCGGTGGAGTCATCGTCGATCCGCAGGGGGGAGATGGTGATTCCTAGATAGCGGCCGTCCACTTCCCCTTCGCGGGGGGGGAGTTCAACCTCCGACTCGCTAGTACTGTTTTCACCCAGTCTTTGGTCGAGGTGGGCGGTGATTTCGGGGGAGAGGATCTGGTTGTACGGCTGGCTACTCGCTGCCAGGCGGTTGACGCCCAGGTCCTTTTCGGCGGCGGCGTTCATCATGCGAATGATGCCAGTGGCATCAATGGAAAACACCCCCATGGGGACGCTTTCCAGGATGTCGGATATGGTTTCCCGGGTTTTTTCCAGCTTAAGGTGATAACGCTGGATGTCGAGGACGGAGGCGATTTCCCGGGATACCAGGGACAGGCTGGCTTCCTTCTCCCGGGTGAAGCTTTCGGGGGACTGGTCAAGCCAGATCATAATGACATGATCCTGTCCCATAGGCAGGAAAAGAAGGGAATCCTGCACGTTATCCTGATCCGGTTGGGAAAGCGGCAATAGCGACAACTCTTGGCGTTTCATCACCCAGTCAAGCATGGAGGGATTGAGGTCCGGGTTTTCCGGGAGGTCTTCGCGGATGACTGTGAATTCACCCGAAGCGTTGCGGCAACGCAGGCTGAAATGCTTGAAAGGGATGATCTCTTCCAGAAGACTCTGCAAGGTGCCAAACATTTCCCCACGGTTGGGGATGTTTTTCAGGTTAAAGATGCGACGTTGCAAGGAAAGTATGTTAAGGAGTGATTCGGTCGAGCCGTCTTCGGACTCACCAACCGGTTTGCTGTTCAAGGTTTTATTCTTGGTGGTTTTATCGGTTTTTCTCGATGATTGGGAGGTTTCATTCATAGCGGCATCGTCCCTGCCAAGGGGGCACCTCACAAAAAGTGGAAAAAGACAGGATTAACTGGCCCGGGGACGACCAACTAGAGACAAGGAAAAAGGATCCGCTTTCCAGTTGGTATGGGAAACACTGGTTTTCGACCCACTACAATACCAACCAGACTTCCCCCGGGGGTATTGCCGGCTAAAAGGTATAAAAAGGGAGTCGCAAAGAAAATAGTGCAAGTTTATTATCGGTGTTACCTGAAAAAATACCATTAAAAAAATTATCCCCACCTTTGCCGGCGCGGGGGGCGGTTAGTCTTCGCGTAGCAACCGGACCAATTCCTCCAGGTCGACCGGCCCGGCGCTGTCAGTGCCGGAGAGCAGGCTATCGGCGAGGTCGCGTTTATAGCGGTGAAGCTCGACGATTTTCTCCTCAATGGTGTTGGCGGTTACCAGACGGTAGACCGTGACCGGACGGGTTTGCCCGATACGGTGGGCGCGGTCAGAAGCCTGGTCCTCCACCGCTGGATTCCACCACGGATCCATATGGATGACATAGTCGGCGGCGGTGAGGTTGAGGCCAAGGCCGCCGGCCTTGAGACTGATGAGGAAGATGCTGCTTGTCCCGGCTTGGAAAAGCCCCACCGCCTTTTTCCTCTCCCGCGGGGTGGAGGAGCCGTCCAGATACTGGTAGTCTAGGCCGGTTTCATCAAGGTGGCGGCGGATAATGTCCAGGTGGCTGACAAACTGGCTGAAAATCAGGGCTTTGTGGCCGTTGTCGAGAAGTTCTGCCAGTTTTTCCTGGAACTGTTCCTGCTTGGCGGAGGGGATGTCGCGGCTGTTACTGATCAGTTCCGGGGTGCAACAGGCCCGCCGGAGGCGGGTTATTTCCGCCAGGATCAGGAAGCGCTTGTCGGAGATCCCGTCCTTCCCGCGGATTTCCGTATTTACCCGCTCCACCGCCTGGCGCCGGAGACCCTCGTAGAAAGCGCGCTCTTCTGGACCCATCTCCACCCGCAGGGTTATCTCGCTTTTTTCTGGAAGTTCGCTCAGGACCTGGTTTTTGCTCCGCCGGAGAATGAAGGGGCGGATCACCTGGCGGAGATTTTCCCGGGCGGCGGGATTGTTGTGGCGCTCAATCGGGATGGCGAAACGCTCCTGGAAGCGCCGCCAGTTGCCAAGAAGCATAGGGTTTATGAAATTGAAGAGGTTCCAGAGTTCGCTCAGGTGGTTCTCCACCGGGGTACCGGTGGTTATCAGTTTAAAGCCAGCCTGGAGCCCCATGGCGGCCCGGGAGCGTTTGGTGGCGACATTCTTGATCGCCTGGGCCTCGTCTAGGACGGCGGTGGTCCAGTTTACCGAGTAAAGTCTGTCCGCTTCCTGCTGTAGGAGGCCGTAGCTTATAACGACAATGTCACCCGCCTTAAGCTGGTCCAGGGTGGCCTGGCGGTCTCCCTCAGAAAAGGTCACGGGATTCAGGTCCGGCGCGAAACGCTCCAGTTCCGCTAGCCAGTTGTGGCAGACGCTGGTGGGAGCCACCACCAGGGCCGGGCCGGCCTTGGCCCGGGCGGCTAGGAGAGCGATCGCCTGGACGGTTTTTCCTAGTCCCATGTCGTCAGCCAGGCAAGCCCCCACTCCCCATTCGGCTAGACGGGAGAGCCAATGGTAGCCTTCCAGCTGATAGTCCCGTAGTTCACCCCGGAAACTGTCGGGGACCGGGGGGGAGAAGGAATCGAGCTCGCGGCGCCGGTCGAGAAAATCCCACCAGCCCTGGTCGGCCTTGAGGGTGGCGCCGCCCTGGGCGAGTTCGCTCACCAGGCCACTCGCCAGGATTGGGAGGCGGACTTGGCCAGCCTGTTCTTCAGAGAAGGCGGCCAGACCCTCGATCTGGCGGGAGAATTCCTTGGTGAGGGCGAGAAATTCACCATCGCCCATGGCGACGAAGCGACTATTACCCTCCCGGATGGCCTTAAGCAGCGGCTCAAGGGAAAGGACCATTTTTTCATCGATTTTTATGCCGCCAGACAGTTCCAGCCAATCGGTATGCCGGGTGACTGCCAAATCGAGGGCGGCGGGGGAGGGAAGCTGGCGGACGCGCTGGCGGCCACCATTGGGCCAGGTGAGAATGGCGCTGCCTTCGAGGTTTTCCGCTTCTTCCAGGAAAGTCAGGCAGTCCTCGGGGTAAGCGATGTTCCAGGAGAGTTCGGCCACCTGGTGAGGAACAAGCGAGGGGCAGGCCGCCACCACCTGTTCCGCCCGTGTCTTTTCTTCCTCTAGGTCCCGAAGCGTGTGCTTGCTTTCGCCACCCACCTCGGCGAAAAGCAGTCGCCCTCCTTGTCCGGGGAGGTATGCCGGACCGTCATCACCCAGAGGGTGGCTCCAGAGTTCAATTCGGAGTCCCGGCTCTAGTGGGACAAGGTGGAAGCGGGGGGTGCTGTCAGCCGCACGGGTCTCCCCGTCTACCTGGAGGCCGGGGATGGCGAAATGCACCCGTACCCAGCGGGAGAGAGAGGTGACGGCCGCCAGGGTCTCTTCCCTTCCTGGTGGGGGCATGACCAGACCCTGGCCGATGATTCGGGCCAGGCGTTTGCCGCGCCAGTCCAAGCGGATCACCTGGAGGCGAGCGGGGGTATCGAAGCGGACCATTACCTCCGGGGTTTTTATTTCCGGTAGCTGGCCGGCGGGAAGGAAGTCAGACAGGGGTGGATCGAGACATATTTCCAAGTCCCCGTCCTTTTCGCTCGCAATGATGTCTAATTTCCCCTGCACCACATCTATGCGTTGTCCATCCTGAGCTTCACGGAAGACCAGAGGGTGTCCGGTCAGATGGAGGAAAGCGCTTCCGGAGTCGACGTAATAGTCATCATAGTCATAGTTCCACTGGGAGCGGATACTGGTGAGAATGAGGACGTCTTGGCTGGTGGCGGACTCCGGCATCTTGTCCCGGTGCAGGAACGAGGCGGGAGAGAAGCTGCGTCCCTTGCTCCAGATGCCATCCTTTCCCATTTTCTGCTCCAACGGTTTCAGGCGGAAAGGGCAGTAGGGGTTGGGGGGAGAGTCGGGGTTGGGGGAAACCAGCCAAACCAGGCGTTTACGGGATTCTTCGGGTGGGGGTTGGTCGATAAGAAGTTCCTGGAGGGCGGCGAGTTCCCGCCGCCACTTGTCTTGGTTAACGAAGGAAAGGGCCAGGCGCGGCCAGGTGCGGGTGGCTCCCCGGGCCGGAGAAGCCGGTTTGGGGTCGCTAGCGACTTCGCCCGTGTCCGGGGTGAGAAGCGCGGTGAACTGGTCGGCCAACCACTGGTAACCCCGGGTACGGGCCCTTTTTTCTCCCTGTGTCAGTTTTTCCCGGAGGGCGGCGAACCCTTTCGGATCAAGCCACAGGGTGGTAAGTCCTTCCAGTAGTAGCGCCAGGGCGGGAGTAAGCCCGCCATCATTACCGGGGTTAGGAAGCGAGCGGGCGGCGAAGGAGTGTCCGAGCTGGAAAAGGGTAGCCTGGCGGAGGAAGCCAAGGTAAGTCTGGTTCTCGGGGTCGGATGACTTGGCGTCCAGAAGAGCCTGGGACAGGTTTTCGCTAAGTTCGCGGTTACTCAGTCGGATGGTGGAAAGGACCTGCCAGACTAAACCCCGTCCGGTCAGGAGTTGGCTCCGGTTAGACAAGCGTCGACGTTGTAGTACCAGGGCTTGTCCCGCCTCGTCCAGGGATTCCCGGTCCTGGCCCGCCAGGAAATAAAGCCCCTGGCGCAGGCGATGGGACACTTCTTCGCTACGGACGGTGGTGGCTAGCTTCTCCACCTCCCGCTCCTTGCCGGCCAACAGCAGTACTTCCCCCGCCTCCAGGGTGAGCCAGGGGTCACTGGCGAAGACGGGGCGGGCGGCGAGTTCAAGAAAGGGGGTCGGGTCGCCAAGAGAGCTGGCGAGGAAACTTAAAACCAGGCGGAGGAGTGTGGCCGCTTCGGGGTTGGCCTCGGTCGGCAGCCAGGAATCGTCAGGCTGCAGACGGATAATTTCGCCAAGAAGGACGCCACTTTCGTAGGCCTCCTCGTCTTCCAAGAGCCACGCTTCTTTAAGTGCCAATTCCCACGCCCCACTGTGGAAAGCTAGGCGTATATTTCGGCGCAGGGTGTTGCTGTTACTGGCGTTAAGCCAGTCGCGCCCGCGGGTCTCCATGGCGACTGTACGGGCCAAAGTCCGGAAAATCCCGTCGCGGATGGCGTGGCGGATAGCGATTTCCGCAACCTCGGGCTGGCAGCGCCAGAGTTTGACTTTTTTTCCGGAATCACTGGCGATTTCCGTTTTGGCAAGTCCAAGTTTGGTGAGATGGGCGAGTCGGACCGCCACGGTCTGCAGGGTGAAGGCACGGAGGTGTGACTCGCGGCAGCCAGCCCCGGTGAGACAGGATGCCACCACTCCGGATCCGGCTGGCTCATAAAGGGCGGAAAGAGCCTGGAGTACGGTTTGGTCAGGTAGGCTGAGTGAGTTGTAGGCGTCCAGGTAGTCCTTGGTTTTCATTGCCATGGTAAGGGTTAGCCTTTAAATGGGTAAACGCTCCATAATAACGTGGTTGGCAGGGACTGGCGAGACAAATTCACGGATTGTTGGCCTGGGTCGGGGGAGGCTCTGAAAAGGATTTGCTCCGGAAGGGGTTTTCCCGTATGTTTAGAAGTTTAGCCGTTTGTTTCGTAACCTCATTTCCGACGCCACGCCGGGAGGAAGTGTTTAATACTTGGTTCAAGCATAAGGAGTGTCTGTAATGCCAGGGATAATTGAAGTGCAGGCGGTCATATTTACACAGGGCGGACCAACCGCCGTCATAAACGCATCCGGGGTGGGTGTGGTGCTTGGCTTAAAGAATTCCCCACAGATATCTGCCATCTGGGGTGCCCTCAATGGTATCGATGGCATAATGGAAGAGCGTTTCGTGGATCTAAAGGCGCAGTCCGACTCTGTCCTCCAAGCGATAACCTTCACCCCTTCCACCCAGTTGCGTTCAACCCGGAAAAAACCAACCTCCGAGGACAACCGCAAGATGCTGGATGTCTTCCAGAAGCACGGGATCCATTATGTCTTTGGCGCTGGCGGCAACGACACCTCCGAGTCCCTGGACATAATTAATGACGCCGCTCGGGAGCGCAAGTATAGCCTCCGGGTTTTTCATGTCGCCAAGACGGTCGACAATGACCTTATGGAAAACGACCATACCCCAGGATACGGCTCGGCTGCCCGTTTTGTCGCCAATGCCTTCCGTGGGGCTAGTCTGGACAACCAATGTTTTGGCGGTCTTTATATCGGCGTCTGCATGGGACGCCACGCCGGCTTCCTTACCGCCGCCGCCGCTCTTGGTCGCCAGGGCCCGGATGATGGACCGCACCTGGTTTACCTCCCCGAGTCTCCATTTAGCCTGGACAAATTCGCCCAGGATGTCGAGGCCGTCTACCGCCGGTTAGGCCGCTGCGTGGTGTCGGTTTCGGAAGGGATCGAGGACGCCAGCCACACCCCAATTTTGCAGGTGCTTTCCGATGGCAAACTAGAGGCTGACAGCCATGGCAATGTCCAACTTTCCGGCACTGGCGCCCTGGCCGACCGCTTGGTTGAATATGCCAAGAAGCACCTGGAGTCCAAGGGGGTGGTCAAGAAGTTAAGGGCGAGAGGTGACACTTTCGGCTATCTGCAGCGCTCCTTCCCCGACCAGAGTCCGGTTGACCGCGAGGAAGCGGTGGGTCTAGGCAAGTTTGCCGCCCAGCGAGCCATTTCTGGAGACGTCGACGGTTCCTGCGCCATAGTCCGGGTGGCGGACAATCCCTACCGCTCGGAATTCCGGCTGGTGCCTCTGAAAAACGTGGCGGGGAAGACGCGGCGTATGCCGGAAGAGTTTATCAACAAGGACAAGAATAACGTCACTGACGCCTTTATCCGCTACGGCCTGCCGCTGGTGGGCGAACTCACCCAGTTGGGGCAATTGGATTTCAGCAAGAGCGTCAAGATCTAGTGGTCCGGTTTTTCCCAGGACTAGCAATACCCTGCCTAGCGAAAGCCGGGTAGGGTTTTGTTTATCCCCCTCGCGAAAGCTTGCCGACACTATTGACTGGGCGGCCTTGGCTGAAGTTTTTTCTTCTCTTTGCCTGGCATAGTTTGGCGTGACCACGACGGTGAATCCGGGATGGTGGCATTTCTCAAGTAGACCATTACTACCGGCTAAAAAAGGGGAGTGATAAAGCCATCTGTTTTACCAAGGTACCGGGCTTTTTTCCGGTGTCGCCGAGGCAGATTACTAAAACCGTATTTTCACACGACAATTTGGGCGAGACAATGATGCCATTAGCCGGTAGAGGGCGCCTCAACTTGGAAAGTAAAAAAATGAGGGATTGATCCTCCATGTCCGACAATAGATAATAGTAGGGGACTTGAAGAGAGGTGTATTATGGAAGATTTTGACTATAGCTTTTCCTTCGACTTGTTTTCTCGCCCCTCCTTTTTAGAGGGAATGGCCAGAGTTATTGATATGGGCGGCGGCTTGAATATTTATAATACCAGCGGGAGTGGCGCGGAAGCGGACAGCCGCGCCATAGCTTCCGATTGGAAAGCTATCGGAGATGATATAAAGAAGGTGTTGGGCCGTGAGTAAAAAGCAAAAGAAGGATAAATAAGAGGGCATCCCAAGTGAGCGGTGAAAAACCCCCGTTGCATAACGGTGTCTTCACAGCGCAGTGGCACTCTAGTTTTGCCTGTCGAATAGGGGATATGGCTTTTGTCTTCTGGTTTCTCTTCAATCCGCCCAGATCTCTCGAGCCGAAAAGTAGAGGAACAAGGAGCCTGTCATTTCTGCCCCGGTATATCGGGACTGAGAAAACTCTGTAAAGTCGCTTTAGATAGCAAAGCTTCAACCAGCAGTATCTGAAAAAATAACAGGTTCTAAATCCTGCGGCATTTTCTTCAATGGGCTGATTACCAATTCCATGCCAATCGAAGGTGCGGTGACGGAATAGTTAAGCCTTTTTTTTCTGTACATGTTAATGTCAGCGTATAATTCTCGAATCCTTGGTTGATCATCGTAGGACAATAACCATTTGTATTTACATTGCCTTATCAGGTGGCTTAATGCACAGTGCTCACTATTTTTGAGGGAATTCATATAAAGTAGCGAGCCCTTTTGAAAATAGGGTGGATCGAAATATACAAGAACATTTTTATTGTAAGTATGGAACCTTGCTAAAAAGATCCTCGCATCTTCATTTGAAAGATTTATACGATCTTTAAGGTTCGCTATTGTCTCTATTTTATTCGTAAGAGACTGTCTATTAAAGCGAGCCCAAATCCGATACTTGCTTCTGTTTAGATATGGAGTAATACCTCCGACAGGATTGGCAGATAAGATTCCTGCCCGATTGCAACGGTTCAAATACAAAGTGGCAAAACCCAATAGTAAAATATCTTCCTTTTCATTTTTATAAATCTTACGTTGTTTCTTCCACTCGACAATGCTAATAGGAGTATTCCATAATTTATTTATAAAGTCGTCTGTATAATCAATCACCGCTTTCCAAAAAGAATAAATGGCCACATCCAAATCATTTAGCCAAATAGCATTGACACTCTTGGACAATAAAAGCGTAAGCGCAGCACCGGCTCCGCCCGCGAACGGTTCTACATAGTCGCAGCCATTTATTTTATTGTCTTGAATAATCTGCCGTAGCATCGGTGCATATGCCGTCTTCCCGCCAGGATAGCGCAAGGGACTAGGTGTTGTAGGCATGGCATTATCCTAACTTTATCGCTGGTATTTCATTTTTTCCGCCAATAAATTACATTTATAGTCGACAAAGTTTTTGTGTCTCTTTTCGTTGGCGTCTCCCCGATTGGAAAGGTGTCAATCATGCTGGAAAAATTTAACGCTAATGCCGAATGGTTTAACCCCCCCCAGCAGTACCAGAAGGGTGAAGACTGGCTAACTCTCACCACCGATCCGGAAACCGATTTCTGGCAACGCACCCATTACGGGTTCCAGCGCCACAATGGCCACGCATTTCTACGTCCTTTGCTACCCGACTTTTCCTTCAGCCTGTGCACCGACTTTGTGCCGGTGGGTCTCTACGACCAGTGCGGGGTGATGATCTTGGTCGACGCGGACAACTGGGTCAAGGCAGCTATCGAATACGACAACCCCGCCTACAGCCGCCTGGGAAGCGTGGTCACCAACTTGGGTTATTCCGACTGGGCCACCACGGACGTGTCTTCTGACATACGACGGATGTATTACCGCCTGAGCCGGAAAGGCCAGGATTTTCTCCTGGAGACCTCCGCGGATGGCGATACTTTTCAGCAACTGCGGATATTCCACCTCCACGCCGACCTAGCCCAGGCCAAATTTGGTCTGTACGCCTGTAGCCCAGGGGAGGAAACCTTCAGCGTGCGTTTTTCCGGGTTAAAACTGGAGCCATCGCGGTGGACTGATGAATAAGTTTCCCACCCGCTAGAGTCGGGTGTCCTGGTATTAGGCCTATTCAAGGCAGTGATAGGTAAAACTGTTTAGTCTTTCCCGCCGCAGGTCAACGCCTAGACCAGGTCGGGAAAGCGGCTCCGCCCGCCCCCGGAACCCTCCCGGGGCGCCCCGGAAGGGGTCGCTCGCCAGTAATAGGCGGGAAAAAGCGTTTTCCTGGCAGACATAGTCCACCAATCCAAGGGCGGCCCGGCCCGCGGCGGCCAGACACCCGGTTTCTCCCACCAGCACTCCTCCGTAAATTTTTATGTTGTTCCGGGTGGCGAGGTCGGCCAGGGCCGCCAGGCCGGAGAATCCGCCGTTTTTTCCCAGGCGCAGGTTCCACCAGGAGGGTGAGCCGCTGGCGAGGAGTTTTTGGGCGTCGGCCAGGCTAATGATTGACTCGTCCGCCATCATTGCCATCCCGGTTTTCGCCTCGAGCTCCCCCAGAAGCGACCCTTCCCCCGGGGCGAGGGGTTCCTCGACCAGGGAAAGCCCGAATTCTCGCCAGTCGGCCAAGCGTTTTTCCGCCTCGACCAGGGTCCAGGCCTGGTTGGCGTCGGCGGAGAGCCAAGCGGCCGGGCCGATAGCCTTCCGGACTGCCGCCAGGCGCTGGCGGTCGGCTAGGGGGTCGCTACCCACCTTGACCTTGAAGCGGCGGTATCCCAGCCAGCGTAAAAGACGGGCCAACCAGCCAGCCATTCCTGGCGGGGCGATGGGGATTACTCCCACCAGTTCCCGGGGGCTGGGGCTGGAAGACCAGAGGAGGTTAAGGGGATGCCCCCGGTGTCGCGCCAGGGCGTCCAGGACGGCTGTTTCCAGGGCAGCGTAGGCGGCGGGCCGCCGGGCAGTGTCAGAGCGCCGGTAGAGCGGGTCGAGAACCGCCAGAATGTCCTCTTTTCCCTGGATGGCGGTGGGGAAAAACCAGGATTCCCTCGCCTCAAGCCACAGCTCTTCCAGGCTTTCCCTGATTCCCTCAGGAGTTTCCCCGCTCAGGTATTTCCGGGGTATAGCCTGCCCAAACCCCATCGCTCCCCCCGCCAGGGTGAGAGAGAGAATCAGGGTGTCAGTGTGCCGACGGCTTGCCAGGTGGTGGCGGAAAGTGAACCGGAAAGGCAGGCTGCCCTGCCAAATCTCAAGTTTTACCGGTTTAAGTGGGCTGGTTGTCATGGTGGTTGGGCGCCCCTGCGGGATAAAATAGCCAAATGAGTTTTTTTTCACTAAAGTCTTGTCCAAAACCACCGAAAAGACATGATATAGTGTGGGCAGTGGAAAACCGGGTGCCTTGCCTAAAGCGAAGGTGACGCTTTCGCCACTCGGCAAGGGTCCTGGCCAGTTCCAGCCCCAGCCTACCCCCCTGCAGTATAGACCGAGTTAGGGTTACTGGACAGAGGATTATCGGAATACCCGGTGGGCGCTAATAATTTCCGAAGAGAAATGACATAATGGAGTTAAGATAAAACCGGTTTACTCCGATACTAATAACCGGGGCAGTTGAAATCTTTTGGATCTCTGCTGGACCGTGTTCGTTCTTCTGGTTACACCCGGTTATAGTGACGGGTTTTGCCAGATAAGTAAAGACCACCGGGTCCAGGGCAGATGGAGATTTTTCCATGAGCGACAGCGACAAGGAACGTCGGGAGCTTATCCGGGAACTCGGTGTGCGTTTCCAGTCATCCTCGGATGTCATGCGGCTTATCGCCAAGCGTATTGGCGAGGCGGCCGATATTCATCAGCACAACCACCACCGTCTGGAACGGGTGGAGGAGACTTTGGGAAAGAGCGTCGATCCGCATGGATCGGCCATTCCTTTTAGCTACCGCGAGTTTATAGAGTTCACCTCGGCGGAAGAGTTCGCCCGTTTCCGCCACCAGGATCCAATCAAGGCGGAGGATATAGCCAACATCGACTGGGATACGCTGGCCCGGGGTCTTCTTGGCGGTAATTGACTCCGCCCTGATACAGGCCTGACACCGGTCGTCCAATCAGCAACACCGCGTAAAGCGTGATGCAATCCGTTAGCAGTATAATACGGTCCAGGGTGGAGCCCTGGACCGTATTGTTTTTGGGGGATACTTTTAAGTCTCTTGGGGGGAGGTAGCGCTAGGGAGGAAAGATGTCAGCGCCGCAGGTATTCCTTAAGCGCTTCTATTTCCACATCGACTTCGTTGTCCGAAGACACCAATTCTCGTATCTCGGAGCGGAGAATCTTCTGGAAAATGTTACGGCCGCGGTGGAGGAAGTTGGTGACGTCGATTTCCGAGGCGCCGATTTCCACCCCGATCTCGCGGTAGCTAGGGGGTGACTCCTCGGAGGCGGAGTCGAGATAAAGGCGAAAAGCCAGGTAATACTGGTGGCGGCGTCCCTCGCTACACTCGGTACGCATGCGCTCCAAAGATGTCTCGAGGAGTGACAGGGCCCAACGGCGGTTAAAGTCGTCCTCGGCCGTTTCCCCAGTCGCCAGTTCAGGCAGGGCCACATCGTCACCGTTGTTGTCGGTGGTGATAAAATTCAGGGATATGGCGGATTCCTTGCGCGCTTTACGGGCCAATTGCTTGGAAAGGAAGCGGTTGGCTGTCACCAGGACAAAGGTGCGGAAACGTCCCCGCTCGCGGTCAGCGGTGGCGACAAAGTCTTTTTCCAGAAAGGTGGCGAAATAATCCTGGGTCATGTCGATAGCGTCTTCGTGGTTTAGGCCACGGCGCCGGATGTAGTAGTAGACTGGCTTCCAATAGTTGCGGCACAGAAATGCCAGGCATTTGTCACGTTCGGCACGGCCGCCATCGCTGTTCTGGGCACCAAGAATAACTGACCAGGCGGTGGTGCGGAAATGGCTGAAACCGGTTTCGAATTCGGATGCGTTCATTTCCTGTCTCCAGGCGGTTGGTGTCCCGGGCCTAGTTGGGGGAAATTAGCCGCCACCGGAACCTAAGTTTATTATCGGCCGTTTTTCCCGATTAATTCAGGAAAAGCCTCAAGGGCGGGGTGACACCAGGTCATTCAAAGAGGGAACGGTTGGCGGGGGTTCGCTGGGGCGGGTTCCTACCTGGTCAGGAAGCTTGCGCGCCGTCTCCTCCTGGCGGGACAGGCGGTTATAGAGAATCTTGGCCATGTTGTACTCGGTGTAGATGGTTACGCCGGAGTCCAGGGCCATTTTCAGGAAGGCGAGGGCGTTCACCGTCTCTCCCCTGACCCAGGCGCGAGCCCCGAGATAGAAGGCGGTTTCGCACATAGCCTCGGGACCGGCGGCTAGACTAATGGCGGTTTCCTCCAGGAAAGGAGCTTCTCCCAGATAGATGCTGGCCACCATTTCCAGCCAGGGTTTGTTCGGGCCGGCATCGATGTGATGGGCGAACTCGATCGGATCGGGGCTTTTGCCCAGGCGGGCGAGGGCGAGCCAGCGCATGAGGTTGGGGTATATCTTACCCTCGCCCCGGAGTTCCAGGGAAGTGTCGAAATCCGCCACCGCATCCTGATAACGCCCGCGTAGAAACCGGATGACACCGCGGCGATAGACCCTTATCCCCCGGTCGGCGGGGGAACTGGCTTTGCCAATGGCCTGGTCAAAGGCTGCCTCGGCTTCGGGGAGACGGTCCATGTAAAGGGAGAGGACGCCTATCCGGTAGTCGATGTTGCGGTTTTCCGGGTTGAGGGTGAGGATCCGCTCGTAGTCGACGGCGGCCAGGTCGTATTCCTGCCGAGTCTCCCGGATGGCGGCCCGGTCAAAAAGGGCGGCGGTGTAGTTGGGGTCGAGCCGGAGCGCCTCCTCGATGTCTGCCAAACCTTCGACTGGCTGGTTCTTGTGCTTGAAGAGGGCGTAGCCCCGGTGTTGCAGGGCCCATTTGAATTCCGGATTCACCATGAGCGCCTGGCTGTAGTCGGCAATGGCCTGGTCGAGGTGGGTTTCCGCTTCCGCATCCTGGCCGGCAGTCTTAAGCCGGAGGTAGAGGTCTTGGTTAAGGATGCCCCGGTTTAGATAAGCCGAGGGTTTGTCCGGCTGGTAACGGCAGTAAATGGAATAGGCCTCGATCGCCTTTTCCGGATTGTAAAACTCGCTGTCGCGACGGCCGTAGATGTTGCCGCGGATAAGCCATATCTCGTGTAGGCCGGGGTTACGCCAGGATTCCCCGGCGCCGCTAGCGGCGTCGCCGCGGGCGGCCAGATCGACCGTCTCGATCCGGTTTATGCGTTCCAAAGCCGCCGCCTCATGGCCGGTCTGGGCCTCGATATAGGCGCGACCCAGTTCGGAAAACTCGTTGCCGGGGTCGATGTCGTTCATGGCGGCGAATTCCACCATCGCCCTGTCGGGATCGCGGTTGATGTCGAAGTAGATGCGCCCCAGGTAGTAATGGGCCATGATGTAGGATTCGTCTCGACTGTAAGCCTGGCGGTAGTCAGCTATCGCTTTCCCAATCTCGCGCGCCTGTTCATAGGCCCGGGCTCGGGCGTAGTAAGCCTCGGCGGCGTCGGGATTGTCTTTCAACTCCTCCTCATGGATAGCCACCGCCTGGGTGTAGAGGTCGATTGAGGGTTGGAGAAGACGGAGTTTGGCAGAGTTGTCGCGCTCCTTGTCCACCGCTGTTTTAGACTTCTCCATGATTTCCGAACCCTTTTCCAAGGGCACCCGGGCGGCGGCGCGGCGGCGTATGGTGTCGCGGCGGGCGTCTTCCGCCAGAGCCAATTGGTATTTGGCTCGCTCGCGGTTGAGGCGCTCCTCCTCGACCCTAAGCTCCGCCTCCTCGGCTTGGGCGGCGAGGTTTCGGGCCTGGGCTGAAGCCAAGGCGGTGAGAACCACGGCGGTGAACATCACCATTCCGGCGAGGACGGTGGTCCGGTGGCGGCGGGTGAATTTTAGGGCGCGCCCGTACCAGCCTTCCCGGTAAGCCGACACCGGCATCAGGTCAAGAAAGCGTTCAAGGTCGTTGGCGAGTTCAGCCACCGTCTGGTAGCGTTCTTCCGGATTGTCGCGAATGGCCTTCATCACTATGGCGTCGAGGTCGCGGGGAAGACTGGGGTCACGCTGCCGCGGGGGTATGACGGGAAATTCCTTTAGCCTTTCCCGGAATTCCCGGAAGGTGATGTTGCCAACATCGCGGGGAAGTTGGTTAAGGAGAATGCGGTAGAGCATCACGCCAAGCGAATAGATGTCGCACCTGGCATCGGGGCGGCCCTGATGGAAGCGCTCGGGGGCGATGTAGAGGGGGGTGCCACCGATTCTTTTGGGGTTGTCGTCGCCTTGAATAGCCAGGCCCCAGTCGATCACGTAAACCTCGCCAAAGGGGCCAAGCTTGACGTTTTGCGGTTTCAGGTCGAGATGCCAGACCCCGCGGGAATGGGCGTATTCGATAGCGTGGCAGACTTGTATAAAGACGTTAAGGAGCCGGCGGCGGGAAAACTCACCCCGGTCCCGGTCAGAGTAAATAGCGCTTCCCTCGGCGTGGGCTTTTTTAAGAAGGTCATCCAGGGATACCCCCTCCACCTTCTTCATGACAAAAAAGGGACTGCCAGTTTCGTCACGGCAGAGGTCGTAGGTGGGGAGGATGTTGGGGTGTTCGAGCATGCCGCCGAGGCGAGCCTCGTTTTCCAGCTGCTTTTCCCGGTCCGAGGTGAAGGGAGGCTTCACGGTTTTGATAGCGACATCGCGGTCAAGGACAGTGTCGCGGAAACGGAGCACCTTGCCTTGTCCGCCTTCGCCGAGGATGTCTAGATAGTGGTAACGCTCGCCATAGTCGCGCTGGGATGGATCGTCCTCTTTCTGCTCCAGTAGACCGGCCAGGAAATCACCCTTGGCCCGGGTGAGGGTTTTGTCGAGTTGGGAGCCAAGCGAGGTCTTCATGTTTTCCGAATCGGGGGTGCTGGGGCGGTCGGCCGCTTCCGCCGCCGCCTGGCCACCGGGTTCCCGGCCGTTGTTCCCGGCCGGGGCGGGGGCAAGTTCCAGATTCGTCCGCCGCCGGGGGTCAGGGGGCGGGGAAATGATGATGGTCATGGCTGGGACTCCTGAAGCGGGTGCCAGTGTCACACCGCTCCCTCACATCCTAACCGGAACCGAAGCCGGTGGATGGGTAGACCCTTTCCGGAAAAGGTTGGAAAATTCGGGGAATCGCCTATAATCGACTCCCGACTGGGCGACTGTCGATTATACAAAATGGAAAAGCGGATAACAATGAGCGATCCGGAATCTCAAGGCGGGGGGCAGGTGGCGCCGGTTCCCCCCGACCTTCACGAACTGGGTGAAATAATCCAGGCCTACTCGGCAGCGGTGGTCGATCTGCAGCGTTCGCACCAGCTTCTCCAGGAGCAGGTGGCTCAATT
This sequence comes from Planctomycetota bacterium, assembly GCA_031289115.1. Lineage (GTDB taxonomy): Bacteria > Planctomycetota > SZUA-567 > SZUA-567 > SZUA-567 > JAITQC01. Next base: position 35,675 of record JAITQC010000004.1, read on the forward strand.
GTCAGGAGAGCTCCGGAGGAAAAACGAGGAGTTGTCCACCACCATAACCCAGGTGTCGTCCTTAAAAAACTATCTGGCGAGCATTATCGATTCCTCGGCGGACGGGATTGTCGCTATTAACCGGGAGGGACGGGTAATGGCCTGGAATCCGGCCGCCCGCCTTCTATCCGCAATTGAACCGGGAGTGCCGGACCAGCCGGAGGGTCTCCCTTTGACCAAGGTCATGACTGGGGCCTGCCAACCCCTGGCCGATCTCCTTATCCAGGCCTTGGACGGGGAAAAAGGGGTGACGGCGGTGGAAATACGCCTGGCTGACCCGGGTGGCCGGCAGCGGGTGTTGTCAGTGTCAGCCAGTCCGGTTCACAGTTTGCCAGGCGAGGAGGGGGAGGGGGTCACCGGGGCGGTCCAGATATTTTCCGAACTTACAGCCCTGCGGGAACTGGAGGTGCGGGCCAACCGCCACGACCGACTGGTGGCGCTGGGGGAAATGGCGGCCGGGGTCGCCCATGAGATACGTAATCCCCTTGGCTGCATTGAACTTTACGCCTCTAGTCTTGGCCGCCGGTTTCCCGAGACCAGTAACGAGCGAGCCACCTGCCAGAAGATAATCGCCGCCTCCACTGGCCTTAACCGCATTGTCACCGACATGCTGACTTTCACCCGCGCCCGCCAGCCGCAGCTGCGTCCGGTACAACCGGGACAACTTTTCCGCCAGGCCCTGGATATGGCGGCGCTGGAACTTGAGCGACGGGGCATTGTGTCACGTATCCAAGTGGAGGACAACCGCCCTCAAGAGCTTGACCCGGATCTCCTGGTTCAGGCCATTCTCAATGTTGTGCTTAACGCCGCCCAGGCGATTGGCGAGAAGGGCGAGGTTGTCCTGTCCGCCTGTTTCCCCCCCGCCCAAGCGGGTGGAGCGGGGGAACTCCTTCTCATCTGTTCCGACAACGGTCCGGGTATTCCCGACAGCGCCAAGGCCAAGATTTTCGATCCCTTCTTTACCCTCCGTAAGGATGGCACCGGCCTTGGACTGGCGATTGTCCATAAAATCATCCAGGATCATGGCGGCAGTATCGATGTCACCGACAACCAGCCTAGAGGGGCGGTCATCACTTTCCGCCTTCCATCCCGCCCCGTCCCCGACACCTTGTAACCCTTGTCTTTATCAGCTTTTCTGCAAGCGAAAGGCCGGCCCCGGCGGGTCGACGCATCCCTCCTGGCCTGGGGGGCGAAATAAATCCGCGGATTTGTCTTGCGTCAGGAGAAATGTTGTATTATGTTATATATAACATAATCGAACATAAGGAGGCTCCTCCAGCCTCCAGGACTTTTTCCCCCTAGGCGCCAGGATATGCCGGTTTTAGCCGAACCCCGCCAAAAAGCGATTCTTGACATTATCGACTCGGGCGGCCAGGCGCGGGTGTCGGAACTGGCCCTCCGTTTCTCTGTATCGCCTATGACCATCCGGCGTGACTTTCTGGCCCTGGAGGAAAAGGGTCTGGCCCACCGGGTCCATGGCGGAGCCCTGGCGGTTAGCCAGTACCGCTTTTCCGACCGCCTGTCGGCTAACCTCCGGGCCAAGACCCGGGCTATCGCCAAGCTGGCCGATTTTATTCCGAGCCAAGGCTGTCTTTACCTGGACGGTTCCACCACAATGCTAGGCATCACCAAGTATCTAAGTAACCGCGGCAACCTTCAGGCCGCCACCAACAATATTGAGACTTTTAACCGCCTTACCGCCCTCACTGGCCCCGCCGCGCTTCTACTTGGCGGGAGCCTGGATGTCCGAACCGACAACCTGATCGGACCCCTGGCCTTGCGCTCCCTTGACGACCTGGTTTTCGACGCCGCCTTTTTCAGCGCCCGGGGTCTTTACGCTGGGATTGGTCTTAACGAAGTGACGGTCGAGGACGCCCTGGTCAAGGAGAAGGCGGCCGGACAAGCCCGTCTGGTGCTGGTGGCGGTTGATCACAGCAAACTCGGGGTGGTGGCGGGTTGCGCCTGGCGACCAGGACTCTCGAAAACCATACTCGCCACTGATCTGGACCCTGGCGACCAGCGATTAACACCCTTCCGGGAAATGTTTTCCCGGATCATCTAAAGCCAGCGAGGCAGAGGAAAGGATGAAACATGGCTGTTTTTGTGCAGATGCCTAAACAAGGGAACACGGTGGAGGAGTGTCTCCTGGTGGAATGGCGGGTCCGGGAGGGTGACAGCGTTAAAACAGGTGACATCCTCTGCGCCATCGAGACAGACAAGGCCTCCTTCGAGGTTGAGTCAACCGCCAGCGGCACAGTATTGAAACTGTTAGCCACGGCGGGTGAACTGGTGCCGGTTCTTGCCAATATTGTGGCGATTGGCGCGGCGGGCGAGGCGGTTGATGCCGCTACGGCAGCCGCCCCGGCTCCGGCGGCTCCGGCGGCGTCGGTGGCCGCGGCCCCGGCCCCGGCTCCGGTGTCGCCCCCGGCCGCCCCGGTTCTAACCCCGCGGGTGGCGAGTCCGGCGGTGACTCCCGCCCAGTCCACCGCCGCCGCCGTCTCCCCCCGGGCCCGGCAACTAGCCGCGGCGAACGCTATCGACCCGGGTAGTCTTAGCGGCAGTGGAATTAACGGCCGAGTGACTTCGCAGGATGTCCAGGCGAGTATTGATAGCGGCGCCTCGCCTCGCCTCACTCCCCTGGCCAAGGCGGTCAAGGCAGAGACAGGTCTGGTGGCTGGGAGCGGTTCCGGCCTAGGTGGCCTGGTCCGGGCCCGCGACCTGGTTAGTGGCGCTGTTCTTCGGGAGCGCCCAGTCCTTACCGACTTGCCACCAGAAAATATTCCCTACAAGGGCGTCCGGAAGTTAATCGGCGACCGTATGGCCCAGTCCCTCCGGGAGCACGCCCAGCTCACCCTCAACTCCTCCGCTGACGCCACCGCCCTCCTGGCGATCCGCAAGGCTGTGAAAGAAAACGCCGAGACCTATGGCTTGCCGAAAATCAGCATGAACGACCTGGTTTGCTGGGTGGTGGCCCAGACTCTCCCCTTCTTCCCCGAGGTGAACGCGATTTTCGACCGCGCTGGCGCCACTGTCACCCGCTACCACGGGGTCCAGCTTGGGGTGGCGATCGATACTCCCCGCGGCCTGATGGTGCCGGTGGTGCCTGACGCCCACCGCTTGTCTCCCGCCGCCCTGGCGAATATTGTCGCCCAGTACGTGGTCGACTGCCGCAAGGGTTCAATCCTCCCTGATCTACTCCAGGGCGGGACCTTCACCGTTACCAACCTCGGGGCGCTTGGGGTGGAGACCTTTACCCCGGTCCTTAACACGCCGCAGGTGGCGATTCTCGGGGTTTGCGCCATAACCGACCAGCCAGCCAGGGGGACAGGGGGTGAAATAGTGCTCCAGCCTCGTATGGGGCTTTCCCTCACTATCGACCACCAGGTGGTGGACGGAGCCCCAGGCGCCCGCTTCCTGCAGGCGGTGGTCAAGGGCATTGAAAACATCAACCTGTCCCTGGCGTTACTGGGAGCCTTGTAAGGAGGAGTCCATGCCGGTGGAGGGTATTCCCGGGCTTTGCTTCCGGCCGGGGCGGGCGGCGGATTTTCCCGTTGTCCTCGCAATACAGCGCCAGGCTTACCAGTTGAAGGAGGTGCCACTCTACGGACCCGATCTACCGCCCTTAAAGGAGACGGTGGCTGATCTCGCCCGGGAGGTTGAGGAAGGGGAAAACTTCTTGCTCGCCCTGATTTCTACCCAGGAAACCGGAGAAAGGGTGGTGGGGTCGTTACGCTACCATACGGAGAAAGAGGGTTGGCTACATTTTGGCCGCCTGGCGGTCGACCCGGGTTTTCAAGGCCGGGGAATCGCCCAAGCCCTGATCCGCGCCTTGGAGGAACGCCATCCCGAGGTCAAGGGGTTTAACCTTGAGTGCGGGGAGAACAGCCAGGAAAACCGCCATATCTATGAGAAACTGGGCTATCGGGAAACCGGTATCACCTACCAGATCCCCCAAGGGCCGATTTGTCGGGAAATGCGTAAAGCACGCTAAATATTCGAGAGGAGAACGTGGATGTACGACCTTATTGTCATCGGCGCCGGACCGGCTGGCTATGTCGGAGCCGAACACGCCGCCAGAATGGGCAAGAAAGTTCTTTTGCTGGAAAGAGACCGCCTGGGGGGAACTTGTCTTAACTGTGGCTGCATCCCGACCAAGAGTTTTCTAAACTCCGCCAAACTTTACGCCCATGCCCGGCATAGCGAGGCCTTTGGGGTTAGGGTTAAGGAGGTCGAGTTTGACTATGGGGTGATGCAGGCCAGGACCCAGAAAATCCAGGAGACCCTGCGTAACGGCATAGCTGGCATGATGAAACGCCACAAGGTGGAAGTGCTTTCGGGTGAAGCTGTCTGTCTTGACCCCAACCGGGTGGAGGTGGCGGGTAAAGTTTACCAGGGTTCCCATCTTCTAATCGCCACGGGTTCAAGGCCGATCGCCCCCCCAATACCGGGCCTAGCTGACAATCCGCGGGTGGTGGACTCCACCGGTATTCTCGCCCGTCCGGAGTTAGCCGAGCATTTACTGGTTATTGGTGGCGGCGTCATCGGTATCGAGTTCGCCAGCTTTTATTCGCTTCTGGGGCGTAAAGTCACGGTGATCGAGATGCTGCCAAAGATTTGTGGCGCCCTAGACAGCGACTTGTCGAGTATCCTCCAGAGAAAACTCGAGTCAAGGGGATGCGCTATCCACCTGAACGCCAAGGTGGAAAAGCTAGAAGGCGGGAAGGTACACTTCACTGACGCCAGTGGCAAGGCGGTCGTGCTTGAGGCTGACCTGGTGCTTTCCGCCGCCGGACGCAGGGCCAACCTGGAGGGTTTTGGGCTGGAAAACCTGAACCTTGCCCGCACCCGCGCCGCCCTGACGGTGAACGAGCAGGCTCAAACCAGTGTCCACAATGTCTACGCCGCCGGTGACCTCACTGGCCGGGTCCAACTAGCGCATTTCGCTAGTCGGCAGGCTATCGTGGCGGTCCACAACATGTTTGGCGTCAAGGATATCTGCCGGGAGGAGGCGATTCCCGGGGTGATTTACGGCGATCCGGAACTGGCCGGGGTTGGGCTTAGCGAAGCTCAGGCCAAGGAGCGGGGCGGCAAATACCGGGTGGTGAAAATGCCGCTCGCCGCCTCCGGACGTTTTCTCGCCGAGACGGAGGGCGAGCGGGGCCTGGTGAAGGCGGTTCTAGGGGAACGAGACGAGGTTATCGGCCTCCATGTGGCTGGATCCTACGCTTCCGAAATGATCGGGGCGGCCGCCTTGATGATCGAACTTGAACTTAGGGCCAGCGATGTCCAGGAAGTGGTCTTCCCTCATCCGACCGTGGCCGAAATCATGAAGGAAGTGATGTTTTCCTGACCCGAGTCAGGTGGCAATAACCGCGGTGGCGACAGCCTCCGCCCACAGAAAGGATTTACCATGGTTAAATCAATAGTCCTTAAACCAGAGGAGATACGGGCCAAGGGGAAGTTGCAATTCAAGGACATCGAACTTAACACTTATGCCACCCCTATGAAAGAGGCGGCTAAACACTATCCCCGAGGGGATTTGCTTCGCATGCACCGCGACATGGCGATTCTACGCGAGTTCGAGAGCATGCTTAACAGCATCAAAAGGGAGGGGAAATACGAGGGGATTAGTTACAATCACCGCGGTCCCGCCCACCTCTCGATCGGGCAGGAGTCGTTGGCGGTCGGGCAGGCCTACACCTTGACTCCGGAAGACTTCTCCTTCGGAAGCCACCGGGCGCATTCGGAAATCCTTTCCCGGGGGTTACGTAGTATCGCCCAACTCGAGGAGGGGGCTTTACTAGACATTATGAAAAACTACTTTGGCGGCCTGACCCTGTCCAAGGTGGAAAAGGACGCCACGGGTGGGGTGCGGGAACTCGCCAACGATTTCTTTGTCTATGGCACTCTGGCTGAGATATTCGCCCGGGAGACGGGTTGGCACAAGGGCCTGGGGGGATCTATGCACGCCTTTTTCTGTCCCTTCGGCGTCTACCCCAACAACGCTATTGTCGGTGGCTCAGGCGACATCGCCGTGGGGGCTGCCCTTTACAAACGGGTGAACAGCCGTCCTGGCCTGGTGGTCGCCAACATTGGCGACGCCTCCCTCGCCTGTGGACCGGTTTGGGAAGGCATTGTCTTCGCCACCATGGACCAGTACCGCACCCTCTGGGACAAGGGCCACAACGGCGGCCTGCCACTGATAATCAACTTTGTCAACAACCTCTATGGCATGGGTGGCCAGCCGGTGGGAGAGACGATGGGCCTTAAAATCCTGGCCCGGCTAGGGGCGGGGGTGAACCCGGATCAGCTCCATTCCGAAAGGGTGGACGGCTTTAAACCCCTGGCTATTGTCGACGCCTATGAGCGTAAACGGAAGATTCTTCAGGAAGGCCGGGGTCCCGTTCTTCTTGACACCCTGACCTATCGTTTCAGCGGCCACTCCCCCTCCGACTCCATGAGCTACCGCACCAAGGAGGAGGTGGACGCCTGGCAGGCCCAGGACGCCATTCCCGCCTTCGCGGATGAACTGGTGAAGGCCAAGGTGGCCACTCCGGCCGAGGTCGAGGGCAACCTCAAATACGCCAAGGAACTGGTGTTCCGGGCCTTCAAGAAGGCGATTGACCCGGTAGTCTCCCCCTATCTCGATCCCGGCAAGACCCCGGTGATTGAAAAACTGATGTTCTCCGGCAAAAAAAAGCTGGTCCTGGATTCGCGCCAACCCGAGGTTCTTATCCCCCTAGCGGAAAATCCCCAGCTGAAACGCCTGGCCGCCAAGAGTCGTTTCGGTCTGGACGCGGCTGGCAAACAGCTGTCTGGCATGAAAGCGGTGGTGCTTAAGGAAGCCCTTTTCGAGGCGATTATCGACCGCTTTTACGAAGATCCGACCCTCGCCGCCTGGGGCGAGGACAACCGCGACTGGGGTGGCGCTTTCGCTGTCTACCGCGGCCTTACGGAAAGCATCCCCTACCATCGTTTCTTCAACTCCCCCATAAGCGAAGGGGCGATTGTCGGGGCCGGGGTCGGCTATGCCCTTTCCGGCGGCCGGGCCCTGGTGGAGATTATGTACTGCGACTTCCTTGGCCGCTGCGGCGACGAGGTGTTTAACCAGATGGCCAAATGGCAGTCGATGTCAGCCGGCATTCTGGAGATGCCCCTGGTTCTCCGGGTTTCGGTGGGCGCCAAGTACGGCGCCCAGCACTCCCAGGACTGGTCCAGTATCTGTGCCCATATTCCTGGTCTCAAGGTGGTTTTCCCCGCCACCCCCTATGACGCCAAGGGGATGATGTACACCGCCCTGGCCGGCACCGACCCGGTGGTGTTTTTCGAGTCGCAACGCTTGTACGACCAGCCGGAGATTTTTGTGACCGAAGGGGTGCCGGCCGGGCGTTATGAGGTGCCTTTCGGGGAGCCGGCCCGGCGCCGCGAGGGCAAAGACCTAACCATCTGCACCATTGGCGCCACTATCTACCGCGCCCTGGAGGCGGCTAAGACTCTGGAGGAGAAATACGGCCTCACCGCTGATGTCTGGGATCTACGTTCCCTAAGTCCCCTTAACTACGCTCCCCTGGTGGAAAGTGTGAAAAAGACCGGTTATGTCCTGCTTTCCTCCGACGCTTGCGAACGCGGCTCATATCTCCACGGAGTCGCCTCCAACCTCACCTCCCTCGCCTTCGATTACCTGGACGCCCCGGTAGCGGTGGTGGGCTCGAAAAACTGGATTACTCCCGCCGCCGAGCAGGAGGAGTCCTTCTTCCCCCAGCCGTTCTGGCTGGTGGACGCGGTGCACCAGCGCCTCCGGCCCCTTAAGGGTCACGTCCCGGAAGGCAATTGGACCGATGGAGAAATCTTACGCTTAAATCAGGCCGGGGTGTGAGAGTAGCCCCTTGTTCCTTGGACTGAATCTGGCCCAAAGTCACCGCCCCCCGTTTCTAGCGGGGGGCGGTTTTTTCTTACGGTAGCATTTCGTGAGTTAGGTATTCCCTGGGCGAGCTCTGGGGCGGGGAATGGGGTTAAGGCGGGCTAGCCACCGCGGCGGGAACTGGCAATTGCTGTTGCATTGGGGTGGGTCAATCCCTATGCTTGATTTCGCTGAGGGAGTCTTACTAGGCCTCCCCGGCCCACCCCGGGGTGGACGCCTCGGCCGAGTGGGGGAGGGGTGGCCGGGGGGATGGCGGGGACGGTTTTTCCCCTGGGAAAAGCGACGCTTGGCTGGGGTTGGCAAACCCGGCCCGGTGGGACCTAGGTAAGGTATTGGCAGGGGGATAAACATGAAGCGAGCCACTTTGGCGGGTGTGAGGATTTCCCAGGGTCCGGTGGACTGGCAGGTGATTCAGCGGCGACTGAACGGCTGTGCTGACATCCCGTTGGCTGGCACCTGGCTTGATCCCGACGGCCGGCCGGGGGAAGTGGAGGCACGGCTGGTGGAGGAAAACCTGGGCCAGCCGCCAGCCAGTCACCTCGACTGGTGCGCCGTGGCGAGTAGTCCCGACCACACCTGGCGGCATGTTTTTGAAGGAGTGCCAGCCGGCGGTCCCTATCGCCTGGAAACGCGCCTAAAGATAAAGGACGACAACTGGCGTCTCGCCGGGGACCAGATCCATCATGTGGGAGTGGGTGACCTCTGGTTGATCGCTGGTGACGACAACGCGGTTGGTTTTGGCGGCGGGATGGTTGACGACCCGCCCGAGATTGGGGTACACCTTTTCCGGCGTAACGAAACCTGGACTCTCGCTAGCCACCCCTTGCACGATACCACTGGGGTGCGTAACTCCCGTTTCTTCACCAGTGGCGCGGTTGGGCATTCCCCCTGGCTAGCCTTTGGACGCCTAATCCGGCGCGAGACTGGTCTACCGGTGGGACTCTTGCCGGTTGGCCAGGAGGGAACTAGCCTAGATGATTGGCAGGCGCGGGAGGAGGGGGAGGTCACCCCCGCCTTAATAAGCCTCCTCGCCTTTCTTAAACTCGCCTCCTCTTACCGCGACTATTCGTCTTTCAGTCTCCTGGACGGTGGTCCGCTGTTTCTCCCCCATCCTGACGATCCCCCGGGCACGGTGGCTGGCCTGGTCTGGTTCCAGGGTAACGCTGATTGCCGGCGCCTGGGGACCGCTAACCGCTACGCCGCCACCCTGACCCGATTCCTGGAAACGCTACGCGGCCTCCTTTCGGCCCCGGAGCTGCCGGTGGTGCTCTGCCAGTTGAACCGGGTGATTGGGGTGTCCCGGGCTAGCGAGTCAGTACTTTGGGGACGGGTGCGCGAGGCCCAGCGGGCCGCTCTTTACGACATAGCGCGGGTGGCGGTTATTCCCACTCTGGACGCCGGCCTTTCTGACGGAATTCACAACTCCGCCTCGGGAAACCTCCTGATCGGCCAAAGGGCCGCCCGGGCCGCCCTTGGCCTGGTTTACGGAAAATCCCTGCCCTGGCGTTCACCAGACTTTCTTGCCGCCAGTTTGCTACCGGGAAAACGCGACCAACTGTGGCTGGATTTTTCCCAGGTGGCGGGTGAACTGAGGCCGGTGGCGGCGGAACTGGCGGCGCTTAGCGTCGCCGACGTGGACGGCGGGGCGCCTATCCGGAAAATCCAGTTGCAGCCACCCCACCGTTTGCTAGTTACCCTTAACCGGGAACTGGGGGAAAAGCCGGTGATAAGTTTTTCCGCCAGCCACAATCCTCCCCTCGCCCTAGTGGACAGCAACAACTGCCCCCCCCTGGCTTTCCACCAGGTGGCGGTGGAAGAGGCGGAGGACTAAGGCTTCCCGCCAGGAACTGGCTCTAACGTGCGGGTTGCTTTGGCCGAGCGGCTGGCCCTTACTTACGCCACTCCAGAATGAATTCCCCCGCCCCCGCCTCCGGGTCGATGGAGAAGGCTAAGCCACCCCGGGGAAAAGCCCGGAGCCAGCTGTGGAAAGCAGTTTCCAGCTCTGCCAGGCTCTCCGCCTGGCGTGGGTTGTCAGCCAGCCTATCCTTTCCGAAGGGAACCAGGTCATCTGAGAGAGCGGCTAATTCCCGTCGCGCAGCCGGCCCTAGGTTCCACCAACCCGATAACTGGAACGCGTTTTCCGCCCCCTCGCCCAGGTTATTTCTCCCTAACTCCAGGCCTTCTTCCCGGGTAACCCCGAATATTTGGCTAGACATTATCCCATACCCTTCCTCTCCCGGGACCGGGGTCGACAGGAGCCAGCCAGGACTAGTGTGGTAGCCAAGTAGCGGTGGCACTTCCAGCCCTTCCCCAGCCAGGCCATCCAACTGGATTTCCCGTGGCAACACCCGGGAGCGTAGGCTTTGGAACAGGGGTTCCCCGCCGGGGGCCAGGAGGTAATCTCTTAGCCGTCCCCAGCTCTGGCGAAAAGCGTCCCCGGCCTCCGGCTGCCCGGAAAGCCGCCAGGCCAAGGTTAGAGGGGGGAGGACGGGTAGGTCGGGGTAACGCGAGTCAGGGGGGCCGGGTTCCCCCAGACGCAGGCGGAAACTACGCCTGGCGTGGTCAAGCCAACCCTGCTTTAGCCATTCCCAGGTGAGGCGATAGACAAGTTCCGCCTGCGGGTCGGGTGGCGGAAGGATTGTTTCTAGCCAGATACCTGGGCTGGCGGAGGCGGGTAGAGCCAGGTTTAACTCTATCCCCACTCTGGTAGAGTCCAGGGCGGCGGGGGGCGGCTCAAGGGGGGGAAACTCCACCGGTTCGGGGTGAGGGGCGGTAAACCTCGCCCGGAGGCGCCAGGCGCCAGGCACTGGCTCCAGAAGGAAGCGCCAGGAGTAGCCACTGTCTTCCCCGAAGAAGACAGCGCCGGAATCGGGGGGGCTGGGCGGAGGGAGTTCAAAGCTGGAAAACCCATCCAGAAAGGGGTTGCCGTCCGGGGCGAGGGGAGTGGGCGGGGGTTTTTCCGGGGTGATCAGGAGAACGAGGCGGGCTCCCTGCTCCCTAGGAAAAGAGGCGGGCGGGTCCGCGGCCGGGAAAGGTTGGGGATTAGCCAAACTAACTTTAAGCTGTTCCAACAACGCCTTCTCGCTCGCCATTAACCACCAGCCCTGGTGGATAGTGTAAGTAAATTTAGCCTCGCCATCATGCACTGGTATAGCGAGTTCCCCCGTTTCACCTAGAGGGGTCAAGGCGAGGCCCCAGGCGAGCGCGTGTGGGAGGCGGGCCATGAGGAAAAAGGCTCTGATCCCTTCGCTATCTGCTTGCCCCACTAACAGGGGAGAGGGTAGGAGAGAATCCACTAGCGAAGGGGGAATATAGGCGAGAAACCCCAGATACGGCAGATAGTCTGCCAGCCACCCTAGAATTGGTTCCGGGGTGGCGTTTTTCTCAGCGCTGAACCGCGCCGCTTCCGCCAGGGGTTGGCGCCAGTCGGTAGCGAGGAGAGTGGAGAGAAGCCCGACGGGGGAATGGATGGCGAGGACCCCCCGGGTTTCCCGGGGCAGGTATTGCCAGGGTGTATTGTCTGGGTGGTGGGTAAGCCAAACTAGTGCGAAGTAGGCTAAAACCAGCGCCAGCGCCAGCGCTGAGAACGTGAGTAGGAGGGGTAAAAGCCAGCCACGGGCCGGCGGGGGGGGTGACGGCTGGGTTGGCATGGGTGCTTAGTCTATTCCGCCGAAGCGGCCTTGGACCAAGGCGTTAAGGGCAGCCACAGCCACCTCGGCATCAGGGCCATTGGCGGTTATTTTAACTACCGACCCTTGGGTGGCGCCTAGCGCCATCAATTGCATTATGCTTTTGGCGTCAGCCTTAACCTCGTTAACCTCGACATGAATTTCTGCCTTGAATTCCCGGGCCTTTTGCATGAACTGGGTGCTGGGGCGGACATGAAAGCCGTATTTGTTAAGGATGGTGCTTTCGCCACAGGCTTCTTGGGTCATGACACCACCTTTCTTCCAAATGATTAACGTTTATCCCACCTGGTGGTCACCGTGGTGGGGGTGGCGGGAGTCGAACCCGCATGATCAATGATCGGGGGATTTTAAATCCCCTGCGTCTGCCATTCCGCCACACCCCCGCTAAATCCCCCAACACTTAACAATAAACATCTCACGATTAAGAGCTTTTGTCAAGTGAGCCGGGAGGAAAAGCGGGAGCGGCCGACTGGGCTAACACTTTTTCCCCTAGTATCGCTCCAGCGGCGGCGGCGAAGGCGGCCGGAGCGCCGGTGGCCAGGAAAAGCGTCTTTCCGCCAGCGGGCGCCAGTTCCCCCCTTTCCGCCAGCACCTGCCCCACGCGTCGGGCGATGGCGGGACTGGGGTCGATTACCTTGACTCCAGGGCCGACCAGACGCTGGATTTCTTCCTTCACCAGGGAGTAATGCGTGCAGGCCAGGACCAGGTGGTCGATGCCGGCGGCCAGGAGGGGGGCGAGCCAGGGGTGGAGGATTTGCTCAATACCAGGATAGGCGGGGGCGTTTGCCTCGATGAAGTCGGCGAGACCCGGACAGGGTTGTTGGATAACTTTCACCTCGCGGGCGAACCGCTCAACCACGCTCTCGTAAAGTTCCCCCTGGAAAGTGGCGGCGGTGGCGAGCACCCCCACTTTGCCGGTCTGGCTGTCGTGGGCGGCTGGCTTAACCGCCGGTTCCATGCCAACGAAAGGGATGGCGGGGAAGAGGAGACGCAACTGTTTAAGCGAGGCGGCCGAAGCGGTGTTACAGGCCACCACCACCATTTTCACCGGCAGCTCCAGGAAAAAACCGGTGATAGCCCGGGAGAAACCAAACACTTCCGCCAGGGAGCGGGGACCATAGGGGAGGTTATGGGTGTCAGCCAGGTAGACCAGATCTTCCCGGGGGAGCTGGCGGCGAATTTCCCGCAGGATTGACAAACCGCCCACTCCCGAGTCGAAGACTCCAATGGGCAGGCTGGCGAGGGGGGGGGACTGGTGATTCATAGGATTGTTCTCACATGGCGTCAGGCGCGGCGAGACCAAGGATGGCTAGACCCCGGGCCAAGGTGAGTCGCACCCCCTCCACCAGGGCCATGCGGGCGTCGGTAAGCTCGCGGTCATCAGAAATCAGGCGGTGCCGCTCCTTGTCGGTAAAGAGGCGGTTAAAGACAGCGGTGAGTTCAAGGAGGTAGGTGGCGACAAGGCTAGGCTCGTTTTCCGTCACCGCCTGCCCCAGGGCGCTGTCGAAGGCGGTTAGTTGGATCAGCACCTCTTTTTCCAGAGGGCTAGCCAGACGCTGCCAGTTAGCCTGGGCCGAGGGTTTAGCGGCGTAGCGCCGGAGTAGCGAAGACAGGCGGGCATGCGTGTACTGAAGATAGGGTCCGGAGTCGCCATGCAGGTTAAGCGCCCGTTCCCAGGTGAAGGACACGTCCTTGATCCGGCGTTGCAAAAACTCGGAAAACACCACCGCACCTACTCCCACTTGTTCCGCCAAGCGGTCGCTGTCAGTGACGCCGTTTTTGTCGGCTGAACCCTCCAGGATGAGGGCGCGGGCTTTCTCCACCGCCCGGTCGAGAACATCCTCCAGGAAAATAACCCGCCCCTTGCGGGTGGAACCAGTGGCGGCTCCTTCGCCAAACACCCCGGGACCAAAGGAGAGCATGCCGAATTTCACATGCTGGCAGTTGGCAGCCCAGGGGTAGCCCATTAGATCCAGGGTCTTGAATATCTGGCGGAAATGCAGTTCCTGTTGGTTCGCCACCACATAAAGCGAGAGGTCGAAATTAAAGGCCTCCTGGCGGTATTCGGCGCTCGCCAGGTCGCGGGTGGCGTAGATGGTGGCGCCATCGGTTTTAATGATAAGGCAGGGTGGGAGGCCAAAGGCCGCCAGGTCCACCACCTGCGCGCCTTGGCTTTCCACCAGGAGTCCTTTTTCACGCAGGCGCTTGATAGTGGCGGGCATGCGGTTGTTGAAAAAAGCTTCGCCGGTGAAAGCGGAGTCAGGGAAATCCACTCCCAGCCGCTGGTAAAGCTTTTTCAAGTCCTTCAGGCTCTCCGCCCGGAAAATTCCCCACAAGCGCACCGCCTCCGGGTCGCCGTCCTCTAGGCGTTTAAACCACTGCCGGGCGGAGGCGGCAAGACTAGCGTCACTGTCGACCTCGGCGTGGAACTTGAGGTAGAGCTGGAGAAGGGCGTGGACGTCGACCGCCTGCTCCGGGTTTTCCGCCTCCCGCATCTTGTAGGCCACCATCAACTGGCCGAAGGTGGTTCCCCAGTCACCCAGGTAGTTCATCTCCACCACCCGCCAACCCCGAAGGCGGTAGAGACGGGACAGGGCCGCCCCCAGCATGGTGCTGCGGATGTGGTGGACTCCGAGAGGTTTGGCGATATTGGGGCTTGAGTACTCGATGACCACGGTTTTACCGCTCCCGGTGTCGGCGCTGCCCCAGGCGTCGGGATGGCTAAGGGCGGGGACCAGAGTCGCCGCCGCCAGGGCGGAGGGGGAGAGGGAGAGATTGACATAGGGTCCGACTGCCTGGGCGGAGGTGAAGACGCTACCTGGGCCAAGGATTATTTTCGCCGCCAGTTCACTGGCGATTTTCACCGGCGCCTGCCGGAGTTTTTTCGCTAGGCCAAAGCAGGGGAAGCCAAGGTCGCCCATCTCCGGCTGCGGGGGTTTAACCAGTAGTGTCTCGACCTCTCCGGTTTCCAGTCCGGCTAAGGGCGCAATTAACTCGGCTGCCAAATGCTTGAAACCCGGCATATGTTCTCCCTGTCCGGTGGTCCTACGTTTTCCCGAAAAACATAATCCCCTCGCCCCCGGCAAGGGAATTAGGTTTTTTTCACTCTTGGCGGTGGGTTAGAGCTTAAGACAGCGCTCCAAAAGCTCCAGTTCGGCAGCGGTGGTCCAAATGGAACCAGCTTCCATTTTAGATCCTACCTCGGGGTAGTTCTTGGCCAAGGCATCCATACCGGCGAGGTCCAGACCGTGGATCTGGGGAAGGATGCCGGTTTTTCCCGGGAAGCGGTTTTCCTTCAAGCCCTTGATGCCGTTCCAGGTCGCTTCGATGCCGCCGATGGCGGCCAGACTCATGCGGGTGGCGAGTTGTCCGGTTTCCACTTTTTCCAGGGTGACACGGAGGTCTTCCATGGAGGAACCCGAGGAGCCGATCAGGCGAGTGTGGTGGCTAGCAAAAATATCGGGGGGGAGGTTGGCGAGGGTGCCGATACCCACGCCAGCGAAAATATTAAGAACCGAGTTGTCGCCGAGGAAATTGGCAGCGTGTTCGGCCAGGGGGGCCACCGGGGCGTGGATATAGATGTCGTCAAAACCCTGCCCGGCGGTGAAGTCTTTCAGGCGCTGGTCGAGGTCACTGATTCCGCCGACATTAAGGCAGACAAACTCCACCCCTTTACGCGTCGCCAGGGGTTGCAGACGATTAAGCATGTACTGCATTCGTTCTTCGGAAAGGTCGGTACAGAAGAGTTTCTTCGGCGGGTTGGCGAGTTCCAGGGCCCGCTGCACATGCATCTGTCCCATGGGGCCAGCCGCTCCCACCATCCAGGCGCGGCCACCGGCCTTGAGTTCGCTACGGGTGTTACGGCCGTAGGCGTCCCGGGCCGCGGCTTGGTTGCTGCCGACAAAACGGGTGAGAAGGTAGTGCACCCGGCCGATGTCCAGTTTGGCCTTGCTGGAGAGGGGACCGTCGCTAAGGAAGCAGAGTATGCCGGATTCCGCCAGGGCGAGGTCGCAGGCCTCGATAAGTTCGGCACTGGCATTGCCCACCAGGAAGATGTCGTTAAAACCGGCGTTGGCTTCCGCCGCTGCCTTGACCGCCGCCGCCGTGGCGCTGGGTTGGCTGGCGTTCGGCTTCACCCCGAAAGTCGACAGGTCCTGGCCGTGGTGGCCAAGGACGGTCAGGCTTTTTGGGGGGGTGGTATAGACCCCGGAAAAATCAGCCTTGGCGTCAGGGCTGGCGAAAACCACCAAGGCGCGGCCACCCGACACCGGCGCCGTCCGTTCCACTATGCCATAGGCTCCCTCAACACAGGCCCAGGGTTCCACCAGGGCGGCCTCAATATAGCCGGTGGTGTCCTTGAGGGGCAGGAGGTAACAGACATTGTCTACCGACAGGACATTCTGGTCGACATAGGTGTACTGGGCCATGGCGCCGCGCTGCACATAGCCGAAGGCTTTTTGGACACCATCAACCTTTATGTCGGCCTGGATGATGAAGCGCTGTCCAAGGGAAAACTTGTTTTTCCAGTTGCTTCCCACCTTCGCCACCGTGAGAGCGGCCTCATGACCGGCCACGGTGGGGTTGTTGACCAGGTCCCGGCCAGTTATCCGGGGGTGTTTCGGGCCGGCCAATATCAACTTGGTGTCGGAGAAGCATAGACCCAGGGCGTCTACCCGGAGCAGCAACTCGTCCGGGTTGGGGTCACGGAGGGGAAGCGTAACCGCCTTGCTATCGCGGCCCAGGTTTTCCAGGCCAGCCCCGAAAAGATCCCAGGACAGATAGGTTTTGGGAAGCTGGTAATCAAGACTCCGATAGCGTTCAATAATGCTTGGCATGGTTATCCTCTCTGGCTGATTATCAGGCGCGGTTTAACCCCCCCAGGAAAATTAAATACCTAGGTATTATAGCGGATTTTCTTTTCCGGCAAAAGGTCTTTCCCGGTTAGCGGTTTTCACCCCGCGCCGGCCGCTTTCCGTCGGGCGGCGAACAGGCGCTCAAGCCCGGCCGCGAGACCAACCCGAGGCCGCCAGCCAAGATCCCTTTCCGCTTTGGATGTTTTAAACCAGTGGCTGGTGGCTAGTTGCGACACGAGAAAGCGGGTCAGGGGAGGGTCTGTCCGTCGGCCAAGGAGGCGGTAAGTGTTTTCCACCAGCCAACCGGCTGGGAGGGCGAGGGAGTAGGCGAGGTGACGGCTGACTCGGGGAAGACCCTCCTTGATCAGGAGGGAATTAATGAAATCCCAGCAGTTCACCGGTTCGGGTTGGTTGATAAAATAGACCTGCCCGGCCGCTTTCCGATTCCCGCCCAGGCTTTCCAGGGCCAGGAGGTGGCTCTCCGCCACATCCTCCACGTAACTCACGCTGACCAGGTTACTGCCGTTTCCAATCTGGCGCAGCCGTCCGGTTTTGGCGCGCTCGAAAATGCCGGGGATAAGGTGGTTGTCGCCAGGGCCGAATACCAGATGCGGGCGGATGGCGCTGGTCAAGAGGGTAGGGCTGTTACTGGCGATGACCATTTGCTCCGCTTCCGCTTTGCTAGCGGCGTAGGGGGAGAGGAAGGCGCGCGAATATGGAAGGCTTTCATCGCCTCCTTCAATTCCCGCCGCGTCGTAGACCACCGAGGGGGTGCTGGTGTAGACCAGCCGGGAAATGCCCAGTTCCCGGGCGGCCTGGAGGACATGACGGGTGCCTAAGACATTGGCGAGGTAAAAGGGCTGGGGGCGTAGGCCAAGGCCAGCCAGGCCGGCAGTGTGGATAATGGCTTGGCAACCGTCCGCTGCCTGTTTTACCGCCATTCCGTCCTGGAGGTCGCCAAGGAGGCAACGTACACCTTGACTAGCGAGGTCAGGATAGTGGCGGCGGCCCAGGACCGTCACCGGGTAACCTTTAGCTAAAAGCTTCATAACAATGTGGCGGCCAATAAAACCGCCGCCACCGGTTACCAGTACCGACTTCACCGGTGTACCATGCTGTCGGTGGGGCAGAAATCGTCGGTAAGAAGGGGGACATCGTCCAGACGCGGGCGAAGGGCGTACTGGCGCTCAATCACCGGATCCAGGCTGGTGTAAGCGAGGAGACGGTTTTTAACCAGACGGTAGCGGCGGGAGACTTCCATGAGTTCATGGCGCGGGACCCCGGGCTGGGTAGCCACCATAATGATGTTTTCGCCTTGGCCGGAACGGTTGCGGGGAAACACGTAGAGACTACCGCCGTCATGCTCGACGCCGAAAACCTCGGCAAGCGTCTTATATACCGAACGGAAGAGCCGGCTGTGGTCCTGGCCATTTTCTGGTTTTTCCAGGGAGCTTATGACGTTAATGAGCATTACTCCATCGGGGGTGAGGCGTCCTCGCACTTCCTGGAAAAACTCCCGGGTTATCAGGTGTTTGGGGATGCGGCCACCGGAACTGTAGGCGTCGATAATTATATAGTCCCAGCGTTTGTCAGGATCGGCCTGGCTCACAAAGAGCCGGCCATCCCCCACATGGGAGCGGATAACCGGGTCCCCTGAGTAGGGGAAGGCGAACCATTTTTCCGCCAGACTGAATACCCAGGGGTCGATGTCGACCACATCAATGGACTTGACCTGTTCTGGGTAACGTTCCTTGAAAATACGCGGTCCCACCCCGCCACCACAGCCGATTATCAGCATGTCGGAGGGCGGGTTGCCGGTGATCACCATCCCCAGTCCCAGGAGGTCGACATAACCGCAGGCGGTAACGGCGGGGGGTGGTGGGAGTTCCTGCCCGTTGGAGTCAAGGGTGATGCCGCTTTCGATAAGGTTGTTAAACATCATCAGGCGGGCGGGATCGCGGTAGGGTGGTATTTGCGAACGCCCATTTATAATGGTGATATAGTGGTAGGCCGACTCTTTCGTTTCCAGAAGCTCCTCGCCGGAGCGGGTGAAGGTGAGGGGGGTTCCGGCTCCCAGTAAGCCTCCCGAGACACCGAGGGCGGCAAGGAACACCCCGGTTTTTTTATGCTGGCTCGGGTTTTGGAAAAAACAATGGATAGCCACCAAGGCGAGGACCACCCCTACCCCGTAAACGATAAAGGACGTACCGATAATCTCAACCAGGACAAATGACACCAGGATGGTGCCGATTATCGAGCCGAGGGTCGAAAGGGCGTAGAGCGACCCCGCCACCGAGCCAAGACCGGTAACTTGGTTGGCCGCCAGTTTGACGGCGAAGGGGCTGACCATTCCCATGCATATGGAGGGAAGGGCGAAAAGGGCGAGGCAGGCGACCAGGGTGCGGTAACGCACATCCAGGCCGACGAATTCGTTCATCCAGGCGCAGAAGGATGGGGCTATCGGGGGTATTATCAGGGTGAGAAGGGCGGCCAGCAGCAGTATCACCCCTAGGGTGGAGAATTTCGGGCTCTTGTCGGCGATTTTTCCCCCCAGCCAGTAACCAAGGGACAGGGCTCCCATGAATACGCCGATTATTGATCCCCAAACATAGATGGTTGAGCCGAAATGTGGTTCCACCAGCCGTGCTCCCGCCATTTCCAGTCCCATCAGGGCTGCCCCGCTTAATATCACCACCAGGTACAGTCGGAAGGGGCCTTTGCCGCCGAATGCTTCCTCTGCCTTTTTTTTCTTCCTTTGGGAATCGTCCACTTTTGTTCTCCTCGCTCCTCTTCAGTTGAGATTGGTCGCTATTTAAACTCCCGAGCGGCGCGAAAGCGTCGGGAAAGTTAAGGATTATTTCCAGCTTCTCGGGCGATTATCGGTGGATAGGGTGAAAAGGGCGATTAATTTTTGCCGGTTGACAGCCTTACCCCAGTTGCTACAATAATTCCCCGAAAGCCCGCTTAGCTCAGTTGGTAGAGCAACTGACTCTTAATCAGTAGGTCCTGCGTTCGAGTCGCAGAGCGGGTACCAATAAATTTATCCCCTTTGGCTTTGTGCCACAAGGGGTTTTTAGTTAGTCGCCTTCCCCTTTCTCCCCTGTTTGGGTCTCCCCCGTCATCCTGGTAAGGCAAGAAACTCGGCTAAAAGCACCGGGGGTTGGGGTGCCACCCCGCCCCGGTGTCCTCGCAACCGGACAGGGCGGCTGTGTTTCCCGGTAGCCCGCGGGTAACCGCCAAACCGGCGGCTTTGGCCAGTGAACCAAGGCGATAGGACTGGTAGAGAGGGTTGGCCGGTTTTACTTAAACCCTGGCGAGGCTTTTTTGTTACTCGCCGCTGGAACAGTTTGTCCGGCGGTTTCCCCTGGCAAATTTGTTACTGTTATATACGGGTTAGGGAAAAACGGCAAGAACAAGATAGGCGGCGGCTACCCACCCGCGGGTTTCCCGGTGTCTCTCGGGGAAAAGACTGGCCGGGGTAGGAATTTACCAGCCGGGCCTCCCGGCCGCTCGAAGACCTGGGCCGGGTTTCTCGCCCGGCGCCTGGTCGACGGCCAGGAAAAAGTTTTCGCCAGAAAGGTAAACTAAGCTTGGGGAAAACTGGTTGCCCTCCGGGTTGCGGTGGGCGGGGGACAAGTGAATAAACCACGAGGCCATGGGGTTTCTGGTCGGCGGCGGTATTTCCCTGGGGTTGGATAACAAGTTTTTGGGGCAGGGAACTGGGTAGGTTTTCGAGTGGTTCTTAGTAAGCGGGTTGCCACGCCAGCGAAAGTCGGGCTTGCCAAGGCTTGGCATCAGGTATAGTGAAACTTGAGGTTTGTCGAGTTGTCTTTTAAGGAAAGATCAACGATGATTTCAACGATGATTAATGCCTATAGGGATTTTTGGACAAATTATTTTAACTTCGGTGGTAGGACCAGCCGGGGTTCCTTCTGGTGGTTTATTTTGTGTAACATTTTGGTGGTGGTGGTTATATGTGCACTGCTGATGCTGCTGTTAGGCCCGGAGATAACGACAACCCTAGCCAGCTTATACGGGTTGGCTACGGTAATCCCCGGTATCGCCATTAGTGTCAGGCGCTTGCACGACATAGGAAGATCAGGCTGGTGGGTTTTACTGCCCCTGATCCCCATAATCGGGTCGCTAGTCCTCCTTTATTTCTATTTACTGCCTAGCCGCTAGTGATTGCCATTCCCTTTCTTGGTGATTTTTGGTGGTGTCCCGCACCTTTGCTGACACCGGCCAGGGTGTTTTGTCCGGTTGCCTCGGGTTTACCAGAGGTGCCACTCTCCCGAAGTTTCGCCCCGGGTAGTTAAGCGCCTGGCGAAATAACCGCTTACGGGTGGAGAACACCACTTTCCGGGTTGATCCGGTTAGGTACTTTAGTGGACACCACAGGTGGACTCGTTCTCCCGCCACCTGGAGGGAGATGCTACCGCAAAGTTTGCCGGACAAAATGCGCTGAACAAATAGCCGCCCTTATGGCAGAAGGCGAAAATAGGCTATTTTTGAAAACACAGGTTTTCCCTGAG
>JAITQC010000041.1 GCA_031289115.1 Planctomycetota bacterium
CAAAACGCCTGGCCAGGGGAGCTGGACCGATAAGGCTTTTCTTGTCGAAATCATAGTCGAAGACTTCCAGAAGCACTGGCAGGTCACCCCCGGTCGCCGCGTAGCGGCAGAGTTCAAAAGTGGAGTCCAGGAGGGCGGCGAAGGATTCTTCCCGGCGATCGGGGGGGTATTTTCCCGCCAGGAATGCGAACCCCTTGGCGCCGAGTTCATACGCCTCGTCTAGGCCCGCCTTGAGGGAAGTCAGGGCGACCTGGCGTTTGTCCCCGTCCAGGTCGTTAATGTTGGCGCCAGTGGTTAGTAGACGCGGCTGGGCGCCATAGGTCAGGGTTAGACCGGCGGTCTCCACCATCTTTCGCACTTGTTTGCGGACGGCGGGATCCTTGATCCAGGTCACTTCGATAACGTCAAAATAATCATCCCGGCAAATGGCCCGGGTCGCATCCAGTATCGGACCCTCTCCCTTCATGGTGGCGGGATAGGCCATAAAATTGACTATGCCGACTCGCATGTATTTACGTAGGGGGGTGTCCATAATCGTCTCCTGGAAACAGGGTCGCTTTCGTGAAACCGGATATAATGGCTAGGCTGAAAAACGGGGAAAAATCCAGTCCCGGTTTTTCGCTCGCACCTAACCTGAGTTTTGCCGCGCTGTCCAGCCGGGGTTAACTCCCAGGCCTCCCCGGGTGAAGGTTCCCAGGCGGGACGGGATGCCGACTAAGGTTCATGCTACCGCATCGCTTCGCTCCCTTGACTGCACCTGCCTGGCGCTCGGTCCCCAATATTGGTGCCTGGCGGGCGAAGGCGTTCCGTAACGGGTCTCTACGGTAAAGGCTACCCCTAAGAAGGCAGAAAGGCCAAAAAAACCCTTCGGAATCCGCGAGTTTTAACCAAGGCATGATTTGCCCGGTTGAAATACTTGTGCCCCGGTGTTCCTGGTCAACAATACATTCTCAAGTTAACACGCTCCGGTTTTTTTCCCGAACGCCAAGCGTTTTTTTATTGGCCTTCACTTCCGTTTGCCGCACCTGCCTAAGCGAGCCGCCCGGCGCTTCCCTTCTCCCAGCTCAAAAGCTTAAAGGTGTGAAGACAGAAAGGCAGTGCGTTTTTAGCGTTGGCGCACCTTGCGTCTGACGCAGGAGGAAGACGCGCCAAGCGAAAGACAAGCGGAATCCGCGGATGTCTCTGTTTCCAAAGACATCCGGCGGTGTTTGTATGTGGGCGGATTTCGGTCGACTTAGTCAATCCGCAGGGACAGTTCAACGTCCTCGAATATCTGCGTGGATAGGTATCCCGCGGTGGTTGAGCGTACCCGCGCCACGTAATCAGGGCTGTAGTCGGCATCGTCGGCTATAATCAGCGCCCCTGGCTTGAGACGGCTTTCCACCAAGTTCAGGATTTCCGGATAAAGCGCCTTGGCCCCGTCTAGTAGGAGCATGTCGATGGTCTCTGGAAGATTGATGCGTAACGTTTGTAGCGCGTCCCCCTCCCGAATTTCCACCAAGTCGATAAGACCGCCTTCAGTCAAGTTTTCTCGTGCCTTAGCTGCCTTGGATGGTTCAAACTCGCTGGTGATCAGGATTCCGCCGCCGTTGTCCCGCAAGGCTGCCGCTAGATGCAGCGTCGAAAGACCGAACGAGGTTCCGAACTCGACGATAGACCGCGCTTCACAGCTTCGCGCCAACATATACAGCAATATGCCGGTGTTCCGTGATATAGCGAGTGGAAAATCCCTCAGGCGGCCATAGAGGTCGAGGTACTCGGTTTTGCTCTGCATCAAACGCGTCATTTCTTCGTCGGAGAGGTCGGCCACTGCTGATTGCATTGTCGATTCTGCGGCGGCGGCAGCGTTAAACAGGCGATCCAACAACGGGGCAATGGTGTTCAGGGTAGACATGATGTGCTCCTTTTAAGGATATGCCGCAGCGTTGGATCGGGAATAAAAAAACGCATCCCCTATCCGCCGATGCGGAAGGTGATGCGTTGGTTAACGTTAACGCTTACGTGAAAAGCATCCAGAAAATGCTTTTGTCAAATTTCAAATACTGCGCTGCATTACTTGACATCCTCCCTCGCTTGAAGGCGGGGGATTTCTACAGCGTTCAACCCGAGATTGAGCTGGGTTGAATTGCTTCGGTGGATTCCTGCTTCACCGCAGGGTTTGACTATGCCTCCTCTCTACCGGCTAAAACGCGGTGTCACCGGGCCAATACAAAGAGAACAACAACCGACTCCGCCTTAACCGCCAGCAGGACGCCAAGGCCTAGACAGGAACGGGTGTTTCGCCAAAGCAGATAGTTAATACGGTCACAATACTGTTTTTATCCCTTCCAACTTTCCTCTCGTCTCTCCTTACTTCGCGCTCGTAGCCTTAATGGCATCAATGGTGGTAGCGAGCATTTTCTTTCCTTCCGCCTTACCAAGTATTGGTATAAAAAACAGTTCTTCCAACACCGCAGGACCACCTGCTACTTTAACAAATTCCAGTATATATCTACCAATTTCGGCGGTAAAATTTTTAATCCGAGAATCGGTTTTGGCGCTGGCCATGATCTTTCCCAACTGGGAAAGTGATTCGTTATCTATGGGTTTAGCCAAGCTATAAGCCTTTAAAACAATCAATAATGACTGGAGGAATGGGTGCCCTTTGCCAATTTTAACCGAAGTGCAATTCAAGTCTATCAGGTCGTGTACAAATTTTAAGATGTCAGGGTCTATGTTGGAAGACGTATTATCCCACATTTCGCTAAACTTGAGACGGCCTGTCCAAGGCGCTTTGCCGTAATAGAAGGTGACCGCAATGGGAAAGGGGATAAGGGCCGACTGTTTACTCTGATCCACCGTAGTTATGTAGTTAGTTGATGTGATAGTTATGTAATGAAGCATTCGAATAAGCAATGCACCGTCAATCGCCGACTGAGGCTCAAGAAACATAAATACCGAAATACCATTAGTAAATGTGCCACGATAACCAATATAGTCCTGGATTTTACCAAAGTAATCCTTTTTCATGTTCGTGTCTATCGGGTGGAAGGAATCAA
The DNA here is from genome assembly GCA_031289115.1 of Planctomycetota bacterium. Taxonomy (GTDB): domain Bacteria; phylum Planctomycetota; class SZUA-567; order SZUA-567; family SZUA-567; genus JAITQC01. Next base: position 3,039 of record JAITQC010000041.1, read on the forward strand.
AGGCAAGAAGCTTGCTCGTTTTGGGTGGAAGATAGAACTCCATCAGGCTCTGGAAAATATCGGAGTGGGCGAAAAAACTCCGCGCCAGATGTTCATTAGGCTGATTAATCGGGGTGTCAGACATTTTACGCTCCTATTAAGAGAGAGACGCACATCAATATAAAATGCTTTGCTAGACACAAAAAAAGGGTTCCTGAGAAAATTTTGTGGGTAAAGCCAGTTTTTCCAGTTCGTTTTTGGGTATCTAAAAGTAGTAATCTCGCGCCTTCAACCGCCAGAAACAGGATTCCTTGGGGGGAGGCGCTTCCTTCACTCCTGTCGCCAGCGGGTCGGCCAACTTTTGCTATGACCGACGCTGAAAGACGGTTCCACTTGCAACTTGAAACCGTGACGGGTGGACAGGGAGAAAACTTTAGCGGCGGATTAACGCCTTGTGGTACGTGTGTTTGCTCCTTGGTAACAACAAAAAACAGGCCTAAAAATACGGGTGGGCTACTGCGAGTCAGGCAGTAGCCCATAGGTGAATTTTACCAAAGCGGAAAGGCGAGTGGCGCCCCCCCCCTCGCTAGCTTCCCCGGAGAACTTGCGGTGCCACCTGTTCCTGGATGGTGGCGGGAAGGCGCAGATAAACTCCCAGCGCCTGCTGGGGAGTCATCTGCATCATATACACTATCTGCTCGCCGGCGCTCATCTGGTTGTCGGCGAATATTTTCACCACCGCATCCGGTGGCACTCCGGCGAAGCGGTTTTCCAGAAGGGGGATTATCTTCTGGCGTTCGCTGGCGGGCATTTCGCCCAGTACCTCGGCTGAGAAATCAGGGGAAAGATGGTCGCGGACTATCCGGGCGGCCTCCTGGGGGCCGCCAAGGGAGAGGTCGAGACACACCTGGGTGAGAAACTCGCCAATATTGCCAGCGTCCATTTCCGCCAGCATGTTGCGTAGTTTAACCGTGGCGGCGTCGCGCTCGACGGTGGCGTTTTTCTCGCGTTCGTTGTTGAGGGCCCGGGTGAGGTTGGTGACCTGGATTTTTTGGGCTTCCACTTCCGAACGGACGTTTTCAATCTCGGTTTTTTGGGAGGCGAGGAGACGGTTGAGAACCGCCAGGTTTTCCTGCTGCACCGCCAGGGTTTCCTGGGTGCGCATTATGGCCGGCACCCGGGTTTCCGGTAACCCCCGGTTAAGCTCCAGCTCCTCGCGCGCCAACGCCTCGTCACGGGAGTACTCGAGAAAACGCTGGTATTGGTCGTTGGGGATGATTATGCGGGAACCACCGCCAAAAAGGCGCATGACGCTATGCAGGTCCTGAGGGGTTATTTCGCCGCGCTGGAGTTGAACCCCCAGCAGGACTAGGAAGCTGATGGTGCTCAATCCAAGGATGGAAAGGGCCATATAGAAGCCGGTGGAAATGAAGCGCATAAGTGGGGCCTGTCAAAACAGTGGGAACAGGCTGGGCGGGGAAGGGGATCCCACCCGCCTTCTGGTGACTTTAGGAACCAAGCTCCTCCTCCCGGAGGCGCCGGCCGCGGGCCTGGATGGAAAGCTCGTCCACTATGGCCTGTTCCCGTTGGTCCTGTTCCCGGACAAACTCCTCCCGCCGGTGCTCGCGGAGGGTTTCCATGATCTGGGTTTCCTGGCGCGCCTTGACTAAAACCTTGCGGCGATCCTCGACCACCTGGTCTAGCTGGCGCTGGCGCTCAAGGCTGGCGGCTTTGAGCCCCTCCAGACGCCCTATCATGTGGTAGGAGTCCACCACCGACTGGAAGGGGGCGCGTTCGCTGTATAGACGGACAATCTCGTCCTGCACTTCCGAGCGCTCCGCCTCAAGCTCACCCAGACGCCCGCGCTCGGTCTCGGCCAGGCGACTGGCCTCGGCGAATTCCCGGCGCCGCTGGTCCTCCATGATTTTTCGGTAGCGAAGAACTGTCTGCAGGTTGAAACGGAACTTAGCCATGCTGGCGGGCCTTGTAAAGGGAAAGCCGGGCGGGTACGACCCCTGGGCCGGGCGGCGGGGGGCCTAACCCGCTGTTCAGCCTCAATCGTATGAAATCCGGGTTGGGAATCAATAGACTAGGGGGTTTTTTTCCCTTCCGCCACTTGACCGGGCGGGTTAGCGCCGGGAAAGGGCGGAACGTAGCGAGCTTGTCTCGTGGTCGAGACGCTGGTAAAAGGCGGCAGACTGGCGGTAGAATTCCCGGCGTCCCGGGTCGGGGGTGAAGGTGCGTCCTAGGCGAGTGTAGGCCTTTACCGCCTCATCCGGGGTTTTAAACATGCCAGCCGCCCGGGCGGCCAGGATGGCTGCCCCGGTGAGGCTTCCCTCGCCAGTTTCCAATCGGGTGAGGGTAATGTCCAAGACATCGGCCCGTATCTGGAGGATGGCGTCGGAGCGGGAGCTACCGCCGCTGGCGATAAAGGAGTCGGGTTTCATTCCCATGCGTTCCAGGTAAACCAGGCTGTCGGCGAAAAAGAAGGCGATGCCTTCCAGGAGGGCTTTAAACATTTCCCCCCGGGTGGTGGCGGTCTTCAGGCCAATGAAGACACCGGAGGTGTCAGCCTGGTAATCAGGCCACTGCAGGGGTTCGTTATGGGGGAGGAAGAAGATATTAGTGGGTTCAGCCGGCATCTCGCTGTCGAGGATCTGGTAGGGGCTTTTCCCCGCGGTGGGTTGGAGTTCGGGGGCGAAGGTTTTACGGAACCAATTGATGAGAAGGCCGGAGTGGGTGTAAAGGAAGCTTACAAAAAGACCGGGGAGGACATGGTGCTCCAGATTGCGGATTTCCCGGAGGTAGTTAAGCGGATCGGGTGGCATGGCGATGGTGGGGCAGAAGGTTTCGTAAGTGCCCATGCCGGCCACCGCCATCCCGGGGCGGGTGGCGCCGCAGCCTAGTGAGTTACAGCCCTGGTCGTGCCCGCCGGACACCAGGATTATGTCGGGGGGGAGCGATAACTCGCGGGCGACTTCGGGGTTTATCTCCCCCACCACCGTCCCGCCGGAGACTATGGCCCCCAGCTTCTCCCGGGGAAACTTGGCCCAGTCGAGAAGGGTGTCGGACCAGTCGTTACGGGTGTAGTCAAAGAGGAGGGTGCGGTTGGCCAGGGAGTTGGAGGTGAAGGGTTTGGCGCCGAAACGGTAGGCTATGAAATCGGCCATCAGGAGGAATTTGGCAGTCTGGCGGTAGCGTTCAGGAAGGTGGTCCCGGAACCAGAGCATTTTCGAAAGGGAATAATAGGGGCCGATGCTGTTGGGGTTGATGCGATAGAAAGCCTCCTGGCCGATGTCGGCCAGAAGGCTTTCGGAATATTCGCTCCCGCGGATGTCGTAGGAGTGCAGGGCGTTACTAACCACCACGCCGTCTTTGTCTAGCGGTACTATCACCTCGCCCATGGAGCTGAAGGATATGGCCTGGACTTTACCGGCCTCTGGTCCGGCCTGGGACAGGGCGTCCCTTAGCGACTCCTTGACACTGTTCCAGGCCGCCACTGGGTCGAGTTCGGCGTAGCCGGGGGCGGGGGAAAGAATGGGGTACTCGCGGCCCGCCGCTGCTAGTAACCCCGTTTCGTTAAAGACCCCCACTTTGCAGGAGGAAGTGCCTAGGTCAATGCCAAGGACGCTCATGTGGTATCCTTCACAGTCGGGGCGGGCGGGTTCACCGGGTCAGGAACAAACGTAAAGATTGGGGATACTTCCCTCTTTCACCAAACCGGAACCTTCCAGTCCGGCCGTGGTTATCCCTTCCAGGTAGAGGAAGCCGCCAGGGTTAAGAACCGCCTTCAGGTTTCTCAGGATGTGCTGCTGCCCGTCACTATCGTAATACTGCAAGACATGGTTACAGACGATGAAAAAGAAAAAATGCTTTTTGGGGCAATTGCGCATGTCAAAAAGCTTGAATTTGCAGATGCTACGGAGTTTGCTGCCCATGGTCACGCTGTTGCTGTCGATCTCGGCGTACTTTTCCAGTATCCGCCAGTAGTTGGGGGTGAAGGCATCGCGGGAGGGGCGACCATAGAAGCCAGAGCGGGCTTCTTCGATGCGGCTGGAGTTTATGTCGGTGCCAAACACCTCTAGCAGGGGAGAACGCTTGCTTTTGGCAATTTCGGTTAGGGCGATCATGGCCATGGAATAGACTTCCTCGCCACTGGAGCAGCCGGTCGACCACATGGCGAACTTGCTGCGGGTGGCAGAGAAGAAGCCAGGCATAACCACCTTGGTGATGGCGTTGAAGATTTCGTCGTTCCTGAACAGGCGGGTGGCGGTGGTCGCCTTGGCCTGGTTCTCGTCCAGAAAAACCTTGCCCAGATCGTCGTTGATGGATATGGGGTTGGTGGCGCGACAGGAAATGGCGATGTCGTTGGCCGGACGGGGGGGGCGCTTGGGGCTGCCAGAGCCGGGATTATTTAGAGCCATTTTATTTGTCTTCCTACTTTTTGTCTTTCTCTTGGCGTTCTGGCCGGGCCGTCAGGAGGAAACAGGCCGGGCGCGTCCACCCCGGGGGAAGAGGTGGGACCAAATAAAAACCGGTTTTATAAATGGCATTAAAGATAAGGCATTCTCCCAAAAAAGGCAAGTTTTAAGCCAGGCGGGATGGCAGGGTGTTCCCAGGCTCCCGGCCTCTTTTTGACAACCCGGAGAAAAAAAGGATAATACTTGGGGCGGATTTCCGGCCCGGGGGGAGGTGCGCCCGGGTGGACGGGGTGGGAAAGCCTTTTTACCCGGTTTTCCCGAGGCGTTTTTTCCCAGGAGACAAAGCGGCATGGCGCTTAAGAAAGCGGGGCGGACGGGTTTCACCCTAGCTAACCACCAAGAGGCCTTGGCGGGACTGGTTGGGGAACTCCCCCGTCTGGTTTACATCCACGGCCCCGAGGATTACCTCCGCCAGACCGCGCTCGAGGTGGTGCGGCAGCGTTGGCAAGAGAACTGGCCCGACGGGGAGACGCTTACCCTTTACGCCGGAGAGGGGGCGGACGCCCTTAGTCTGGCCGACCTCATGGGGGAGTTGGCGGGCGGGGGTCTTTTCACCCGCCACAAGCTGGTGATTCTGCGTAACGCCCACAAGTTCCTTTTCCGGACCGGCGCTCGGGGGGGTCGGGAAAGCGAGGCGGGTGTAGCCAGTGTTTTACTGGAGCGTTTGGAAAATCTCCCCGCCGGTATTTCCCTCCTTCTGGAAAGCTCAGCCTCACCCCCGGCTAACCAGACGCTAGGCAAGCGTCTATTGGCTCTCGCCCGTTCCATACCTTGTCCCCTGGTTGGCCCCCGGGAAATACCGGCTTGGCTAGCGGCGCGTTCTCGGGAACTGGGTAAAAGCCTGGAGACGGAAGCGGGGAGGCTGCTTCTGGAAACCCAGGGCACTAGTCTTGGTTTTCTCGCCAGTGAACTGGAGAAGCTGGCCCTCTTTGTCCACGACCGCCCCCGGATAAGCGCCGAGGACGTCGGGGAGTTTCTCACCGGCACGGTGGAGTTTGACGTCTGGGGGTTAAGGCAGGCGGTGGAAAAACGGGAGGCGGATAGCGCTCTGGCTTACGCCAGGAAAATAACCTCCCAGGGCCAACGCGGACCGGACGGAGAACGTAGCGACGCCGACAAGTCGTCCCACTTGGCCCTGGCGGGCTTACTGGGGCAAATACCCGACCTCCTCCGGGCCGGGACAGCCCGGGCGGAAAAACTTTCCCCCGAGGAGTACGCCCTAAGGGAAAACGCCCACCCCTGGCGCTCCAGCCGGAGCCTGGCGCCATGGTTAGCCGCCCGGCAGTTTACCGCCGCCGGGCGCTATCAGCTCCGGGAACTAAGGAGCTTTCTCACGCTTGCCTGTGACGGGGTGAAACGTTCTCACGACACCGGTGGCGACCCCCGTCTGGAGCTGGAGCTTTTGGCCCTCCAGATAACCCGTAAACCGGTTCACCCCCGACCCCCTGACCGGTCGGGGCGGGAAGGGGAACAACCATCGCCGGATTTTTTACCGGGGTAGAAAGGGTTTTTCATGCCAATCCAGGAGCGTTTCCTGTTATCAGTGGACCTTGAGTCGGTTCCCCTGATGCGTTCCCGGGCCCTGGTTATCGGTAGTGGTGTGGCGGGTTTGGCCGCCGCCATCTCCGCCGCCCGCCACGGTCCGGTTATTCTGGCCGCCAAAGGGATTCTGGACGACTCCAACTCCAACCAAGCCCAGGGGGGAATCGCCGCCGCCCTAGGAGAGGACGACCAGCCCGAACTCCACGCCGCCGACACCATGGAGGCCGGGGGAGGGCTCTGCGACCCCGAGGCGGTGCGCATCCTGGTGGAGGAGGGACGTTTGCGTTGCCAGGAGTTGATTGACCTAGGCACCCCCTTTGACCGGGAAAACGGGGAAATCGCCTTTACCCGCGAGGGAGCGCATTCCCGCCGGCGCATCCTCCACGCTAACGGCGACGCCACCGGGCGAGCCATTGTCGCCACTATGCTAACCCGTGTCAGCCACCTCCCCGGCGTCCTCTGCCTGGAAAACCATTTCGCCATCGACATTCTCCACCGGGACGGCGTTTGTTACGGGGCGCTTTTCCTAGACACCAAGTACGGCCGGTTGCTTAGAGTCGAGGCGGCCTTCACCGTGGTGGCCTCTGGCGGCCTAGGGCAGGTTTTCCGGGAGACCACCAACCCCGCTGTCGCCACCGGCGACGGTTACGCCATCTGCTACCGGGCCGGGGCGGTATTGCAGGACATGGAGTTTGTCCAGTTCCACCCCACCACCCTCTACCGGGCCGGTGCCCCCCGTTTTCTCATAAGCGAGGCGGTCAGGGGGGAGGGGGCTTACCTCCTTAACCAGATGGGTGAGCGTTTCATGACCCGCTACGCCGAGGCGGCTGAGCTTTCCCCCCGGGACGTGGTTAGCCAGAGCATCTTCAAGGAGCTTAACCGCACCGGCGACACCTTTGTCTCCCTTGACCTGCGCCACCTTGACCCGGCCCTCATCGCCGAGCGCTTCCCCAACATCATGGCGTTCTGCGCCGACTACGGGATTGACATTGTCCAGGACCTGGTGCCGGTGCGTCCGGCGGTGCACTACATGATGGGGGGGGTCAAAACCGACCTGGACGCCGCCACCTCGGTTAAAAACCTTTACGCCGCTGGGGAGGTGGCCTCGACTGGAGTGCACGGCGCCAACCGCCTGGCCTCGAACTCCCTTCTCGAAGCCCTGGTCTTCGGGCACCGGGCGGGGGCGGCGGCGGCAGAGGATATCCATCCCTTCCCCGATCCCTTGCTTACCCGGCGCCTTCCCGCCAAGGGGACCCGGCTGGATGTCGAGGATCTCAGCCGTTCCCTCAAGGCTATAACCTGGCGTAATATAGGGGTGTACCGGAACGGCATCCACCTCCTCGAGACTGTAGAAACCATCCGGGCCTGGTCCACCTTCGCCCTTTCCGAGCAGTTCCAGATGCGCCCCGGCTTTGAAGTGCAGAACATGCTCACCACCGCCATGTTGATCGCGGTGTCGGCCATGCGGCGAACCGAAAGCCGCGGCGCCCACCAGCGTAGCGATTATCCGGAAAGCAATCCGGAGTGGCTAAGCCATAACCAGGTCCAGATCGACCGTTTGGACGGGGAAATGTCCATCTCCGGGCGCCTGGCCTGGAAACCCTAGAGGAGTAGCTCCCCCCGGGTACCCCGGGAGGAAGGGAGATTACGCGTGAAAAAAACCGCCACCAAGGTAACCCCCGCTTATGCCTAAACCATTTCTAGCCCTTGGCCTGGCCGTGACGGCCGCCTTGTTCGCGTTTCTTCCCCCGGGACAAGGTGGGGAAGACCCCGATCCCACCGCCTTCTGGGGGGAACTAGCGGGTTGGGAGGAGGAGGGCCGGGCGGAAAGCCTGGAACTCCGCGACGAACTGGTGACTGCCAACCTCACTTTCATGTCCGCCATGGCCAAGGCTATCGCCCAGGCGGAAAGTCTTTCGGTTGGCGACTCCCGCCGCCCCCTGGCCTGGGCCCGGGTGGAGTACCTGGCGGAGACCTCCTTCCGGATGCTTTCCGACACCGGGGAATACGCCGCCTTCCTAGCCGCCACCGAACCGGCAGAAACGCTGGAGGTGGAGGACTTGACCCCCCTACTCCCCGGTTCCGAAAGCCAATGGGAGGCGCTTTCGGGAGGGGAAAGCGAGGACGATCTGGTTTTCGAGACCCTGGACGGCCAACCCCTTTCCCCGTTTACTCTAAACGGACGGCCAGTACTGGTCCGGGCCGGAGATGTCGTGGGGGAGGCGGTGGGGGAGAGCCAGATCCGGGCCCACTCCTCGCACATCGCTTCCGGACCTGACGTTTCCGTTCCCCTGGTGCGTTCGCGCCTGGCTTGGCTACGCGCCATGACCCGCGAGCGCCTGGGGGAAACCGAGCTCGCCCGCCGGGAGGTGCGTACCCTAGGAATGGTGCGGGACTGGCTTCTTCTCGGCCCCCTCGACTTTGACCAGGAGTTTTTCTCCCCGGCCAGCCTGGGCTTAGACGACTTCCTGGGTATTCTGGATAGCGATTTCAGCCTGGCGGGAAAAAACGGCTCGGTGCATTGGCGTCCCTTCCATTCCGACGATCCCCTGGGGCGCCTCCCCTTGGGGGCGGCTCTGGGGAAGGAGCCGACCACCGCCCTCGCCCTTACCCTGGTCTACTCCCCCCATAACCAGGCGGCAGTCATTCGCTATGGCTCCTCGGGCCGTTCTTCCCTATGGGTAAACCACATCCGGGCCAACAACAGTGGTCCCCACCGCCTGGCTAACCCCGGACAGGACGTCTTTGACGTTTGGCTGCGCCAGGGCTGGAACCTGATCCTGGTGCGTAACCAGTCCGCCGCGGCCGACTGGCGCCTGACCTTGAGGATTGTGAGTCCGGACGGCTCTCCCTTCCAGGGGGGGGTGGCGGATTTTCTTAACGCCAGCCATGACGATATGGAACTCCTGCTTCTGGCGGCCCGCCAGGTGGTGGAGCATTCCCGCTTCGACCAGTATTTCCAGCCGGAAGTGGAAAGTGAGCTGGGTGGCCTTAGCGCTCTTTCCCGCCAGTTGGTCGAGCGGCCGCAGGACTTTCGCTCCGGTTTTTACCTCGCCTTCCTCTTGGCTAGCCGCCACATGATGGAGGGTTTGGAGCGTTTCGACCGTGAGCTTATTTTTCGGCGGGTGGTCGACCTTTCCAGCCACTATCCCTATTTTATCCTGATGGCGGCCCGCTCGATGGAGGCCGGGGTGGAGGGGCCGGACCGCGAGGAGAACTTGCGCCTTGCCCTCCTGAAAATGGCGGCTGGAGGGGACTCCCCCGCCGCCATGGTGGACATCGGGCGCCTCTACCTGGATGTCATGCGTCAACCCCGGCGGGCGGGCGAATTCGCCAACCAAGCCTTGGCCAGTAACCCCATGTCCCTGCGGGGCATGATCCTTCTTCACGATGTGGCGGTCGACCGGGACTGGAAAGCCCAGGCCGGGACCCTTCTTGACCGCCTGCGGCGGCGCCACCCGGCGGCGGCGGCGGTTCGCCTGCGTACCGGCCGGGCTGCCCTCCAGCGCGGGCGCTACCGCACCGCCTACGCCGAGTTTCAGGCTCTTCTCGCCCTGGACGCTGACAACCACGAGGCCTTGACTGGGATAGTGACAGCGCTAGGTAGGCTTGGGGAAACCTCCACCGCCCGGGAACTCCTGGAACGCCGGGTCGGCGCCTCGCCCTATGATTTCTGGGCTCGCCTCGCCCTGGCTCGCCACTACCGCGACGCTGGCGACAACGAGGGGGCTCTCCGGGTGGTCCAGGAGGCCCTTGCCATCAACCCCAACGACCAGGAAACGCTGGTAGTTAGAAACGAACTGGTGCGCGAGCGTACCCCGCCTCCCTCGACCCGGAGCCACTCTCTACCCGGTTTCATTGACGCGGTTAACCCCGCAATCCTCGAGGAGCGCTCTCCTCCCCCGGGGGGCTGGGAATATCTTTATTTCCACCTCGAAGACCGCATGGACCGGAACGGTTCGCTAGACCGGGTGGTCTCCTTCGGGCTTAAGGTTTACAATGAAACCGCCGCCCGGCTGGTCCGGGACCTTGGCTTACGGCTTGACGTGTGGATGGAAAACGGCACGGTGGAAAACCTCACCCTGGTGGGGCCGGACGGGCGACGAGAAGACCTCGCCCCCCAGCCCGCCCATGAACGGGAAAAAGGCCTGGCTTTTCGCCTCCCTCCCCTGACCGCCGGCATGTCGGTGCTGGCCCGGATTTCCCTGCACCGCGCCAAACTTGACTTCCTGGCCGACTATTTTGGCCTGGTGGTTCCCCTGGGGCAACCAGTGCCGGTGCGCCTGTCGCGCTATGTCTTCACCGCCCCCCGCGAAAGCCGGCTTTATTTCCGGCCCGCCAACGGGGCGCCGCGGGCCATGGAGCCCCCTGGAGGGCCGGAGAGCCAGGAGCGGACCTATATTTGGGAAATGCAGGACCTGCCCGCCTATGTCGACGAGCCTTATGGCCCGGGACGTTATTCGCGCATGCCCTATATCCAAGTCTCCTCTCTTCGGGACTGGAACGAGTTTTCCCGCTGGTATTGGCGCCTGATTAATACCCAGTACCACACCCCGCCGGAACTGCGGTTCCTGGTCCGGCGCCTGGCGGGTGGGCGGGAAAACGCCTCGCCCCTGACTCAACTCGACCGGGCCGCCGCCTGGGTGGCGGAAAACCTCAGCCACCGCAACTGGGAGTTTGGCGCCTACGCTTTCCGCCCCCTGTCGGTCCGGGCCATCCTTTCCCGGCGGGCCGCTGACACCAAGGACCGCACCCTGCTTCTTTGCCTCCTCGCCCACGAGTACCAGTTTTCCGCCACCCCGGTCCTCACCCGTTCCTGGGAAAGCCGGGGCGGCGTTCCTGAGTTGGAGGCGGACAGCCTCCCACTCCTAGATTATTTCAACTATTCCCTGGCGGCGGTCGACACCGGGGAGGGGGGAGAGGTGTTTTTCGACCCCAGTAGCCCCAACCGCCCTCCGGCGGTGATGCCGGCCGCTCTTTTCGCCGCCCCCGCTATCCGGCTCGACCCGGAGGGGGCGACGCTTATCCGCATTCCGGACGCCGGGGTTGAGGGTTGCGTCTGGGAGGAGGTGGCGGAAGCGGTTGTCGACCCCATGGGAAACCTGGTTTGGGAGGAGACGCTACGCGGGCAAGGCACCGCCGCGGAAGCGTTACGCCAGAAATTTGGCCGGACGGAAAACCCGGTGGCGGCCTGGGAGACTTTTCTGGACAGCGAAGGCGGCCTGGCCCGGGCCGCCAGCGCTGAGCTGGCGGAAAACCCCGCCTCACCCGCCAGCGTAACCTTTACCGGGCGCTCCGAATTGGTGGATTTCGCCAACCACGGTCAAGGACGGATGTTGCTGCCCCTCCCGCCCCTACCGGGCCGCGTCGACCGGCAGCGGATGCGGCGGGAGTTTCCCCTTTCTCTTGGTTACCTGGCGGCTTACGCCGAGCGCCAGGAAAACCTTTCCCTCCCCCAGGCCTTCCGCCTGGAGCGCCGGATTGGCGTCAACTATCCCCCCGACTGGCACCTGGTGAACCCACCCCAGGAGCGGGAGGAAGACTACCCCTTTGGCAAACTCCGGGTAAAAGTGGCGCTGTCGTCTGGCCGCGTCGACCTTGACTACCGCCTGGAGGTCACCAACCGGGAAATCGCCCCTGGCGATTTTCCTGACTTTCGCCGCCTGGCCGCCCTGGCTGAGCGTTGGACTAGGCCGCTACTTCTCTGGGAGACCCCGTGACTGCTTTTTGGACCCTCCGCCAACTGGCGGGGCGCTCCCGTGGGGCGCTCTTCGTTTTTCTCCTCCTCCTTAGCGCCAGCGCCAGGGGAGTGGCGGGCGAGACTTCCTGGGTGGAAGGCGCTCGTCTCCTGGTGGAGGCGCAGGCGCACCTACGCGGGGACGACGACTCGGCGGTACGCTTCTACCTTTCCCGGGCCCAGGAGTTTGCCAGTACCCCGGTCGCCAACCTGGCGGTGCGTCTGGCTCTGGCCATTAACCTGGACCGCCTGGCCTCGGTGGAGGTGGGCGAACGCGAGGCGCGTAACCTGCTCGCCCCTGATTCCGGCGCCAGCGGCCCTGTGCAGGACCTGGCCCGGGCTTTTCTTATCCGGACGCTACTAGCCTCCCGCGACCCTTCGCGCCGGGAAGAGGCGGTGAGTCTTGCCGAGACCCGGGGGTTCGCCCTGTCCTGGCTGGTCGCCGGCCCCTTCACCAGTCCAGCGGTTTTCCGCTCCGACCTGGGGGGGAAGATAATCGCCGAAGCCGGGAGTGGCACGGTGGGCAGTGTTTTGGACAACCCACCCGACGCCGCCACCTTCGCCCGCTGGCGGGCGCATCCACCCTGGTGGGTGGTTCCCGAGAGCCAGGCCCTCCCCGAACTCCACCCCTGGGACTGGACGGCGGGGGGAGCGAGCGGTGCGGTGGTCTTGCGGACCGGTATTCAACTGGAAAACCCCGAGAGCCAGGTGGAGTTTCACCTAGCCACCGGGGTGAGTTGGCAACTCTATGTGGACGGGCTCCTGGTGGCGGCGGTTGACCGTAACCAGGAAGCCACCTCCCGCGAGCACCGGGTGGAAATCGCCCTGCCGGCCGGCGGACACAGCCTTCACCTCCTCCTTCCCCCGCCGCCCGCCGACCTGGCGCCTTCCGACCTTGGCTTGACTCTCCGGGTGGTTTCCGCCTCGCCTTTCACCTGGGATCGTTTCGCCCAGCCAGTGGCTCCGCCCAGTGGCAATTTCCGCCGGGACGCCCGGCCACCCCGCTACCTCACCGACCTGGCGCAGCAGAAAGACAGCGACCCTATGCTACTCGCTCTCTACGCCCTGGCCTGTCGGGAACAGGGGATGCTTGACGAGGCGGCCTGGTCCATGTCTGACGCCGCCGACCGCCTGCCGGACAACCTCGCCATCCGGGCTGGGGCTGGCGACCTGTTCGCCGCCGACAGTCTCCTTTCCCCTAGTTTACACCGAGACTACGCCACCCACTGGCATCGCAGCGCCATTGAGCGGCACCCCGACTCCGTTCCCTCCCTGTTGTTTCTCGCCACCTTGGCCATGGAGGCTGGCCGGATTGACGACGCCGCCAGTTACCTGGCCCGGGCCCGGGTGGTGAACCCGGCGAGCATCCGGGTACTTCTGGCCGACGGCGACTGGTCGCAGCGCTTTGCCAACCCGCCCCAAATCCTGTCCTTCTGGCGGGAACTGGCGGCGCTTTATCCAACCGCCCCGGCGGTGCAACGGCAATACTCAAGTCTCCCCCCCGAACGCTACCGTAACGGCGAGGAGCGCCTGGAAGCCTGCCGGCAGGCGGTGGAGGCGGGCGACCCTACCCCGCGCTCGCTGCAACGCCTGGCCGAGGCCGAGGCCGACACCGCCTCGAGCCCGCGGGAGGCGGCTAGTTCCATTCGCGAGGCCCTGGCCGCTTTTCCCGGCGACGTCAACCTGAAAGTCTGGGCCGGGAGCCTCTACGCCAGGCTTGGGATGTACCGCGAGGCTACCGGGGTTCTTCGCGAGGCTATCTCCCTTTCCCCCTGGCGGGCCGACCTCTGGCGGCAGCTGGGTGACACCGCCAAGGAGGAGGGGGACGATAACCAGGCCATCTCTTGCTGGCGGGCGAGCCTGGCCGCTGACCCTGGGCAGCCAGACCTGGACGATATGGTGCGTTCCCTAGCGGGGACAGCCATGCCCCTCGACTACAACGGGGGTTACAACGCCGCTGACCTCCTGGCAGAAATCCACGCGGGCCAATACCCCGGGGACGTGGTGCGTCTCCTCGACCGCTCGGTGGAGGTGATGGAAGCGGACGGTTCCTTCCGCCGCCTAACCCACGAGGTCGACTATATCCAGACCCAGGCAGGCGGGGAAAGCCTTTCCGACGTCTTTTTCCGGGGTGAACTCCTCACCGCCCGCACCATTTTTCCTGACGGCCAGTCCCTAGAGTCGGAGAAGCTTCCGGGTCGCACCGGCCTACGGGTACCAGCCCTCCTTCCCGGCACCGCCCGGGAGATCCAGTACCTGGAGTCCTTCCCGGCCCGGGCCAACCAAGCCGACACCGAGCGTAAACCCTGGTTTTTCCAAGATCCCAACGGTCAGGTCACCTTTCTCCTGAGCGAATACGAGATACGGGTCCCCCGGGGATATCCTCTGGCCCATGTCCAGCACGACTACGGGGTGAAGGTCAATTTTGAGAAACTGGAGGATGGTGAACGCGAGGTTTACCGCTGGTCGGCCCGGATGGGGGTGCCCCGGCAGGAACCTGACGCGGTGCACAATTCCGAGCGCTTGGCCTCGGTGGAGGCGGCGCAGCCAGTGACCTGGGACGACATTGTCTACCGCGAGCTTTCCCTACTCTCGGGTAAGCTCACTCCCTCCCGCAAGATGCGCACCATCCTCGCCTCCCTTTCTAGCCGAGGCGTCTGGGACAGCCAGTCGCAGGAGGAGGCGGCCCGGATTATCTACCGTTTTGTCTGCGACAACATTCTCCCCCCGCCCCCGGAGGGGGGCGGAGTCAACGCCGGGCAGATCATGGCCGACCGCCTGGGAGATCGCAACCTCCTGCTTCTCGCTTTACTCCGCCAGGCGGGTTTTGACGCCCACCCCGCCGCCGCCCGTCCCAACCGCAACCTTCTCCACCCCCCAACCTGGGAACTCCCCCGTCGGGATATCTTTGTCATTCCCCTGGTCCGGCTTACGCTTCTCAACGGCAGCACCTATTGGCTAGACACCCGTTTCGACACCCTGCCTTTCGGGCGCCTGGCTGACGATTTGTCCGAGGCCTCCCTTTTGACTTTCCTCCCTACCGGCCCCCTGTTTGAGACTCTTCCCATCCTCCCCCTGGACGAGTCGGAACGTCTGGAGGAGCGCCGGGTGCTTCTTCCCGGAGCCGGAGGGAAGGTAAAGGTGGTGGGTAGCTCCTACCGCCGGGGGGTGGAGGGGTTGCGGCGGCGGGAACTCATGGCTTCGCCAGAGGCGGCCACTCAACTAGGTCTGATGCAGGAACTGGTCTTCTCGGTTTTTCCCGACGCTGTCATCACCTCCCTCAATGGCATCTCGCGGGCGGCGAACGGTGTTTTCGCCGCTAATCATTCGGCTTTGGCCCCGACCCCGACCCTCACCGGGCGGGGCGAACGCCTAGCGCCGCCAGGGACGGACGGGTTTTTCTCCAGTGACCGTTACGAGGCGGAGTCGGCGGTGGGAGTGGAGAGGCGGGGCGACATCTGCGCCGTACCCATTTCCCTGACCCCCCCGGACATTGTGTCCCCGGAAACCCGGGGCATGCGGGTGCGAACCACTTCCTGCCATATCCGCCGTAACCACGTGACTGAGGAGCGTAACACCTTTGTCCTTCCGGCCGGTGGGGAGTTCCTTAGTCTCCCAGAGCCGCGAGAAATCCTCAGTAACTTCGGCTTCTACCAGCTCCGGGTGAGCCGGCCCCAAGCCAACCAAGTAGACATCGTCCGGCGTTACCAGGTGTCGGCGCAGCGTATCCGCCCCTGGGAATGGAAGGATTTTCTGGTTTTTCTCCAGGCGATCGACCGGGCGGAAAGCCAGTGGATTACCTACCAGGCGAAGTAACCTGCCCCAGAGGGTGGCGGGTAGGCTTGGGGGTTGGAATCCCTAAGGTTAAATAGACTTGCGTAAAGTGGTGACCGGGGTTATTTAAGAGGTACGGTTGGCGGAGAGTCGGCCGGGCGGGGTTGGTTTCCGGGAGAAAAGAATGCATCGTTCATACCAGGTGGAGCGCGGGGTTTTAACCGAGACGATGGGGGAAGATTACACCGTCCAGGTTTATGTCAGCCCCAACGAGGACGAACGCCACTTTCTCATCAGCGAAATGGACATTGACGAGCACACCCTGCATTCCGCCCTCGACCCGGACGAGCTTTCCCGCTTGGAGTTTGAGCCAGAACACATGGCGGTGATTTTCAAACGCCCCTGTAACCAGACCCTGGTCGAGGGTAGCGACGCGCATTTGGAATTCAAGGTGGCGTCGGTGGGGGTGTTTGTCTATCAGGACCGGCTGCTGGCAATCCAGTCGGAGGACATGCCAGTCTACCCCGGGCAGAAACCGGTCAACCGGGAGTTGTCCCTCCGGGAAGTGCTTCTCCGTATGCTTTATCGCACCATATCGCATTTTGTCGAGCATCTCCGGGCTATCAACATGATGGTGGACGCGATTGAGAAGGAGATCAACCGCTCTTTCGAAAACCGCCACCTGATTTCTCTTTTCGCCCTGGAGAAATCCCTGGTTTACTACCTTAACGCCATCAACGCCAACGAGTCGTTGTTGATGAAGATGCGTAACAACGCCAGTAAAATTGGCTTCACTCCCGACGAACTCGAGATGCTTGACGATATCACCATTGAAAACAACCAGTGTGCCCGCCAGGCCCAGATCTACACCAACATTCTGGCCGGCATGATGGACGCCCGGGTCTCCATTGTCAGCAACAACCTGAACGTCCTGATGAAAACCCTCACCATGATCACCATTTGTCTGCAGGTTCCGACCATGGTGGTG
The DNA here is from genome assembly GCA_031289115.1 of Planctomycetota bacterium. Taxonomy (GTDB): domain Bacteria; phylum Planctomycetota; class SZUA-567; order SZUA-567; family SZUA-567; genus JAITQC01. Next base: position 19,540 of record JAITQC010000041.1, read on the forward strand.
TCCATTTTCTCCATGAATGTCAGATTACCCATTAGTTATGAAAACCCCCTGTCGTTTTGGTTTGTCATGTCCCTGGCGGTCTTGGCTCTGGCCAGTTTCACCCTTCTCTGGCGTTGGCGGCGCTGGTGAATAGTTTTCCCCCTGGGTGAGCTGCGGATAGCTGGAAAACCCTTATATGGCTGGTACTCCCCTCTATCCCCCCTCGGTGGTGCGTTTGGTCGAGGAATTTTCCCGCCTGCCCGGGATTGGCAAGCGTTCGGCAGAACGCCTGGCTTTCCACATCCTTTCCACCCGCAGCGAAAACGCCCTGGCCCTGGCCCTGGCTATCCGTGACGCCAAACGGAACCTCCGCGCTTGCCGGCGCTGTTTCAACATCGCCGAGGGCGAGGTCTGCGCCATCTGCCAGAATCCCGGCCGGGTCCAGACGGAGCTTTGCGTGGTGGAGTTGCCCCGCGACGTTATCGCCATGGAAAAAGCCGGGGTCTACCAGGGTCTCTACCATGTTTTGCAAGGTCGCTTGTCACCCGCTTCTGGCTTGGGGCCAGAAAACCTCCGGATTGGCGAGTTACTTCAACGTATCCAGCAGGCCCAGACAGAGGGCCGGCCGGTGCGGGAAGTCATAATCGCCACGCGTCCGAGTAGCGAGGGTGACACCACCGCTGAATACCTGGCTGGCGTTCTCGCCCCCCTGGGGGTGGAGAGTAGCCGACTGGCCCGCGGGCTCGCCAGCGGCACTGATTTTGACAACGCCGCCCCATCATCCCTAGTCTACGCCTTCCGCGGACGGCGTTAGGAAACCCCGATCTCCCATGTCTATGGAAAAGCTTGCCCATCCCTCGGAACACCGCACCTGGGTAGAAATCGATCCCGGGGCGGTGCGGCACAACCTCATGGCTTTCCGGCGTCACCTCGGCCCTGACGTCCGGATCATGCCCTGCATCAAGTCCGACGCCTATGGTCATGGCGCCCTGGAAATAGCGCCGGTTCTCCTGGCGGCCGGGGCTGACCGTCTGGCGGTCGCCACCGCCTGGGAGGGGGAGGTTTTGCGCCAGGCCGGGATCGGAGTGCCGATACAGGTCCTTGGCGCCCTGTTTCCCGAGGAGGTGGAGCTGGCGGTCCGCAACCACCTTATCATTTCCGCCCATGACCTTTATATCCCCCGCCTGGCGTCACTGGCCGCTTCGGAACTGGAGGTGACAGTCCAGGTGCATCTCAAGGTCGACACCGGCATGGGCCGGCTTGGAGTGCTGCCGGCGATGGCGGTGACTCTGGCCCGGGAAATATCCAACCTGCCGTCCCTGAATCTGGAGGGGCTGTTCATGCATTACGCCGTGGCCGACGACCCGGATTACCGCCGCCGGCAGACCGAGTTGTTCCGCACGGTCGGCCGCGAAATGGAGAGCGCTGGTCTAGAGGGTCTCCTCTACCACGCCGCTAGCTCCAGCGCTATCGTGAGTGACCCAGACACCTGGTTTGACCTGGTTCGCCCCGGAGCCGGGATCTATGGCTACCTGTCGCCCGCCAGCCTACGCCAGGACTTTCCCCTGCGCCCGGCTATGGCCTGGCGGACTTCTGTCATCCACCTCAAAGACTATCCCACCGCTTCCAGCCTAGGTTATAACCGCACCTACCACACCTCCGTCCCTACCCGGGTGGCGGTCCTGCCCCTGGGTTACGCCGATGGCTACCGCCGGGAGTATTCCAACCGGGCCCGGGTTCTTGTCAAAGGGAAGCTAGCGCCAGTGGTGGGGATGGTGTCGATGGATTACACCATGGTGGATGTCACCGGAATAAGGGAGGTGGGCGTCGGGACCCAGGTGACCCTAATGGGGAATGATGGCGAAAACAATATTTCAGCCGAGGAGCTGGCGGAGTGGGGTGGCAGCATTCCCTATTGCGTCACCACTGGCTTAGGGCCGCGGGTTACCCGCACCTTTCTGGAGGACCGGGATGAGTGAACTTCCCCGTTTCATTGTTGACGGGCTACTGACCGGCCCGGGCGAGTACCGCCTGCCGCCCGAGGAGGCCCGCCACGCCCTACGCTCGCTAAGGTTACATAATGGCGACCCGCTGGTGGTTTTCGACGGGGCTGGCAACTACGCTAACGCCATCATCGCTAGCGAAGACCCGGGTGACCTGCGGGTGCAGGTGGCCGAGGTCAAGGAAGAGCTCCGCCGGCCGGTAAGCATAAGCATCGCCACCGGTATTCCCAAGGGTAAACGCTGGCAGATTCTGGTGGAAAAATGCACCGAGCTTGGGGTTGACCGGCTTTACCCCACTTTGACTTCCCGTAGCGTGGTCCGCGGCGAAGGCGATCCCGGGCATTGGCGGCGCTGGGCGGTGGAGGCGGCCAAGCAATGCCGCCGCGCCTCGCTTCCCGAGATTTTACCGCCCCGGGAACTCACCCCCATTCTGGCTGAGGCCAAAGAGGAGAATTTCATGCTCTTCCTGGCTGACCCCGAGGGTGAGTCGCCCCGCTCCTACCAGAAGGAAATCATGGTGGCTGGCCGGGTGCTGGTTTTTATTGGTCCGGAGGGCGGTTACAGCGAGGAGGAGATCGCCTTCTGCCTGACAAACGGGGTGAAGAAAATCTGTCTCGCCCCCTATGTTCTCCGGGTGGAAACGGCGGCGGCGGCCGCCTGTACCCTTATCCACGACCTGTGAACCGGGTTTAGGGCGGGAGACGGTATGGCGGAAGGGCAGGAAAAGTTGGACCAGGGCGAGAAAGACCCGGCGGCTGGGGAGGTGGCAACGCTCGCCAATTTCCGGCGCCGCCTGACGCTTATGAACCAAATGATGCGCCACCGCCGCCGGATGACCCAGCGCCAGACCTATGTCGCTCTAGGCGAGTGGCTCTTGGCCCTGGTCCTGGTGGTGCTTGGGTTTTACTACCTCTGGGGTCTTATTTTTCCCGCTCCGGTGGCGCTGGGGCCAGTCAGTTTCACCCTGGCTGACTTTCGGGCGGTGGCGCGGGCGCTACCGGCGCTACCCGCCTCGCCGGATTGGGCAAGTGCCTCCCTGTCGCCCCGCTGGCGGCGGATAGTGGTTCACCATAGCGCCAGCACCAGCGGTAACGCCGAGATTTTCGACCGTTTCCACCGCGAGGAGCGTAAGTGGGAAAACGGGTTAGGCTATCACTTTGTCATTGGCAACGGCCAGGGCATGGGGGACGGGGAGGTGGCGGTGGGCAACCGTTGGCGGGAACAAATCGACGGCGCCCATGTCCGGGGGACGGCGGGGGGGGACAACCTTAACGCCAGTTCCATCGGCATAGCGCTGGTGGGTAATTTCCAGGACAGCCTGCCCACTCCTCGGCAACTGGCCGCCCTGAAGGGCCTGGTCAATTATCTCCGCCAGGCCGCCGGTATAAGCCTGGCCGAGGTGATTGGGCATAACGAGGTGTCGGGCCGGGGTACCCTTTGCCCAGGACATAACTTTTACGTTGATGAGTTTCGCCTCGCCCTGGCCAACCCCTGAGGGGTGGAAGCGGAGGACGTTTTTTTGCGAGTGTCGCTGTTGATTTCCACCTATGAACGTCCCGACGCTCTGCGGGCGGTTCTCGCTTCGGTTGAACGGCAAACCCGGCTCCCCGACGAGGTGGTGGTGGGTGACGATGGCTCTAGCCCCACTACCGCCGAGGTGGTGGCGGCGGTGGCGGGGCGGGGACTGCCGCTAAGCCTCGCCCGGCAGGAGCGGGACGGTTTCCGTGCGGCGCGCCTGCGTAACCTTTGTGTCGCCGCCAGCCACGGCGACTATCTGGTGATGATTGACGGCGACATGCTTTTGCACCCGGATTTTATTTTTGACCAGGTCCAGGCGGCGACGCCGGGTTTTTTTGTCCAGGGGTCGCGGGCCATCCTTTCCGACCACTTGACCCAGCGGGTCCTGACGGAGGAGGGATACTGGCCGGGTTTTTTCACCGCTGGGGTGGCTAACCGAAAAAACCTGCTCCGCCTCCCCTGGTTGTCCCGCCGCCTCTTGACCCCCCGGGCTGGGCTACGAGGGATTCGGACCTGTAATTACGCCCTCTGGCGGGAAGACTTCGCCCGGGTGAACGGTTTTAACGAGGATTTTGTCGGCTGGGGGCGGGAAGACAGTGAATTCACCGCCCGTCTTTTGCATAGCGGAGTGCGCCGGCGTAACCTGCGTTTCGCCGCCCTCGCCTGCCACCTTTACCACCTCCCCCAGGCTCGGTCGAGTCTCGCCCGTAACGACCAACTCCTAGAGAGGCTCTAGCAAAAGGGTCCCTCGCTTGTGAGCGGGGTTTAAAACTCCACCTGGCCGATTCGGTAGAGACGGGCGGCGGGGAGGGGAAAGGAGGATCGGCCTGTACCGAGTGACTGCCCAGATCATCACCTTTAACGAGGAGGAAATGCTGCCGGCTTGTCTTGCCGCCCTGACCTGGGTGGACGAGATAGTGGTGGTGGATTCTCACTCCCGGGACCGCACCCGGGAGATCGCCCGCGCCCGGGGAGCCAAGGTTTTTGAACACGACTTCACGGATTTCGCCAGCCAGTTTAACTGGGCTATGGAGCAAGCGACTGGGGACTGGATTTTCGTGGTGGACGCTGACGAAGTGGTGGATGCCCAACTGAGCCAGGCGATCCGGGACACTCTGGCTGGGGAACCCGCCTACGAGGTCTACCAGGTGGTCCGGGACGCTTTTTTCCTTGGGCACCGCATGCGAGCGACATCCTGGAGTGGCGAGGCGCTACCCCGGCTTTTCCGGCGGGGTTGCCTTAGTTACCGGGGCCAAGTCCATTCGGTGGCGGACAGTGGCGGCCGGCCAGTCGGGCGCCTACCCGGGCGCATCCTCCACTACACCTACCGGGACATGGGGCAGTATTTCCGGAAATTCGACCTTTACACCACCCACTGGGCCCGGGACGCCTTCGCCCAGGGGAGGCGGGTGG
>JAITQC010000042.1 GCA_031289115.1 Planctomycetota bacterium
TCTCCACTCCCCTTGGCCCCATACCCATGACCTTCCCGGCCTGGCCAATGCATGTGGAACTGTCTGGCGACGCTCTGGCTGGGGCGGGCGAACTTTTCGCCCAGGTGCCGCGCCTACGCCTGCCCTGGGTGTCGCCCTTGAAACTTAATCCAGAAAGCCTGGCGGCGGCGGGACTGTCCCTGGAACCTGTCCTTCTCGCCCCGCCCGGCGCCTGGACCCGGGAACTCCCGGAAACGGAAGTCACTGCCCGCGACCTGGCGCCACCCTCGACTCCCCCAGTCGAGCGGCCGCTCCTGGCTGCCCTACTGACCGGCGTCTTTCCTCTCCGTTTCCTGGAAAAACCCGCCTGGCCCGACAGCGGTCCGGAAGGGGAAGTGCCGCCTACTCCCGAACCCCTGGACCAGTTCACCCCGGGAGAGGGTAAGTTGCTCCTGGTTGGCAACGCCACCGGGTGGCGGCAGGATTTCATCCGCTACCCCGAACTCATTTTCCTCCTGAACAGCGTCGCCAGCTTCACCCTGGATAGCGACGCCCTGGCTATCCGCGCCCTACGCGGCAAAGCCAGCCAGTCCCGGGCCATTGGCCTACTCACCCCCGGGGAAGTGGCCTGGTGGAAGGCGGTGCAGGTAGTTGGGCACGCAATCCTACTAACCCTCCTTGGGCTGTTGGTCTGGCGCTGGCGCTGGCAGCGGCGCGTCAGCTACCGCGAGAGTCTCGCTTTGTCCAGTCCTGACGCCACCCTTCAAGGGGAGGGAACGCCATGAAACCACTCCACCTGGCGATTCTCGTTTTAATCCTCCTGGCCCTGGTCGGAACCGGCTTATACCTGCGTCGCCCCCCGCCCCCCGCCGGCGGTCTCTCCCGCCAGCTGGCGCTGGTTAGCCTGGTCGACCCGCCTATCCTGGCTAGCGAAGTGGAAAAAATAATTCTTTCCGCCCCACCCGAGGCGGAGGGAGAAAACCCGCCCCGGCGGGAAATGCTTATCGTCCGTGACTCAGCCGGGGACTGGTGGCTGGAAAGCTATGCCAGAGCGTTGACTAACCGCGACAAAGTGGAAAGTTTTCTTTCCCGCCTGGCTAGTCTATCTGGCGACCTCCAGGCCGAATCGGCCGAATCGCATCGCCGCCTCGGAGTTGACACGGAGAGCGCTTTCAAGATTGAACTGGTCAAAAACGGGGAAACTGCGATCATCTGGGTAGGAGTACGGCCGGGTGGCCAATGGGGTGAATCCTTTGTCCGCCGTAACGCCGAGAACCAGGTTTACCGGGTGGCGGCTGACCTTAGGCAAGAAGCGGGGGTGACAGGTTATGCGGCTAGCCAGGCCAGTAGCGCCGCCTGGCTTGACCTTAACCTAGCGGCGGTCGAGGTGGCTAGCGCGACCCGCCTAGACCTGGAATACCCGGAAGAAAGTTTTTTCTTCCAGTCAATCCCGGGCGGGGAGGGAACCTGGCAACTCCAGGAAGCCAGCTCCGGCGGAATAATTAACCAGGAGCGTCTCAGGCAGCTACTGACCGCCCTGGCGGCTGTCCGGGCGAGCGACCTCGCCCCGGCGAGTGAGCCGGCGGCAGAAAGCGGGGAAGACGCCCGGGAATACCGCCTTACTCTTCAGGACGGCGCTTCCTTCAAGAGCGAACCCCTGGTCCTTAGCGTCAGGAAAAACGGGGAAGAACACCGGTTAAGCGTCTCCAGCCGGCCCGGTCTAACCTACCTGGCTAGCCCTAGTGACTTCACCTCCTGGTTTCCCCCACCGGAGGAGTTGTTTCTCAAAGTAGAGGGACCGGTAGAACCAGAGGCGTTAGACAATAGCTCCGGCGAGTGAGCAAGGCAGGTTTTAGGCAGTGTTTTTTCACAGGAGGGTATCATGGTGAAGCGTTTATTGGTGGCGGTGTTGGCGTCTTGTTTTCTGGCGGGAATCGTCCCGGCCGGGGAAAATCCGGCGGTCAAGGATTGGCAAGGGTTTCTTAGCAAGTTTCCCCTGGGTGTCATGACCACGGTGGAAGGGAACCAGCCTCGTACCCGGATATTCCAGTTCCTCTGGACCGAGGGGGAGCGGACCTATTTCTCCACCGGCAACTACAAGGATGTCTACACCCAGATGCAGGCCAACAACCGCGTTTCCTTCTGTACCTGGGACCCCAAGGGTAACGTGGTCCTAAGCGTAGACGGACCAGTCACCTTTGTGCCAGACCTTGCGGCCAAGGAAAAGGCCATGACTGTCCACCCTGACCTGAAGGAAATGTACAAGTCGCCGGACAATCCCAAGTTCGCCATTTTCTACATTCAGCCAGAGGCGATCTACACCTTTAGCTTCGCGGCTGGCAAGGAATGGATCAAGCACTAAACCAAAGAGATGCACCAGGGGAGCGTTTTAACAACCCTACCCAGTGACGCCGGGACTGGAGGCATTCCAGTCCCGGCGTCAACTGTTTACCCCGCTCCCGGAGGAAAGCCAAAAACACCGGGATCAAAGTATGGCTAGCGGCTTTTTCTCCCGCGGTGCCGGATAGGCCGCCTCCAGTTCCGCCAGCTCCTCTGGGGTAAGTTCGAGGGAAAGGGCCAGAGCGTTGTCCCGCACGTGCCCGGGGTCGCCCGCCTTCGGGATAGGCGTCACTCCCCCCTGGCGCCGAACCCAGGCCAGCGCCACCTGGGCCGTAGTGGCACCGCGTCTCGCCGCCACCCGGGCGAGGGTGGGGTCATTAAGCAACCTCCCCTGCTCCACCGGAGAATAGGCAATCACTGGCAAGCCGTGCTCCCGGCACCAGGGCAGGAGCGCGTACTCCACTTCCCGCCGGCTAAGGTTGTAAAGTATCTCATTGGCGGCGCAGTTCATCCCCCCCGACTGGGCGTAAAACTCCTCCAGATCGTCAACGTCGAAATTGCTTACTCCCCAGGCGAGGATTTTCCCCTCGGCCAACAGGTCCTCCATGCCCCGAATGGTCTCGGCGAAAGGATAGCCTCCCCGCCAGTGGAGAAGGTAGAGGTCTAGCCGGTCGGTCTTGAGGCGCGCCAGGCTTTTTTCACAAGCGTCCTTGACACCAGGACGGCTGGCGTTAGCGGGAAGCACCTTGCTCACCAGCCACACCTGGTCCCGATAACCCGCCACCGCCTCTCCCACCAGTCTTTCCGAGCGGCCGGAGCCGTACATTTCCGCCGTGTCAATCAGCCGAAGGCCAAGTTCAATACCGGTGCGTAGAGCGAGGATCTCCTCCTGCCACTTTTCCCGCCGGTCGCCCAGGTTCCAGGCGCCCTGTCCCATACCCCGCCCGTCCAGAAGGAAATCGGAAAGAGGGTTTTCAGGCATGTCCACTCCCTGGGAAACGAAAGTCGCGTGGCGAGAGGAGTAGCCAGCGGCTACCCCGGGCGGAAGAAAACCCATCGGTCAGAAATTGAAATTCTCCGGATCGGGGCCAAACCGGCGGTCGCGGTTAAGAGCGTTCAAGCGGGCCAACTCGGCAGCGGTGAGTTCGAAATCGTAGACATTGGCGTTTTCCACAATCCGTTCCTTGTGCACTGACTTGGGGATGACAATGATTCCGTTCTGGAGGTTCCAGCGGATAATTACCTGGGCCGGACTCTTGTGGTGACTGGCGGCGATAGCGGCAACCTCTGTGTCGCGCAAAATCGCCCCCCCTTGTCCACCCAGGGGACTCCAAGACTCAATGGCGATATTTTTCTCCGCCAGGTACTGGCGAAGCGGTAGCTGGGTGAGATAAGGGTGGAGCTCTACCTGGTCCACCGCCGGTTTCACTTTGACCAGGGGCAGAAGTTTGTCCAGGTGGTGAATTTGAAAGTTACTCACCCCGATCGCTTTGGCCCGGCCCGAGGCGTGGATCTCCTCCAGGATCTGCCAGGTCGCGAGGAAATTCGCCACTGGCCAATGGATCAGGTAGAGGTCAATGTATTCCACCCCCATTTTTTCCAGGCTTTCCTCGAAAGACTTGAGCTGCCGGTTGTCACGCATGTCGTCGTTCCAGATTTTGGTGGTTAGGAAAACCTCCTTGCGCGGCACCCCGCTCGCCCGTAGACCCGCCCCCACGCTCTTCTCGTTTTTGTAGACCTTGGCGGTGTCGATGTGACGATAACCCGCTTCCAAAGCCCAAGCCACCGCCTGTTCCGTCTCCTTTCCCTCGTGGGAGCGGAACACCCCCAGTCCAACACTGGGTATATCCACTCCGTTGTTAAGCCGCGTCCGGTCGTCGATAGCCATTATTTCCACCTCCTTTGCCTGGATTCTAGTATTATTCCCGCCTCTCGGCCGGTAAAAACCAACCCGGGTGAGCCTGCGCTCCGCCTTCACCCGCCAAGTCAACTCCGAAAAAAGTTGTTCTTCGCTAAAAAAGGAAAAAACCGTAACAAAGGGAACTGGACTTCAACTAGCATATGGCATATATTGAGGCAGTGAAGGTCCAAAAGCCGGCTAAAAACCGGAAAGGAGGTCACATGCGTTATTATAAACCTGTTGTTCTGGTAATCCTAATGGCAATGACGGCCGCCAGCGCTATGGCGCTTGATCTTAACGATGTCAAGCTCCTGGTGCAAAACCGGGTAGAGGACACGGTCATCATATCCATGCTGCAGCAAAATCCACTTCCCGCCTACCCAACCGCCCAGGATGTGGTGGATTTGCAAAATCTCGGGGCATCGCCCAGTCTTCTCGCTTTCCTGGGAACCAATGTCGCTGTCGATCTGGATCAGCAGTCGATGGTGGTTATTCCCAGCAACCCAGCCGACCCGGTGGTCACCTACCCCTACCCGGTCTATACGCCGCCCCAAATTGTCTACGCTCCGCCCCCTCCGGTCTATTACTATCCGCGCCATTATTATCCCCGGCGGGGTGGTTTTTCCTTCAACTTAAATTTCGGAGGTGGGCGTCACCATGGTCGTCGCCACCACCGGCGCTAACCTGGTACACCCCGGTAAGCACGGCCGCCCTGTCTCTCTGGCCTGGGAAACATGAACATGCTGGTAGACTTGAGCCTCCGGGAATTTCTTGACCAGGCCGCTAATGCTACCCCCACCCCCGGCGGCGGTGCCGTTGCCGCCCTCGCCGGGGCGTTAGGGGCGGCGATGGCGGCGATGGCGGCCAATTACACTCTCGACCGGCCAAAATACGCCGCTGTGGCGGCAGAAATTCAGAAGTGTCTCGGAGTTGTCAACCCCCGCGGCCAAGAACTCCTGGCGGGAGTGGACGCCGACGCAGCCGCCTTCGCCGCCATTGGCGAAAGTTACCGCCTTCCCAAGGACACCCCGGCGGAAAAAGCCGCCCGTCAGGACGCCATCGCCCAGGCCCAGGCCAAAGCCATGGATCCGCCCCAGGGGGTGCTCGCCGCCGCTCTGGCGGTGGCGGAGACGCTTCCTGATCTCGCCGACAAAGCCAACCCCAATCTTCTTTCCGACATCGAGGTGGCGGCGGTAATGCTTGAGGCGGCCGGACAAGCCGCCCGGCTTAACGTTTTGGTGAACGCCAAAAGCCTGGCCCAGAGCGAGACGCTTCGTCGCGAGGTAGACCAGGCAGTCGCCCGCCTGGCTGAACTCCGGCAGTTGACCGCCGTCCGGGTAGCGGCCAGGGGATAGGCAAAGCTCCGACCCGGGGCGAAGTCCCGGATTAGCCACCGACAACCGGCCAGCTAACCCCGGACCGGGTAATATAGAGCGAAAAAACACCCTGCCACCAAGACATTTGTAACCCGGAAAGGTTTTCCGGCAAGCCTTGCAGACCCTCAAAACTAGCCATATCAGGAAAAAAAGCAAGTAAAAGACCACCTCCCCGCCCGTTTCAACCCCCACCCACCTCCCTTTCCTCCCGGGAAAATGTCGCATTAGGCTTGACAAGAAATGATTTCATCCCTATCATAGTTTTTTTGTAGGATTTAGGCCGCCGGCTAACTGGCAGTGCCACCTGAGCGTCATACACGACCGGAAAACACCCATGGCAGTTACTCGCACTACACTCTCCACGCTTTTTGACTGCGTGGGAAACACCCCCTTGCTTGACCTTGGCCCTTTTTTTCCCGGGGCGCCGGGGGTAGGGCTGTTCGCCAAGGCGGAATTCCTTAACCCCACCGGTTCAGTCAAGGACCGGGCCGCCGTCGCTATGCTCCGGGCAGGTATCAAGGCGGGAAAACTAACCCCCGACAAAACCATTCTCGACGCCACTAGCGGCAACACCGGCATCTCCTACGCCACCTTCGGGGCAGCCCTGGGTTACCGGGTTGAACTCTGCATCCCCGCTAACGCCAGTCGGGAGCGCCGGGCCATACTCCAGGCTCTGGGAGCGGTCCTAAACGAAAGCGACCCTTTACTAAGTTCCGACGGGGCGGAGCTGGCGGCGGAAGAATTGGCCGCCCGCCACCCCGAACGTTATTTCTTCCCAGACCAGTACAACAATCCGGAAAACTGGCTTGCCCACTATCACCACACGGCCCGGGAAATCTGGGAAGCGACAGGGGGCGAGGTCAGTCATTTTGTCTCTGGGATAGGTTCTGGAGGCACCTTTGTCGGCGTCAGCCGCCGCCTAAAGGAACTAAACCCCGGCGTCACCTGTGTCCTGATGCAGCCGGATTCGCCCTTCCACGCCCTGGAAGGCAACCGCCATCTGGAAACCACCCGTAAACCCGGTTTTTACGACCCCGGTCTACCCGACCGGGTGGTCACTGTCACCACTGAGGACGCCAAGGCCTGTCAACTCCGCCTGGCCCGGACAGCTGGCCTGTTTGTCGGCACCAGTTCCGGGGCGAATGTCCATGTCGCTAGTGAAATCGCCCGTAGTCTTCCTCCCGGCTCGCTGGTAGTGACCATACTTTGCGACAGTGGCTTCCGCTATCTTGACGATTCAGTCTGGCGGGGGGAGAGCTTGGCCTCGCCAGGGGCTGGGAATGCTTAAAATAAGCCCGGATATCAGCCAGGCCATACGTAGCGAGGCCGAGGCGGCCTACCCGGAGGAGTGCTGTGGCGCTATTCTCGGGATCATCCCGGCCTCGGGGGAAAAGTTAGGTAGGGTAATCCGTCCCGTGGTCAACCGCCAGGCCGACGGTAGCCGCCACAACCGCTTCCTGATCACCGCCGAGGCGATGCTTGAACTGGAGAAATACGCCCTTTCCCAGGGAGTGGACGTGCTTGGCTTCTACCACTCTCATCCCGATCACCCGGCGAAACCGTCCGAGTTCGATCAGGAAAACGCTCTGCCTTTTTATTCTTACGTCATCATCGGAGTGGACAGGGGGGTGGCGGGTGAGATGACCTGCTGGGAACTATCCCCCGACCGAACCAATTTCCACCTGGAGGAACTGGTAATCACCACCCCGACCCGTCAACCCGGAGACAGTTAATGCCTGTAACCATAAGACTCCCGGCATCTCTACGCAGCTTCACTGACAACCAGGGTTCGTTGTCAGTCACCGCGCCGACAGTTGGAGCCGCCCTGACCGTCCTAACCGAGAAATACCCCGACCTAAGGCGCCACTTGTACGATGACACGGGTAAACTTCGGAGTTTTGTCAACCTCTTCCTGAACGAGCAGGATATCCGTAGCCTTGGAGGTTTAGACACCCCGCTGCCGCCGGAAGCGGAACTCATGATTATCCCCTCCATCGCGGGCGGGGCGGGAAAAATAGCAAAAAAAAACGGCCGCCCCTGGCTAGAAATCGACCGTGCTGACCTCAAGCGCTACAGCCGCCACCTGATTCTCCCCGAGGTCGGCCTGGAGGGGCAGGAAAAGCTGAAAAACAGCCGGGTTTTGGTGGTAGGCACCGGCGGCCTAGGCTCGCCTGCCTTGATGTATCTGGCGGCGGCCGGAGTGGGAACCCTGGGGTTGGTGGATTTCGACCTGGTGGACGACTCCAACCTGCAGCGCCAGATAATCCATGGCGTGCGTGACATCGGACGCCCCAAGATCGCCTCCGCCCGGGACCGCCTGAAGGCGATTAATCCCCTGATTAACGTGCAGGGCTATGAGACGCGTCTTGACCGCACCAACGCTATCGAACTTTTCCAGCAGTACGACCTGGTACTGGATGGCACTGACAACTTTCCCACTCGCTATCTGGTTAACGACGCCTGCGTACTGGCTGGCATCCCCAATGTTTATGGCTCGATCTACCGCTTCGAAGGCCAGGCCAGCGTCTTCGCCACCCCGGGCGGCCCCTGCTACCGCTGCTTTTTCGCCGAACCCCCGCCACCTGGTCTGGTCCCTTCCTGCGGCGAGGCTGGCGTCCTCGGTATCCTCCCCGGAGTGGTTGGCTGTATCCAGGCGACTGAGGCGATAAAACTGATCCTCGGCGGCGGAAAACCCCTGATCGGGCGTCTACTCCTCTTTGACGCCTGGGAAATGCGTTTTCGGGAACTTAAAATCAAACGCGACCCAGCCTGTCCCGTTTGTGGCGACCACCCCAGTATCACTGAGCCGATTGACTACGAGGAGTTTTGTGGCCTTAACAAAAACCCGGAACTCGAGCCAATAGAGCAGATCACGCCCCAGGAACTAAACGCGATGTTTACCGACGGCGCCAACCTGCAGATTATCGACATCCGGGAACCGCATGAACTGACTCTAGGCAAGCTTCCCCGCACCCGGGCCATTCCTTTCGGGCAAGTGGTGCGTCGGATGGACGAGCTTGACCCTGAGGCCACCACGGTCTTTGTCTGTAAAATCGGGGTGCGTAGTGAAATGGCGGCCAGGTTACTTAAGGACGCCGGGTTCGCCGGCCGGGTAGCCAATCTCCGGGACGGCCTTAATGCCTGGGCGCGGGAGATTGACCCCGACTTTATCACTTACTGACGCGTCCGGGGTTTAACCAGACCAACTCCAACCTACTGCGGCAGCCAATTGACCGCGGAAGTTTTAACCCCTCACCGGGACAGTCTGTTTTTCGCCGCCGGCTAGGCGGATTAACCAGCCAGGCAGCGTGTGGAATGTATTGTTTAACCTTGGGGAAATCATTTTATTTTGAAAGGCAGGGAAAATGGCAGACAAAGTTAACCCCAGCAAGTCATTGGGACGGGAAGCAGCTTATCAGCTGGCGAACATCACCAAAACAGTGCCGCAGTACGATGCGATCACCCCGCGGTGGCTCACCCGGGTACTCGACTGGAAAGCTCTAGAAACCGGCCTCTTCCGGCTTAACCGGGTCAAAGAGGGTGACACTCCCCTGGAAGCCCTGTGCCTGGGGGTGGACAACCAAACCAAGGTACCCAGCGGCTTTGTCGACTATCAGGAGAAGCCCCGCGAGTACCGCTTAAACTCCATCGCCACCATTATCAATGTTGACACCCGGGTGAGCGACCTTTACAGCAGTCCCTATTCCCAGGTGGGTGAACAGATTCGCCTGGCGGTAGAGAGCCTGAAGGAACGCCAGGAAAGCCAGCTCATCAACAATGACGATTATGGCCTGCTTAAAAACGTGACTGACAAACAGCGGGTGAAATCGATCTCCGGTTCCCCCACCCCGGACGATTTGGACGAGCTTCTCACCAAGGTCTGGAAAGAACCGTCCTTCTTCCTCGCCCACCCCCGGGCCATCGCCGCCTTTGGCCGCGAGTGCACCCGCCGGGGCGTGCCGCCACCCACTGTCGCCCTTTTTGGCAACCAGTTCCTGACCTGGCGGGGCATTCCCCTCATCCCAACCAACAAGCTCTTTGTCGATGGTCACAAAGATCCCAAGGGCAAGGCGGGAAAAAGCAATATTCTCCTAGTCCGTACCGGCGAGGAAAAGCAGGGGGTTATCGGCCTCCACCAGGCCAACCTTCCGGGAGAAAAGTCACGTGGTCTGGCGGTCCGCTTCATGGGTATAGACACTAACGGCATCGCCTCCTACCTTCTTTCTCTCTATTGCTCGGCCGCCATCCTCACCGATGACGCCATCGCCGTTCTGGAAGACGTAGACGTGGGCAACTATTATGACTACAAGTAACCAGCCTCTCGACCAGCCTGACCTCACCCCGGTTCTGGAAGAGTTGCTGGAGCCTTACGCTGGGACTTTTTTCCCAACCGCCACTCGTCTGGAAAGCGCTCTTCCCGGATCGGCAACCGCCGCCCCGGGTCTAGCGCCTGCCACCTGGCAGGTGGCGCCGGCTCCGGTCACTCCCCCCAACCAGCCAGTCGCCGCCAGTTACCCAGGCGTCCCGCCCTGGCTAGAAAAAAATCCGGCTCCCAGTGCTGGCCAGCCGGAATTTTCCGCTATTGGGAGTGAAACCGACATCCCGGCGTGGCTGGCGGAAACTCCCGCCACTCCCGCCAATCCCCCGGGTCTAGCGATTCCGGCTGATTATCAGGATGTCCCGGCCTGGCTAGTGAAAGACCCCCGGTCTAGCGCCAATTTACCGGACTTTTCCGCTATTGGAAGTGAAACCGACATCCCGGGGTGGCTAAAGGAAATTACCGCTCTTCCCGCTAATCCCATCGGGGTGGTAGTTCCCCCCAGCCAGACGGAAAAAACCCTCCCGCCCGACCCCCAAACCGGCTGGGAAGGCGCTATCAGTCCCCGGGTCGAGGCAAGTGGCCCCGCCGCCCCCACAGCTGACAAAGGCTGGAGCCAGGTCCGCCAGGACTTTCCCATTCTCCAGGATAAAAGCGATGGCAAGCCTCTGGTCTGGCTTGACAACGGCGCCACCACGCAAAAACCCACGGCGGTGATTGAGCGACTCGACTATTTTTACCGCCATGAAAACTCCAACATCCACCGCGGCGCCCATAACCTGGCCCGTATCGCCACTGACGCTTTCGAGGCGGCCCGGACTAGCGTGGCGGATTTCCTCCACGCCCCCAGCAGCAAAAGCATTGTCTTCACCCGGGGGACAACCGAGGGAATAAACCTGGTGGCGGCGGCCTGTCGCCAACGCCTCCGGCCGGGGGACGAAATCATCCTGTCCTACCTGGAGCACCACGCCAACATCGTTCCCTGGCAGATACTTTGCCAGGAGACCGGAGCTAAGCTTAGGATTATCCCGGTTAACGACCAGGGGGAGTTGCTGCTGGCTGAATACCAGCGTCTCCTGGGACCCCGCACCCGCTTGGTGGCGGTAACCCAGGTCTCTAACGCCATCGGCACCATCACTCCGACCGGGGAGATTGTCGCTCTGGCCAAGAAAGCCGGCGCCCTCACCCTGGTGGACGGAGCGCAGTCAGTGGCGCACCTTCCTACCGATGTCCAGGCCCTGGGAGTAGACTTTTTTGTCTTTTCTGGCCACAAGATCTATGGCCCAACCGGAATCGGCGCCCTGTACGGCCGGCCGGAAGTGTTGGCTAACCTACCGCCCTACCAGGCGGGTGGCAACATGATCGCCGACGTCACCTTTGAACGCACCCTCTACCAGCCGCCACCCGCCCGCTTCGAAGCGGGGACCGCCGATATCTCCGGAGCGGTTGGCCTGGGTGAGGCGCTTAACTATGTCAACAAGCTTGGCATTACTAATATTTCCGCTTACGAGACTAGCCTCATCGGTCCAGTCAGTGAAATTCTCCAACAAGTAAACGGACTACGGCTACTGGGACCAACCCATAACAAGGCGGCGATTTTTTCCTTCGTCATCGACGGGGTGGACAACGCCCGGGTGGGCGAGGCGTTAAAGGCGGAGGGTATCGCCCTACGGATCGGCCACCATTGCGCCCAGCCAATTCTCCGACGCCTGGGAGTGGAACAAAGCATCCGCGCCACCGCCGCCCTCTACAACACGGTGGAAGAGTTCGAGTTTTTGGCCTCGGTACTGAAGCGCCTGCGTTAGTGTCTTCGTCCCCCCGAGGGGGGGTCACAACCCGATAGAGCGAAAGTGGTAAAATTGAGTGGGCGGAGGCCAGCGACGCTGGCTTCCGCCCGGTTTTTTCCTGGAGAAAACTGGCGTTCCCCCCTCCCTCACTAGACAAAAAACCGGAAGACAACCTCCCGCTCCACCGCCAGCCAGGGGTGGAGGGAAATGGGTTTCACAACCTGGACAAACGACTCCCTGGAACCCCTATTATTGACTTTGCTTTCCTAATTAAGGCCGATATAATGGGAAAACTTTGGCTTTAGGGTAGGCGCCTTTCGCCCATCGGTTGGCGGCCGGGACAGTCAATCCAGCTAACGCCGTCATGAACCCCCGGGACGGAGATTACCGCCCCCCCCGGTGGAAAATCAGCCTTCAGGAGAACCACTTATGCCGGAAACACTCTGGGACAGGATCAACGCCGCTGCCAATCACATCAAGTCCCGCTCGAAGGTCGCCCCCCGGGTGGGGATAATCCTGGGAACCGGCCTCGGCGGCCTGGGAAGCCGGATGAATGACGCCGAGGGGATTCCCTACGCCGACATTCCGGGCTTTGTCACCTCCACGGTGAAAAGCCACAGCGGTCAACTGCTCCTGGGAAAGTTGTCGGGGGTGGAAACCCTGGTGATGGAAGGGCGGTTTCATTTCTACGAGGGTTACAGCCTGGAGCAAGTGACCTTCCCCGTCCGGGTCATGGCCGCCCTGGGAGCGAAGACCCTGGTGGTGACTAACGCCTGCGGCGCCCTGAATCCCCTGCATAACAAGGGCGACTTGTTAATCATTGACGATCACATCAATCTCATGGGGGTAAACCCGCTGGTGGGAGCACATGACGACCGCCTGGGCCAGCGTTTCCCCGACATGGCCGAACCCTACACGCGTTACCTGGTGGAGTTGGCTGAAACGGTGGCTCTGGAACAGGGTATCCGCCACCATCGCGGCGTCTACGCCGCCATGACCGGACCCTCGCTTGAAACCCGGGCCGAATACCGCATGCTGCGTACTCTCGGAGCCGACGCCATCGGCATGAGCACCGTGCCGGAAGTTAGTGTGGCGGTCCAGGCCGGGCTCAAGGTGCTTGGCCTCTCCATCCTCACCGACCTCTGTCTCCCCGACGCCTTGAAACCCTGCAAGATCGAAGAAATAGTGGCGGTGGCGGCGGCGGCCGGGCCTAAACTCGAAATACTCATACTGGAGTTTTTGAAACTGGCGGCAGACTTGGATATATTGTAAGACTTTCCTCCCCACTAGAGAGTAAGGGGGGAAGTTTCCGGGGACGGGGAATGGCTAAGCGAGTTCGCCGGGCGGTGGAAAAATACCACGACCGGGTGGCTGGTCTCTATGACGGCATTTACGACGGCGACCCTTACTGGGAAGCGGTTTTTCACCTGACCTGGCGCAACCTAAAGCGTTACCTGCCTAGCCAAAGCGGACAACGCTCCCTGGATCTAGGCTGTGGCACCGGTCGCTGGGGTCTACGTCTCCTCCGGGGCGGTTTTAGCACCGATTTCCTTGATATCTCCCAGAAAATGCTGGACCAGACCGCTGGCAAACTGGCTCGCCAGGATCGGGCCTGGGAAAGTATCGACCTGCTCCAGGGGGCGGAGGCTGTTTTTACCCAAGAACCTGCCCTAAGCCAGCTTTACCACGCCGACCTAGACCAGCTCCAATCCCTCCCTAGCGCCCGCTATCACCTCATTGTCGGGCAAGGCGACCCCCTTAACGCGGCTGAGCATCCCTTCCGCTCCTTCCGGGAACTGGTGCGTCTCCTGGCGCCTGGCGGTGTCCTTGTCCTCTCGGTTGACAACCGTCTGCAAGGCCTGGAACACTATCTGGAACAAGGCGATGTCGCTGGCCTTTCGGAGTTTCTCCGTAGCGGCCGCACTCAATGGGTAACTGACAACCCGGCCGAGCGTTTCTCCCTCACCATGTTCACTCCGGGTCAAATCCGCCGCTTGGCGGCGGCGAACAACCTGGAACTCCTGAGTCTAATCGGAAAACCGGTGTTGCCGCTACGCCGCCACAAGGATCTCCTGCGTGATCCTGGGAAACGCGAAATCCTCCTCCGTCTGGAGGAGGATCTGCAAACCGAGGAGGCGCTCTTCGCTAACGCCCCGCACCTGGAGTTCGCGGCCAAGAAGCCAGGGGAACTCGTGGGTTAGGAATGGGAAAAACGGTCCCGTTCCACCACCGCCAGGTGGTCGGCCAATTCGTTACCGGAGTTTCCGGCGTGGCCCTTGATCCAGGTCCACCTCACCCGGTGCGGCTCCATCGCCTGCAGCAACTCCTGCCAGAGGTCGAGGTTCTTCACTGGCGAGCGGTCCCGGATAGTCCAGCCGTTTTTCCGCCAGCGCTCCAGCCAACCCTGGCGAAAGGCGTTGGCGACATAGCTTGAATCAGTGACCACCTCCACCTGGCAAGGCATCTTGAGGGCCCGGAGACCCTGGATAACAGCGGTCAGTTCCATCCGGTTGTTGGTAGTATGCCTCTCCCCTCCGGAAATCTCCCGGTGAAGATCCTGTTCCTCACAATCCAAAACCGCCCCCCAACCCCCCGGGCCAGGGTTGCCGCTACACGCCCCGTCAGCGTGGATAATTACCTGAGGCCATTTGCTGTCTCCGGCATCCGCTTCCGCCATCACTCCCTCCCAACCATCTGGCCGCTTTTATTTCCCTAGGCAAAAGCGGGCAAAAATCCGTCCTAGAGCCGCCTCGGCGTATCCTTCTCCCATGGTCCGGGAAAACGCCTCGGCCGCTCCCCGTAGACACTCCGCCACCAGCTCCAGGCGTCCACCAGTATTAAGCTCCGCCAGGGCTTCCTGGCAGCATTGCCTGGCCTCGGCCAGTTCCAGGCGCTCGCGGTGGTTAAAGCCTTCCGGGACAGCGCCAGCGGCGGCAGTGGCAGCCAAGGTTTCCCGTAACTCTGCCACCCCCTCGCCACTAAGAGCGCTCACCGGGTGTACTCCAGCCAAGTCAAGACCCTCCCGCCTGGCCAACCCCCGGAGTTCCTCCGGGTCGAAAGCGCCAGGAAGGTCTATTTTGTTAAGCGCCACCAACACTCTTCCCTCCCGTAGACGTGAGGCGAGAAAAGTGTCCTCCCGCCCTAGTGGGAGAGAGGCGTCTACCACCCATACCGCCAGCGCCGCCAGGCCGAGGCGCGCCAGGGCGGTCTGCGACACCAGTTGGTCGACACCCTTCGCCTGCGCCTGGTGCCCCGGGTTGTCGGAAAGAACCAGCCGCGTACCCGCCCACTCCACCTCCCGTCGGAGATAGTCATGGGTGGTAGCGAGGTCGGAGGAAACCAGGGCGGCCTGCGGATCACTCAGGAGGGCATTAAAGAGGGAACTCTTGCCAGCGTTACTTTGGCCCAGTAACGCCACCTCAGCCAGACCCGTCTCCACTGTCACGGAAAAATCCGCTTCCTGGCTGATCTCGGACAGTAGACGGTTGAGGTCAGCCAGAGGATTAACGCTAAGCTCCTCCTCCCCAAAATCCAGAGCCGCCTCGACCAGGGACGCCACTCGCAACACTTCCTCCCGCCAGAGGGCGGCCCGGGCTGGGCCTTCCCGGTTAAGACGCGCCAGAGCGGCCTGGGCCGCCTGTGCGTTACCAGAGCGGATCAGCTCCTCCACCGCCTCGGCCTGGGAAAGACTCAGACGTCCGTTACGGAAGGCGCGGAAGGTGAATTCACCCGGGGCGGCTGGGCGTGCCCCGCCCTGTTGAAGCAAGGCTAGGATGGTTTCCAGAACCAGGGGAGAACCGGGAAGGTGGATTTCCACCACATCTTCTCCGGTGTAACTGGCGGGACCTGGCATGACAAAAAAACGGGCTGGACAGCGGCAATCCCGGGTTTGCCGGCGGTCTGGGCCCTGCCACACCGCTAGCGGCAGGCATAAAACCCCCTCCGTCACCTGGCGCCTCCGGGTCAACTCACCCCCGGCTGGCAAAAGGCGGCTGACTATAGGGAGGGACCGGGGTCCAGACACCCGGAGTAGACCCAGTAACCCCTTGCCAGGCGGCGAGGATATCTGGGCGATGTCGTCAAAGCGGAAATATTCCACGGGAGTCAGAAATCCTTGGCCGCGTCGCGGTCGATGTCGGCGCGAGTGTGGCGCTTGCCTTGATTGATTCCAGGGCAATTACGCCCGGCCCGGTCCCAATGCCCGGGCGAGGCGAGGTTTTCCTGCCACCAGGGCCAGGTGGAGCATTGCCGAGGCCGGACCTGATAAACCCGACAGTGGCCGGTTGGATCAAGGAGGGGACAGTCACCGCCAGCGGCGTCAACCAGGGCCAGACCCTCCGGGGTGGTACGTAGATACTGGCGGGCGAAAACCGCGTCCTCCATTGCCAGGGCCGCCGCCAGAGCCTTGATTTCCATCAGGCTTAACCAGACGTAACCTCCCGGACCCCGGCAGCATTCTCCGCACCGCTGGCAGGAGAAGGCGAGACCATCCTCGTACCAGTTGCTGTCGGGCCGGCCCGGTTCTTCGCCAACCCGCTGGACCATCTGCTCGATTACCGCTTCCGGAGTCATGAAACTGGAGTCGACATAGTTGATGCCCTGCCCCGCCAGGGCGAGGTCGCGGGCATCGCGCAGGGGTCCCACCTGGTAGTCAGACTCGTCCCGGGCCAAGATATCGGCGAGGATCTGCTCAAGGTCGACCTGGTGGCCGGCGAGTTCAAGTTCGCGGTAGCGGCGCTTGGCCCGCACCTCCGGGCTGGCGGTGAGGAAAAACTTCCAACTCGCCTGGGGAAGAACCACGGTGGTGATATCCCTTCCCTCCATCACCACCGGATGGGAGTCAGCGTAAGAGCGTTGTTGCTGTGAGAGGACCCGGCGCACATCCTTTACCCTGGCGACAAACTTGACCCGCTCCGCCACCTCCGGGGTGCGGATAGCGTCAGAGACGTCCTCCCCGTCCAGAAGGATACGGGTGCCAGTGGCGTCAAAGGCGAGGTTGGCGTTATTGGCCACATCAGCCAGGGCGCTGGCGTCCTGGAAATCCACCCCGGCTCGCAGGGCCTGGTAGGCCACCGCCCGGTACATGGCGCCGGTGTCGACAAAGATAAAACCCAGGGCCGCCGCCACTCCTTTGGCGACACTGGACTTCCCCGCGCCAGCCGGTCCGTCGATCGCCACCGCCGCTTGACTGTCTGACATGGTTATTCCTCGGGGTGGTCGATCTGGTAAATACGGCGCACATGGCGTTCATCCTGGGAGAAGGGAGTGTCAAGCCAGGCGTCGAGAATAGCTAGGGGCGGGTCGGGAATCGCCACCCGTCCGGGGATGACCAGAATGTTACTGTCGTTATGCTCCCTAGACAGGCGGGCAAACTCGCAGTTGAAACAGAGGGCGGCCCGAACACCAGGGACACGGTTACTGACATAGCTCATCCCGAGACCAGTGCCGCAGACCAGGACCGCCCGGGGGAAATCACCCCGAGCCACCGCTTCCGCCACCGGGCGACCCACCTGGGGGTAGTCCCCCGCCCCCGCCTCGACCTGAGTGTAATCCTCCACTCGCCAACCCCGTTCCTGCAGGCGTTTTTTCACCGCTTCCTTCACCGCGAAACCGGCGTGGTCGGATCCGACCGCTATCACCTGGCTTGCCTCTTTATTCTCTGACATGGGTTTTCCTTCTGGGAAAATTTGCACCCCTCGAAAAACAACTTACGGCAATAATCCTGGGAGGCACTTTTAAAAGGCGCTTTCGCCCTAGCTCCCGGCCGGCGACCGAGGAAGTCAAGGGTCTACCCCACAGCCAACCTGGCGGCCGCCAGTGGGCATAAAAACCACGGGCAAACCCAGCCGCTAGGTAGTTAACCCAGCGCTTTGGCCATGGGGGAAAGTGTCCCGCCAAGAACAGCAATTCAAACAGTATAGCAGAATGTTTTTGCCGGAGCAACTGTACCCGCGCCTTAGTGAAGTTGACGCTAGTGGCGCCACGGTAACGCCACTGAATAACGTATTCGCGCCGGCTTAACCCACTCCCTACGCC
>JAITQC010000206.1 GCA_031289115.1 Planctomycetota bacterium
CCTTAAAAACTATCCCTTTTCTTTATTCCACACAAGCTCGGTTTAACCCTGGCCCTGGCTGGCGCGGGCGCGGTTGTTTGTATTTCGGTGGCAATACCTTTCTTGTCTTGGATAACAAGAAGTCGTTCGTAAAAAGCGTATTTATCTGCTGTTCCAACTGGCGGACGCTCCAGGGAAATTTTGCCGCCTCGGTCATATAAAATAATCGGGCTTTTTCGTCTTCCACTTTTAATAGGACCACATAATGCATCCAACTCAATTCGCCAGTCAGTGACTGGCGAATTGGAAATGTTGTTAAAACTGACGCCTATTTTTGAGGTTTGACTGAGTGTAACCTCTGCCAAAATCAAGAGTAAGTCGCTTTGAAAGTTCTCCTCGGTTAAAGACATCTCTTAAACGAATTTACGCCGAAGTGTCACACCTATTGGTAAAATTTGTAAGATATGCACACATAAGACTAGCCAATTCTTTTATTCCGTGGGGGCCCGATACACTCTGGCGCCTTTTCCGCTAGCGGTTTTGCCTGGCGAAAAGGAAAACCTTCCGGCTTGGCGTTAGGTCAGACCGCGGCTAAAATTGGCTTCTCCCCCTAGCCCGGCTAAGCCAGCCCGGGCCTTCCGCCAGAGGACAAGCGCCTCCCCTGGGGTGCGTTCCCGCCCCCGCAGGTCCACCCGGAAATAGCGCCCACCCCAGCTTGAAAGCTCCGCCAATCTAGACACCAGGGAGTAGTCGTCCCTGGCTATCACCCGACTGCCACAGCCGGTGGGATATACCTGAACTTCCCCACCCATCGCGTCACTCAGGGGCAAAACCTCCGCCCGGCACCCTTCGGGGCCGGGTCGGCCGCCAGTGGGGCAAAGCCCAAGTTCACGGTGAAGACAGACCGCGGAGATGAAAAGGGGAAAAGCGGCCTCAACCACCACCCAGGTCGCCAAACCTTCCCTGGCGCCTACGGTGCCCAGGAGGTTACGGAAATCCTTTCCCTCTCCCTCCGGGGAAAGGGTGATACTGGAAAAACCCAGCCGCTCGAGTTCCCGGGCCGCCCAGTGGTTCAGGACATAAAGTGGCCAGTCAGCAGCGAGGTCCAAGGCTGTTTCCGGACCATCCTGGCCAGTGGCCTGTCTTAAACAACGCCAGGACGCCAGGGAAGGCAGTAGCCAGCGCCGCCACCCCTGGGCGAGAAGTTCACCCAGCGGCAAATCCGGAGTGGGATAATCCCGAAGAATTAGGGGAAAAGCGAGACGCAATTTTTCCCGCCCTATTTTTGCCGCCAGTTCCGAAAGCGCCTCTGACCAAGCCGCTAGGCCTGCCGGGCGGGGTATGTCCACCACCACCTCCGTCACCCCTTCCCAGTCGCCCGCGGTAAAATCAACCAAAAGACCGGGTTCACTAACCGCCAAGCCCCAATTCTCCCCCTCCTCCAGCCGCTTGGCCCTTGTTTCCGGAGCGTCCTGGAACAATTGGCGTAGCTCCCTTAGGTCGCCAAGCCGTTTATCCAAGTCCGCCACCTGCAAACGGCCGACCAACTCCCGGCGTAGGCTATTCAGTTCGCCAGGGCGGACAAACAGTCCGGCTGGGTTACTAAAAGACCAGCCAGCCAAGCGAAACGGGCTGTTACCCAGTCTTTCCATAGCTACCCGAACCGCTGTCTCCACTCCCTGGCGCTCGCGGGCAGGAAAGGCGGGGCAGTCACTCGTTAGCTCAAGCGTAAGGTTGTCTTCGGCCGGCTCAGTCCCGTTCTCGCGGCGGAAAAGCTGGCGGCGTTTTTGGCTTCCCCGCGCCACCACCTGGCAGGAAGCCGCTTTTTCGCCAGGTAGAAAAGTAAGGGCAAGGTCAAGCGGCTGACGCGGGACAGGAAGATCGGGACTGGGGCAAGGAAAGGCGCGTTTAACCGCCTGGGAAGAGGCGAGGTAGAGAGGAAGGCCCGTAACCGGGGGAGTGGCAGTGGCTGGCCAGGAAACCGCCACTCTGGTCCCAGCCGGGACAGCGTAGCATTTCCCCGCCCCTTTCCCCGCCGTCAGCGGTCTTATCTTTTCCACCGCGAAACCGGGCCAATTCTCCTCGCCAGGCTCGGGGTATTGAATGCCGTCATGGAGTTCAAGTCCTAGACGCGGGGTGAAAACAATTTCCCACCCGCCCCCGGGGGGTCGCTGTACCCGTTCCACTTGCCCCAGGGGAGCGCCGCGATGCCCCACTCGCCCGGGTTCAACCACTCCCTTCGCCCGGGAGTCACGCAGGTAAAAATCTGTCCAGGGTCGGGCGAAAATACTTTGTAGGGTGTCCTGGGCCGCCGCCACTTCCGCCGGGGAAATAGTGCCGTCCAGAAGCCGGCGGTAATAGTCTACCGTGGCCGCCACGTAGAGCGGTTTCTTTTTCCTTCCTTCGATTTTAAGGCTAGACACCCCCAGGCGTGACAATTCCCCTACCAGGGGACCCAGCGCCAGGTCTTTAAGGGAAAGGAAGTGCCCGGAGTCTATCCCTGTCGCCTGGCGCCACGCCAGGCGGCAGGGATAGAGACAGCCGCCGCGGTTGCCGCTGCGGCCAGTTCTTAAGGAGGAACAGAGGCAAAGTCCGCTATAGGAGAAACAAAGCGCCCCGTGGATAAAAACCTCGGTCGCCACTCCAGCTGCCGCTGTGATCCGCCCCACTTCCGCTAAGCCAAGTTCCCGCGCCAGGGTGACCCGGGTAAACCCGAGGTCGCGGGCAGCCTTGGCCCCGTCCAGGTTGTGAATAGCGAGTTGGGTTGAGGCATGGAGAGGGATATGGGGAAAAAAGCGCCGGGCCAGGGCGGCCACGCCAAGATCCTGGACAATCAAGGCGTCCACTTCGGCCTCGGCTGCGCCATAAAGGCTTTCAGCCAGGGCGCCAAGCTCCGCCTCCCGAACCAGGGTGTTAAGGGCGAGGTAGACGGCTCGGCGCGGGACAAGGGAGTGGGCGTAACTCACAAAGCGGGCAAGGTCGGCGGGAGTGAAATTAACTGCTTCCGCCCGGGCGGAAAACTCCTTTAGGCCGAGGTAAACCGCGTCTGCTCCATAGTGGAGAGCAGCCAGACCCGCCGCCAGGTCCCCCGCCGGCGCCAAGAGTTCCGGCCGGCGCCTCAAGAAGCATCTCCCACCCCGCTTTGGGTAAAACAATGCCAGGCAAGGCTTGCCGCCCCGATCAGGTTGGCGTTTCGTCCTGCCGAAGGATAAAGGGAGAGATGAAAGTCAGGTCGAAGGTTGGCCGCCAGAAGGTAGTGGGCCAGACCGGGAAGGTAGTGTTTACTTAGGTTAGTCATCCCACCCGCCAGAAAGACCGGCACGGTCTGGGTAAGGCCTAGTTTCGCCGCCAGGTGGAAAAACCGTCCCGCCGCCAGACCCCAGAGGGAGGAAAAGAGTTTTTCCGCCTGAAGCGCCGCTGTCTCCCCCGCCGCTCCCCGGCTACCCACCTCCTGGGCTGATACCGCCGGCGCTTTACCACCCTGGAAAGCCTGGTAGAGGCGAGAAAGCCCTAGTCCGCCGCCAGTAAGGGACTCGGCCCGGAAACACTCACCGTATTCAGGGTCAGATATTTGCGTAGCGGCAGGGAGGATAGACTCCAGGCATTCCCACGCCAGGTCAAAGCGGCTCGCCTCCCGCTCCACCTCCTGGCGGCTTAGCGGCAGGGTAAAGCCAGGCTCGGTAAGGCAGGTAGGTTTACCCGGGTCGGCCGGAACCGCCTCGGGAAC